>NZ_JCANTQ010000010.1:0-470000 GCF_059568595.1 Lysobacter oryzae DSM 21044 | reverse complement strand
AGCGCACCCCTGATAAGGGTGAGGCCGGTGGTTCGAGTCCTCCCAGACCCACCACTAATCCCGACGGCAACTCTGAACTGCGCACACACATGAAGATTTGAAACGATTGCGGCGCTGAAGCCGGATTCGTGTTCTTTGAAAACTGGGAATTGTAGCGAGCGTTCTGAGACAGAAGGTCTACAGACGTGTCGTGAGGCTAAGGCGGGGCCCTCGAGGCCCTAACATTTGAAGTTGTCGTAATTCGCGTCGGGGCTTTGTACCCCCCGGCACTACGATAATCCTGAGGCGACTTGGGGTTATATGGTCAAGCGAATAAGCGCACACGGTGGATGCCTTGGCGGTCAGAGGCGATGAAGGACGTGGCAGCCTGCGAAAAGTGCGGGGGAGCTGGCAACAAGCATTGATCCCGCAATGTCCGAATGGGGAAACCCACCTAGCAATAGGTATCCTGCAGTGAATACATAGCTGCTGGAAGCGAACCCGGAGAACTGAAATATCTAAGTACCCGGAGGAAAAGAAATCAACCGAGATTCCCCCAGTAGTGACGAGCGAACGGGGAGCAGCCCTTAAGTTGAGTAAGGTTTAGCAAAACGATCTGGAAAGGTCGGCCATAGACGGTGACAGCCCGGTATGCGAAAGACCTCATTCAATGAAATCGAGTAAGGCGGGGCACGAGAAACCCTGTCTGAATATGGGGGGACCATCCTCCAAGGCTAAATACTCCTGACCGACCGATAGTGAACCAGTACCGTGAGGGAAAGGCGAAAAGAACCCTGGTGAAGGGAGTGAAATAGACCCTGAAACCGTGTGCGTACAAGCAGTAGGAGCCCTTCGGGGTGACTGCGTACCTTTTGTATAATGGGTCAGCGACTTACTGTTCGTGGCGAGCTTAACCGTATAGGGGAGGCGAAGGGAAACCGAGTCTGATAAGGGCGCATAGTCGCGGGCAGTAGACCCGAAACCGGGTGATCTAGTCATGCCCAGGGTGAAGGTACCGTAACAGGTACTGGAGGCCCGAACCCACTCCCGTTGCAAAGGTAGGGGATGAGGTGTGATTAGGAGTGAAAAGCTAATCGAACCCGGAGATAGCTGGTTCTCCTCGAAAGCTATTTAGGTAGCGCCTCGCGTGAATCTTCTTGGGGGTAGAGCACTGTTATGGCTAGGGGGTCATTGCGACTTACCAAACCATGGCAAACTCCGAATACCAAGACAGACTGCGCGGGAGACACACGGCGGGTGCTAACGTCCGTCGTGAAAAGGGAAACAACCCAGACCCACAGCTAAGGTCCCAAATTTCGTGCTAAGTGGAAAACGATGTGGAAAGGCACAGACAGCCAGGAGGTTGGCTTAGAAGCAGCCACCCTTTAAAGAAAGCGTAATAGCTCACTGGTCGAGTCGGTCTGCGCGGAAGATTTAACGGGGCTAAGCACGAAACCGAAGCTTGGGGTGCATACTTTGTATGCGCGGTAGAGGAGCGTTCCGTACGCCGTTGAAGGTGGCTTGAGAAGGCTGCTGGAGGTATCGGAAGTGCGAATGCTGACATGAGTAACGATAATGCGGGTGAAAAGCCCGCACGCCGAAAGCCCAAGGTTTCCTTGCGCAACGTTAATCGACGCAGGGTGAGTCGGCCCCTAAGGCGAGGCAGAAATGCGTAGTCGATGGGAAGCTGGTTAATATTCCAGCACCTCGCGTAAGTGCGATGGAGGGACGGAGAAGGTTAGGCAGGCCGGGCGTTGGTTGTCCCGGTGAGAGAGTTGAGGCGGTCCCCTTAGGCAAATCCGGGGGGGCAACGTTGAGACTAAGGACCGGCCCATTAGGGCTAGGCTGCCGATATCACGCTTCCAGGAAAAGCTCCTAAGCTTCAGCTTACGCAGACCGTACCGTAAACCGACACAGGTGGGCAGGATGAGAATTCTCAGGCGCTTGAGAGAACTTAGGTGAAGGAACTAGGCAAAATAGTACCGTAACTTCGGGAGAAGGTACGCCCTCCATGGTTAATAGCTGAGGAGGGCCGCAGAAACCAGGCCGCTGCGACTGTTTATCAAAAACACAGCACTCTGCAAACACGAAAGTGGACGTATAGGGTGTGACGCCTGCCCGGTGCCGGAAGGTTAATTGATGGGGTCAGCCGCAAGGCGAAGCTCTTGATCGAAGCCCCGGTAAACGGCGGCCGTAACTATAACGGTCCTAAGGTAGCGAAATTCCTTGTCGGGTAAGTTCCGACCTGCACGAATGGCGTAACGACAGCGGCGCTGTCTCCACCTAAGACTCAGTGAAATTGAAATCGCTGTGAAGATGCAGCGTTCCCGCGGCAAGACGGAAAGACCCCGTGAACCTTTACTATAGCTTTACACTGAACGTTGAGTTCGTCTGTGTAGGATAGGTGGGAGCCTATGAAACCGAGGCGCTAGCTTCGGCGGAGGCAACCTTGAAATACCACCCTGATGTGCTTGACGTTCTAACCTAGGTCCGTAATCCGGATCGGGGACCGTGTATGGTGGGTAGTTTGACTGGGGCGGTCTCCTCCCAAAGTGTAACGGAGGAGCTCGAAGGTACGCTCAGCGCGGTCGGACATCGCGCACTGTGTGCAAAGGCATAAGCGTGCTTGACTGCAAGATCGACGGATCAAGCAGGTAGGAAACTAGGACTTAGTGATCCGGTGGTTCTGTATGGAAGGGCCATCGCTCAACGGATAAAAGGTACTCCGGGGATAACAGGCTGATACCGCCCAAGAGTTCATATCGACGGCGGTGTTTGGCACCTCGATGTCGGCTCATCACATCCTGGGGCTGTAGTCGGTCCCAAGGGTATGGCTGTTCGCCATTTAAAGTGGTACGCGAGCTGGGTTCAGAACGTCGTGAGACAGTTCGGTCCCTATCTGTCGTGGGCGTTGGAGATTTGAGAGGGGCTGCTCCTAGTACGAGAGGACCGGAGTGGACGAACCTCTGGTGTTCCGGTTGTCATGCCAATGGCACGGCCGGGTAGCTATGTTCGGAAGCGATAACCGCTGAAAGCATCTAAGCGGGAAGCGCGCCTCAAGATGAGATCTCCCGGGACACAAGTCCCCTAAAGGAACCATCAAGACCAGGTGGTTGATAGGCAGGGTGTGTAAGCGCAGCAATGCGTTGAGCTAACCTGTACTAATGATCCGTGTGGCTTGACCATATAACCTCAAGTGGCCTTAGGCTTACGACGACGTCGTGACCTTCCAGGACCAACTCGCTACAATCCCAAATTCTTAAGCCCCTAGGGACTCGTCCCTTCGTGCAAAAGACGCAAGCAGGCGCAATCGCGCCGCTTCACCAGCTTGCTCAGTGACAATAGCGTTGTGGCACCACCCGATCCCATCCCGAACTCGGAAGTGAAACGCAACCGCGCCGATGGTAGTGTGCATCCGCATGCAAGAGTAGGTCATCGCTGAGCATTTATCCGAACCCCCGGCCGACAGGTCGGGGGTTCTTCTTTGCGCCGGCGAAAAATACGCGCGCGACTCCCCTCGCGCCGGAGCCCATGCGCCAGGCTCCAAGGGTTACCCAGGCAATCCTCCCCAGTAACCCCAACAGAAACCTTTGGCCAACCAATACCCGCTCACCCGGAAGCGCTGCCGCCGGACCCGCACGTGCAACGGGACGCGGGGTCCAGTGTCTGCTTCAGGTCTGCCGGCGGAATGTCACGACGAGCACGTCGCGATATGCGGGCAGAGCGGGGTCCAGCGGGGTAACCGCGGTCACGCCGTGGAAGACCCGGGAATCGTCCACGAGCGCGGCGTCGAATGCATGGGTCAGGGTGAAGCTGCCGAGCAATGCGCCGTCGCCGGCATGGATGGTGGTTGTGCCACTCGCGATGTTCCTGCGATCGACCAGCAGCACCAGGACGTAGTCGACACCGTCGCGATGGATGCCCTCAGGGGTCGGCTCGCCTGGCTCGCCAAGCTTGGCCTCGATGCGGAACTGATGCACCTCGACACGCCAGCTTCGGACCTCCGGTGCCAAGGCGGCGAACAGCTCCCGCGCAAAGTCCAGGATCGTTGACAGCGACGCACCGGAGCCGACGTCGGGTGCGATGGGTTCGAACCAGCGCTCGATGTTGCCTTGCAGGCTGTTGTAGTCGCTGGACTGGTAGTGGGGCTGGTGCGGCTGCCGCTGAACGTGCCCGCCTGCGTCGGCCTCGTAGACGGCATGCCGACGACGCCGGCGCCGACCGACCTTCGCCAGATAGGTGTCGGGTGCAAGATCGTTCCAACTGTCCGCAAACCGCGCCCAGTCGTCGAGCCGCCCGCTGCGCTCGAGCATCGACCGCATGTTGGATGATGCGACGAAACAGAAACCCTCGCTTCGCAGCAACGGCGGGAGATCGGCCACGGCGATGGCGTTCGGCATCGTCTCCAACGGACTTACAGAACCAAGGGCGGTTGACCGCCCACGATCACGATGTCGGCGGGGCGCCGGGCGAACAGTCCCACCGAAACCACGCCAGGGATCTGGTTCACGACGCTCTCGGTGGCGACAGGATCGATGATGGATAGATTATGGACGTCGAGTATCACGTTGCCATTGTCGGTAACCACCCCGTCCCGCCACACCGGCTGGCCACCGGTCCTCGCAAGGATTTGTCGCGCTACCAGGCTGCGCGCCATCGGGATCACCTCGACGGGCAAGGGAAACTTGCCGAGTACGTCCACGCGCTTGGCCGGGTCGATGATGCACACGAACTTCTCGCTCGCTTCGGCGATGATCTTTTCCCGCGTCAGGGCCGCGCCGCCCCCCTTGATCAGGCGCTTGTGCGGATCGCACTCGTCGGCACCGTCCACGTAGAGCGACAGAGGGCCGGTGGCGTTGAGGTCGAGGACTTCGATGCCGTGCATCGCCAAGCGCTGCGTGCTCTGTTCCGAACTGGAAACGGCGCCACGAATGCGGTCCTTGATCCGCGCGAGCGCGTCGATGAAATAGGCCACGGTGGATCCCGTGCCTACGCCGACGATCATGCCGTCCTCGACATAGTCGATGGCCTTTTCGCCGGCCAGGCGCTTTGCTTCGCTCACGGAGTCATTCCAGGGACAGGAGAAGTTTCCATTGTGCCGCCGTCACCGGTAGCACCGACAGGCGGGAGCCGCGTTGGATCAACGCGAAACCCTCCCCCAGCTCGTCGGCATGCTGGCGGATCTCTTCCAGCGCGATGGTGCGCTTGAGCTTGCGATCGAAGCTGACGTCGACCAAGTCCCAGCGCGGTTGCTCGCGTGTCGCCTTGGGATCGAAATAATCCGACTTGGTGTCGAACTGGGTCGGGTCGGGATACGGAGTGCTCGCCACCGTCGCGACACCGACAATGCCGGGAACATCGCAGCTCGAGTGATAGAACAACACGCCATCGCCCACCTGCATGGCCCGCATGTGATTCCGGGCCTGGTAGTTGCGCACCCCGGTCCAGGGCTCGGTGCCGACTCGCCGCAAGTCGTCGATCGAAAATGCGTCAGGCTCGGATTTCATCAGCCAATAGCGGCGGCGTGCGGTCATGGCGGCGGTCGTGTCAGGCGTTGGTGAAGTCGAAAAAGCCGCTCTCGGTGCAGACGGCGTCAAGGCGCACATCCCATGGCTGGGGTTGCGCGCGTGCCACCTGCTGCAGCGCGAATGCGGCGCCCACGAGATAGGGTGGGGCATCGGCGCCGTGCCGGAAGGCGAAGCTGCGATCGTACCAGCCGCCCCCCATGCCAAGCCGGTTGCCGTCATCGTCGAACCCCACCAGCGGCAGCACGGCCAGCGACATCTGCTCAGGGACGAGCAGCGAGGCAATGGAGACATCGGGTTCCGGAATGCCGTAGCGGTTGCTGACCAGTGCATCGCCCGGGCGCCAGGGCGCGAAGCGCAGACGTTGGTCCTCGCACAGGACCGGCAGGCAATAGACGCACTCACGCGGGAGGCGCAGCTGCCAAACGTGCAGTGCAATCTCTCCGTCCATCGCCCAGTAGCCAGCGACGTAGCCGGAGCGTGGAGCGAATGGTAGAGCCAGCAGGCGTTGCGCCAGCCCTTCTGCGGCCGCAATGCGATGCGCGGCGGGAAGGGCGCGACGGCGTGCGCGTAGGTCCTGGCGCAGCTGGCGGCGCATGGCGCTGGTTGCGTCATTCATGCGGAGAACGCGCCAGTGAGGCGGCTGTTCGGCACGCTGAGGGTAGGACAGAAAAACGCAGCGCCTACGCGCTGCGCATGAGAATGAAAAGTCCTCCACCGGTGTGCGATGCCTGCGAAACGACCTTGAACCCGGGGTTCAAGTGGGAACGCTTGGATGCCTTCGGGCTTTCCGCTACAGGGCGGACTTGCACTCCGGGCTTCCGCTGCGCCCCCGTGGTCGTCATTAAGGGACAAGGCGAATGTTTGCGCAGGCTGTCGCGCACAGCAGAGGACGTGCGCGAAGTATAGCGCGGTGTTTTCCATGGGCCAGTCCGCTCGTCGGCGCAGGCGATGCTGCGGTTCAGCAGAAACGTGCGAGTGCTCGCGTTTTCAACGTGGCGCGTTGTCGAACAATCCGTCGAGCTTGCGATGCAGGTCGTCGAGCGTTCGCACGAGCTCGCGATCGCGGCCCTCGCCGTCGCTGCGCAACTGCTGGAGTTCGTGCGCGAGGTTCAACGCCGCGAGCACGGCCACGCGATCGAGCGCGGCCATGCGGTTATTGCCGCGGATCTCGCGCATCTTCGCGTCCAGCAGTTTCGCCGCCGCCATCAGGCTGTCGCGTTCGTCCGGCTCACAACCGATGGTGTACTCGCGATCGAGCAGCCGGATGCTGACGGGCTCGCTGGCCTTGGAACTCACGTGTGCTGCTCCAGCGACTTGAGCCGGGCGATCATCGCCTCGACCCGGTTGCGCGCCTGCTCGTTCTTCGCCAGCAGCGTTGAGCGTTCGTTGATCAGCTGCTCCTGCTGCAGGCGCAGGCTGCGATTCTCCTCGCTGAGCCGGCGCGCCTGGCTACCCAGCTCGTCAAGGCGAGCCGACAGGTTCTGCAGTTCGGCGATGAGCTGGGTGCGATCCATGGGCGGATGATGGGGAGCAGGCGGGGGGCGGTCAAGGCAGCTGCCACGATCCGGCCTAGCCGGAGACCGCCTGGCGATCGGTTGCCGCGGTGGCGGTGGCCCAGCTTTGCAGGAAGGTCAGGCACTCCTCTGCGCGCAGGGGGCGGGCCAGCCAGTAGCCCTGGATTTCATCGCAGCCATGGTCATGCAGGAACTTCACCTGCGCCTCGGTTTCCACTCCCTCGGCCACCACGTTCAAGCCCAGCGAATGCGCCATCGCGATGACGGCGCCGGTGATGGCTTCGTCGTCGGCGTCGCGGGTGAGGTCGCCGATGAATTCCTTGTCGATCTTGAGCGTGGTCAGCGGCAGGCGCTTGAGATAGGACAGGGAGGAGTAGCCGGTGCCGAAATCGTCGATCGCCAGGCCCACGCCCAGGTCACGGATGGCCTGAAGCATGGCCGCGTTCTGCTCCGCGTTCGCCATGATCACGGTCTCGGTGAGCTCGAGTTGCAGGCGGTCGGGCGGGATGTTGCGGCCGGACAGCGCGCGCGCGACCACGTCCGGAAGATGGCCTCGCGCCAGTTGCAGCGCCGAGACGTTCACGGCTATCGAGACGTCCAGCAGGCCCAGTTCCCGCCACATCTCCAGCGTGTTGCAGGCCTCCTGCATCGCCCACTCGCCGATCTCGAGGATCAGGCCCGTCTCCTCCGCGAGGGGGATGAAACGATCCGGCGGTATCTCGCCGTGCTCGGGGCTGTACCAGCGCAACAGCGCCTCGACCCCGGTGATCCGCATCTGCGTCAACGACAGCTTCGGCTGGAACACCAGGCGCAGTTCGTGGCGGTCCAGGACCTTGCGCAGCGCGGCGGAGATCGTGGCGCGCTGGCGGATCTCCACGTCCATCGCGTCTGTGTAGCGCATGAAGGTACGCCGCCCCGCCGCCTTGGCCTGGTACATCGCCGTGTCCGCATGCTTGAGCAGGTCGGTGGGGATCTGGGCGTGGTCGGGATACAGGCTGATGCCGATCGACGGCGAGATCGAGACATCATGGCGGTCGTCGATGTCGAGCGGCTGGCCGAAGGCGTCGATGATCCGGCGCGCGACCTGCTCGGCTTCGTCGATCGTGTCGATGTCCTCGAGCACGACCGTGAACTCGTCTCCGCCCAGCCGCGCCACGGTATGTTGCGCACCGACCGTGTTCTGCAGGCGCGCGGCCGCGGCGCGCAGGATGCGATCGCCGGCGGCGTGGCCGAGCGAATCGTTGATGTCCTTGAAGCGGTCGAGGTCGAGGAACAGCACCGCGATGCGCTTGCCCTGGCGCCGCGCGCGCACGATGGCACGCGAGAGCCGCTCCGACAGCAGCGTGCGGTTGGGCAGGCTGGTGAGCGTGTCGTAGTTGGCGAGGTAGCGCAGCTCCTGCTCGGCGCGCTTCTGGTCGGTGATGTCGCCCAGCACGCCGACGTAGTGGCTGCGCTGGCCGGTCGCGTCGAGGACGATGCTGGCCTGCACCGAGCACAGGAACTCCTGCCCGTCCTTGCGCTGCTGCCAGATCTCGCCGGACCAGCGACCGTCGCGCTCCAGGCGGAAGCGCATCTGCCGGTAGAACTCCGGGTCGTGCTGCGGGCTGTTGAGGAGCGCGGTGTCGCGGCCGAGGACTTCGACATCGCTGTAGCCGGTCATGCGGGTGAAGGCGGGATTCACCGAGACGAAGCAGAAGTCGCGGTCGAAAACACACACCGCCTCCGCCATGCTGCGCAGCACCTCGCTGGCGATGCGGCGCTCGCGTTCGGCATTGCGGGTGGCGGTGACGTCGCGGGCGGTGCCGGCAATGCGCAGGGCGCGGCCGCTGGGATCGCGGTCCACGACGCGGCCGCGCGCGAGCATCCAGGCCCAGTGCCCGTCAGGTAGGCGCACGCGGTGCTCCGAGAGCATCAGCGAGGTCTCGCCGCGGATGTGCTGGCGCACCAGGTCGCTCAGGCGCGGCAGGTCGTCGGGATGGACTTCGTGCTGGTCGACGATTTCCATCTGCACCGCGCTGTCGGCGTCGGCGACGCGGCTTTCGTCGATGCGCATCGCATGCATCTCGCCGCGCTTGAGGTCGTAGTCCCAGAAGATCTCGCCCGACCCCCACAGCGCCAGCTTCAGCCGCTGCTCGCGCACGCGGATGGCTTCGAACAGGCCGCGCTCGCGCCGTACGCCCTGCCGGTGCCGCCACCACAGGAAGCCGGCCAGCGCCAGCAACAGGGCGGTGGCGATCGCGATCACGCGTGGATGACGCCACCACGGTGGCAACACCTGGACCGGTACGCTCAACTCCTGCGATGACCACACCCCGTCCCGATCGGTGGCCTGCACGCGCAGCACGTAATCGCCGGGGGGAAGCTTGGTATACGCGATGTCCTGCTCGTGCCCGTTCTCAATCCATCCCAGGTCGAATCCGTCGAGGCGGTACCGGTACTGGATGTTGGCGGCGGGTGCGAAATCCAGCGCGCCCACGCGCAGGCGCAGGAGGTCGGCGTCGTCCGGGACGGACAACGCGCGGGGCTGCCACAGCACGCCGTCGTTGCCCGTGGCGTCCGCGCCGATGCGCGCGGACAGCAGCCGCAACGGTGGCAGGTAACCGGTATCGGTGATGCGGCGCGGATCGAACAGATTGAGCCCGCGCACGCCGCCGAGCGCGACGCGGCCGTCGCTCAGGAGCGCTGCGGCGGCGCCGTTGAATTCGAGGTCCTGCAGGCCATCGGCAAGGCCGTAGGTGCGGTACGCGCCCGACGCGGTGCGGAAGCGGGTGATGCCATTGTCGGTCCCCAGCCAGAGCGTTCCCGCGGGACGCTCGACGATCGAGAACACCACCGGGACAGGACGGTCATGCAGCGCTTCGGCCAGCGGGTGGGCAAAGGCGACATTGCCGCCCGCGGTTTCAATCACGCGGCTCAGGCCCGCATGCGTGCCGATCCAGATATTGCCGTCGGCGGCCTGCCAGAGCGCACGCACCAGGTTGCCCGGCAGGCTGCCCGGGGCGTGGAGGCCGTGGCGGAAATGCCGCAGCTGCCCGTTGGCAGGGTCAAGCAGGTCCAGGCCGTCGCCGGTCCCCAGCCAGATGCGGCCGCGGCGATCCTCCAGCATCGCGTGCACCGCCGGGTGCGACAGCTGGTGCGGGTCGTTCTCGCGGAATCCGTAATGCAGCACTTCGCCGTCGAATGGCGAGTAGCGCAGCGCGCCATTGTTGGCGGTGCCGATCCACAGCGCGCCATTGCGCGCAAGCATCAGGCTGCGGATCGAAGCATTGGAATAACTGCCCAGGGCCACCTGTTCGATCGAACCGCGGCGCGGGTCCAGGCGCAGCAGGCCGCGTTCGGTCGCCACCCACAGATTGCCGTCGGGGTTGCGCACGAGCGCCATGACCCGCGGCTTGCCCTCGTTCGCTGCCCACGGCAGGCGTTGGCTGAAGTCGTCGAGACGGTCGCCGCGGGGGTCGTAGCGCAGCAGCCGCGCATCGTCGGTGCCGAGCCAGAGCGCGCCGCTACCGTCCTGTGCGACGGCGCGCACGCTGTCATCGGTGGCCGGATTGTGCTGCGCACCGCTGTCCAGGTTGAGCACGTACGTGAAGCGCGTGCCAAGCGGGTCGGTGATGCTGACGCCGCGGAACTGTCCGCCCAGCCACAGCATGCCCCCACGATCCACCATCAACGTGTTGATGCCATCCTCCGGCAGGCCGGAAGCGAGGCCGGGCTGGTCACGGAACGCCTGGCCGGTGCCATTAGCCGGGTCGAACCGCAGCACGCCCTCCCGGGAGAGCGACAGCCAAAGCCGGTGATCGGGTGCCTCGACGATCGCGCGCACCTCGACATCGGGAGCGTCGCCGCTGGCGGGCCACACCTTCAGCAGCGAGCGCCCATCGGACGCCAGTCGGAACAAGCCCTGCGGGGTGCCGATCCAGAGCTGGCCGCGATGGTCGAAGGCGAGCGCCCGCACGGCCGTTCCGGGCCGCATCCGCTCCACGCCGCCGCGCGGCCCGATGCGATACAGGCCGGTCTGGGTGCCGTACCAGACGTCGCCATCGCGCCCGGCCACCAGCGACTGCCGCGGCCAGGCGCGCAAGGCCTTGGAATCCAGGGTGATGACGCGGTCGCGGGTCCCGGTGGCCGGATCCAGCCGCTCCAGGCCGGCGAGCGTGCCGACCCAGACCTTGCCGGCGTGGGGCAGCAGGGCCGAAACCTGGCGCTGCGACTGTTCGCCCGCCGCCACTTCGTAACGCCGGATGGTGCCGCTGGCCAGGTCCAGCCGCGACACGTACTGCGCGTAGGAGCCCACCCACAGCGAATGGTCGCCTTCGATGGCCAGCGCCGTGACGTAGCTGTCGGGAAGGCTGGCGGGGTCGCGCGGGTCATGCCGGTATTGCACGTAGCGCTGCCCGTCGTAGCGGTGCAGCCCACCCTGGGTGGCCACCCAGACGAATCCCTGCGTGTCCTGCACCATCGCGTTGACGGTGTTCTGGCCCAGCCCGCGCTCGCTGCCCAGGCGCTCGAAGTAGTAGTCGCGCGTCAGCGCCGAGGCATCACGGGCAATGCCTGCGCCAAGCAGGCCTGCGATCGCTGCGATCAGGCAAGCGGTGAAGGATGGGAAAAAGCGCACGGACCCCAGCCGTTAGGCGTATGGGGGCAGTGTAAGACACCCGACGCCTGCCGCTAGCCGTATTCCAGCCGCTAAACTGCCCACATCCCCCAATCGTCCTGAACGCACCCAACGTGTCGTCCCGAAACGTCCCCGATCTGCCCGCGCCGGCCGCCCTCGAGGCCGAAATCCGCGCCCTCGCACTGTCCGTGACCGTGCCGGAGCTGCATGGCAGCCTCTGCGGCTGGCTGGCCGGAGGCGGCGCGTCCACCCCGCAGTGGCTGGGCCAGGTTCTTGCGGATGCGGCATTGCCCGCTCCCGCCACAGGCAGTGCGCTGGACGAGCTGCGCCTGGCCAGCGCGGCCCAACTGGGCGATCGCAGCTTCGAATTCGAGCTCCTGCTGCCCGACCCCAATGCCTCGCTCGAAGAACGCAGCGGCGCGCTGTTCGACTGGTGCCGTGGCTTCCTCGGCGGCTTCGGACTCGCGGCAGGCGCCGCGCCAACCCTGTCCGACGACAGCCGTGAGGCGCTCGCGGACCTGGCCAAGCTGGCCGCCGCGCAGGCGCAGGACGACGGCGACGAGGAGGACGAGGAGGCGCTGGTGGAGCTGGAGGAGTTCGTGCGGGTCGCGGCGCTGCTGTTGCACGGTGACTGCGTGATGGCCGCCCACCACAGGCAACGCTTCAACTGAGGCGCCTTGCTGTGGATGACTCCGCAGCCGCAGGCCGCATCGCGCGGGCGCCGCCCGCCACACCCCAACCCACGCCCCGCATGATCAAACCCCTCGCCGTACCAAGCCGCAACTACGCCCGCCGTCAGCGGCAGCTCATGCGCATGGCGGGCGACGAGGCGATCCTCATCCTGCCGGCGGCGAAGGAAGTGGTGCGCAGTCGCGACACGCATTACCCGTACCGGCAGGACTCGGACTTCTGGTACCTCACCGGCTTCGCCGAACCCGAAGCGGTGCTCGTGCTCGTGCCGGGGCGCAAGCACGGTGAAACCCTGCTGTTCTGCCGCGAGCGCGACCAGGAGCGCGAAGCCTGGGACGGCCCGCGCCACGGCCCGGAAGGCGTGGTGGAGGCGTTTGGTTTCGACGACGCCTATCCGATCGGCGACCTCGACGACATCCTGCCCGGGCTGCTGGAAGGCCGCACGCGGGTGTACTACCACTTCGGCCGCGACCAGGAATTCGACCTCAAGCTCATCGGCTGGCTGAACCGGGTGCGGGCGCAGGTGCGGCTGGGCGCGCAGCCGCCGCACGAATTCCTCGAACTCGGCCACCTGCTGGACGAGATGCGCCTGTTCAAGGACCGCGACGAGCTGCGGCTGATGCAGCGCGCCGCCGACATCAGCGTGCACGCGCACGAAGCCGCGATGCGGTCCGTCCGCGCCGGCATGCGCGAGTACGAGCTGCAGGCGGAAATCGAACGCGTCTTCCGCCAGCATGACGCCGAGCCCGCCTACGGCAGCATCGTCGGCGCCGGCCGCAATGCCTGCGTGCTGCACTACCGCGCCAACAATGCGACGGTCAACGACGGCGAGCTCGTGCTCGTCGACGCCGGCGCCGAGTACCGCGGCTACGCCGCCGACATCACCCGCACGTTCCCGGCCAGCGGCCGCTTCAGCAAGGAGCAGCGTGCGCTGCATGACCTGGTCCACGCCGCGCAGCGCGCCGCGCTCGCACAGGCCCGTCCTGGCATCGCTTACGAGGCCGGGCACGTCGCCGCGGTCGCGACGCTGACCGAAGGCCTGCTGCGGCTGGGACTGCTCAAGGGCAAGCTGGAGAAGAACATCGCCGACGGCCACTACCGTCGCTTCTACCGGCACAAGACCGGGCATTGGCTCGGCCTCGACGTGCACGACGTCGGCGAATACCGCATCGATGGCGAATCGCGCCTGCTCGAGCCCGGCATGGTGTTCACCATCGAGCCCGGCCTCTACGTCGCCGAAGACGACACGACGGTCGATGCCAGGTGGCGCGGCATCGGCATCCGCATCGAGGACGACGTGCTGGTGACCAAGGACGGGCACGAAGTACTGACGGACAAGCTGGCGCGCAGCGCCGACGAGATCGAGGCGCTGATGGCGCACTGACGCCCGTCAGGGCGCCCCGGCGAACGCCGCCGGCCATCGATCGCATATCGGGCCGTTGCGGGCCACGCGCGGCGACGGATCCGTCGCATGCCGCCGCGAAGCGTCCAATCGCGCCTCGCGGGCTCCACCGCCAAACCATTGGCACATCCCGGCGTGGCGCCCCTGCTGCACACTTCGGGCATGGTCGCGCGCCGCATCATCGTCGCTGGCATCGTGGTCCTGCTGTTGTCGTGGGCCGCTTCCGCGCACGCGCGGACCGTGTACCGATGCGTGCGTGGCGGCAGCGTCAGCCTGGCGACCGCACCCGAACCCGGATCCCGCTGCGTCGCCAGGCACATCGACGACGATGCGGTGAAGCTGCCGAACCTGTGGGGCGCGCTCGGCGTCGTCAACGGCACCCTGTACGAGCGGCAGCAGGACGGCCGCACCGTCTACAGCACGCGCAAGCTGCCCGGCTCGACGCCGGTGCTGGCGTTCACCGTGGCCACGCCGCCGGGCGAGCCGGCGCACGCGGGGCTGGGCGATGTCGGCCGGCCGCAGATCGATCGCTATGCCGCGCAGTTCCGCGCCGCGGCGAAGAAGCACGGCGTCGAGGACGCGTGGTTGCGCGCCATCGCGCACGTCGAAAGCGGCTTCGATACCAAGGCCGTGTCGCCGAAGGGCGCGCAGGGCCTCATGCAGCTGATGCCGGAAACCGCCCGCAGCTACGGCGTTACCGATGCCTATTCGGCCACGCAGTCGATCGACGCGGGCGCGCGCCACCTGCATGCGCTGCTGCGCAGGTACCGTGGCGATTTCACCCTTGCCGCCGCCGCGTACAACGCCGGGGCGGGCGCCGTGGCGCGCTTCGGCGGGGTTCCGCCTTACCGCGAAACCCAGGACTACATCGCCAAGGTGCAGCGCCTGCACGCGAGCTATCGCCAGGCCCTGGATCGCGGCGCAACGATTGCGAGTCGCGCCGCGCCGTAATGGGCGGGAGGCGATGACGCGCAGCAGCAAACGCGGCGCAGAGGGATTCAGCACCGTGCTCGGGCGCTTGGCATGAATGGGCGATCCCGCTAACGCCGCAGCAAAATGGCGTGAATCGCGCGTTATTCCCGCGCTTCCTCACGACGCGTACAGGCGCGCCGCACCAGCTTGTGTGCGCCGTGGCGCATGGGCGTCCGGTCAATGCTCAACAGGAGGAACGCCATGAACGCAAGCAACCGCAATCTGCTCGCCCTCGGACTGGCGGCAGCGCTGCTGTCGCCGGCGGCGTGGGCGCAGGGCGGCAAGGGTCCGCCGGATGTTCCGCGCGTCGCGCCGACACCGAGCCTGCCGACGCCGAATTCGCCGGAACAGACGATGCGCGACATCCACAAGCCGTTGACCAACACGACGGAGCAGGCCAACACCAACGTGCCGCCGCCTTCGCCGCCCCAGTCGCAGGGCGCCGAGCACGCGGCCGCGCATTCCTCGGTGGTCCAGCGCGATGTCTGGACGCGCCTCGACACCGACGGCGACGGCAGGATCAGCACCACCGAGGGCGCCATCGACACCGGCTTCAACGCAGGCTTCGCGGCGATGGACGCCGACCACGATGGCTTCGTCACCGACGCGGAGTACCGCGCCGGCGCCAAGGCGGAGATGGACAAGGGCCGCGGGGGCGCCGACGCGTCGACGCGCACGTCGTCGAGCCTGGGCGACACCCTGCGGCGCCTCGATGCCAATGCCGACGGATCGATCAGCGTGGGTGAAGGCGACGCCGACGCCACCTTCAAGGCCAACTTCGCCAGCATCGACGCCAACAGCGATGGCAGCGTCACGCGCGCGGAGTACCAGGCGTGGCTGAAAGCCGGCCGCAAGTGAGGCACTGAAGCAGTTGCGACAAGGGCGCCAACCGGCGCCCTTGTCGTGTCGCGGCAACCGCCGCGCTGTCAGCGGATCAGTGCGGTTGGCGTCTCGAACGGCAGCGACAGCGCGCCGGTGCGCATCACTGCGGCTTCCACCGCAGGCAGCATTTCGGCGGCGCCGTCGACCAGGACGAGGATGCGTCCGGCCTTGATCTCGCCATCGAACTTCTGCCGCACCGGATCCGGCAGCGACGAACCCACCAGCGACGAGGCGAATGCGCCCACGAGCACGCCCGCGAGCGCGACCAGTCCGGCGCCCGACCAGCTCATGCCGACCGACGGAAACACCAGCACGGCAATGGCGCCTGCCACCAGCCCGGCGATGCCTCCGAACAACGCGCCACGCAGTGCCGCCGGCACGAAGTCGCTGTCGGCTTCCTTGCGCCGGTTGGGGATGTGGCTAACCTCGATGTCCGGCCTGGCAACCAGCGAAATGTCGTCGTCGTGGATGCCGGCTTCGCGCGCGGCCTGGATGGCGGCGCGGGCCGTGATCAGATCGGGCGTGCTGAAAACGCGGCGAGTCTTCATGCGCACTCCTAGATATCGGCCGCGATCGCTTGGGGTGCAGCGCGCCGCGCGGCTCCCCAGCGCGTGCAGGCAGCTTTGCTCCGAAAAGGTTAGTGAAGCGTGATGGGTCACGGACCGCATCCGCACGCGTGCCGCGCTAGGCTGGTGACCGATTGTCCCGGAGACCCCACGCCATGCTGCCCACCATCGCGGTGCCATGCCCGTATTGCGGCGAGCGCGTCGAGCTCATGATCGACGAGGCCAGCGACCTGCAGCGTTACATCGAGGACTGTCCGGTGTGTTGCCAGCCGATGGAAATCGCCGTCGCCTTCGGCGCGGGCGGCGAGGTGCTGGTGAGCGCGACGCGTGACAGCGACGCGTGACAGCGATGCGTGACAGCGATGCGTGACAACCACGCGTGACAGCGACGGTGGCGTGGCGCGTGTCGCGAACCTGGAAGGCACGCGCGCGCCATTTTCGTAAAGGTTGTGTTCCATTCAGCCCGCGCACGCTGCGGCTTTTCAAAGCCCGTCACGCTAGGGCGGGGTTCAGCGCGCAGCCATAAACGGTTTCACCTTCGTTGTGGTTAACCCCATGTGGAGGCCGCGCGCGCGACGCTGCAGGCGTTCATCCGCGCATGGGCATGGTCGCCGGGTGCGGGGCACATCCCCCGATCCGCAACTCGCCGCGCACACCCCTTAAGGAGAAAAGACTGATGAATCGCAAGACCCTGATCGGTACGTTCGCCCTCGCCGCCACCCTGTCCGCCCCGCTGGCCTTCGCGCAATCGCAGACCGACGCCGCCTCGACCGGCGCCACGGCGCAATCGACGAGCGCGACCGATGCCGCCGCCCAGCCCACCACGTCCAACGACGCGGCCGCCGCCACCGCGGGCGAGCCCGGCAAGAAGAGCTGGAACGATGTCGATCTCAACAAGGACGGTAACCTGAGCAAGGCCGAGGCAGCCGCGATCCCGGCGCTGGGCCAGGTCTTCGACAAGGCGGATGCCAACGCCGACGGCGCACTGAGCGCCGACGAATACAAGGCCTATGTCAAGACGAAGGAAGGCAAGAAGTAAGCCTTCGCGTCACGGTTGGCCGGCGACCTGACCTGCCGGCAGCGGCGGGACGCTGATCTCGCATCGGCGTCCCGCCGGTTTCATCGCTCGCGCCGTCCAGCGGCGCCCCCCACGCGAAAGGCGGCCCCCGGCCGCCTTTCGTCCCTTCTGCGGCGGGTCGCGCCGGACCGGCTGGCATACTGCGCGCATGACCCGGGACACCACCACCATCCGCCTCGTCGGCTTCGACGGCGATGACACGCTCTGGCGCAGCGAGGACTACTACCACGCCGCGCAGGCCGACTTCGAACGCATCGTGGGGCACTACGTCGACCTGCAGGATGGACGCACCCACGAGCGCCTGTACGCAGTGGAGATGCGCAACCTCGCGCTGTTCGGCTACGGCGTCAAAAGCATGACCCTGTCGATGGTGGAGGCCGCGGTGGAGATCACCGACGCGCGCATCAGCGCCACCGACCTGCATCGCATCGTCTCGCTGGGCAAGGCACTGCTGCAGCATCCGGTGGAATTGCTGCCCGGCATCCGCGAGGCGGTCGAAGCGATCGCCGCCGAGCACGACATCGTGCTGATCACCAAGGGCGACCTGTTCCACCAGGAAAACAAGGTCCGCCAGTCGGGCCTCGCCGACCTGTTCCACCGCATCGAGATCGTGAGCGAGAAGGACGCCTCGACCTATGCGCGCGTGCTCGCCGAGTTCAACCTGCCGGCATCGCGCTTCGCCATGATCGGCAACTCCCTGCGCTCGGACATCGCCCCCGTGCTCGAACTGGGCGGGTGGGGCGTGTACATGCCGTACCACGTGACCTGGGCGCATGAGACCGAAGCGCAGGTCGACGAGCGCGCGCCGCGCCTGCGCCGCGTGGCCGCACCGTCGGAGTTGCCGGCCGCGGTGAAGTCGCTGGCGTTGCCGGCAACGGTATAGGCGGCAGCTCCACGGCCTCCTAACTGGAATCTGAGCGGCGCTTACGGTTCACACGGAAATTACAAATCGGTTCACCGCCACGGTCGCATCGTCGCACCGTGCCCGCCAAACGGTGGTGGGCGTGAAAGGAGAACCGCTATGGCCATCGTGACCCGCTGGCTTGCTTCCACCGCCCTGGCTGCCGGCCTCGGCATGGCGACGCTGGCCGTTCCGGCCCCGGCCCAGGCGCAGGACGACCTGACGCGGGTGATCGTCGACGTCGCCGACGTGATCTTCCGCGGCGGCGATCCGTATTACCGCTACGGCGACTACGGCTACGACGACCGCCTGCTGGTCGAGCGCGACCGCTACGGACGCCCGGTGTACTACCGCTATGCGCCGAACAACTACCGCAGCGGTCCGCCGTACGGCAACGCCTACGGCTACTGGAAGAAGCATGACCAGTCCCGCCAGCAGTCGCGCGTGAAATGCGACAGCAAGGGCCGCTGCGTGACGCGCTACTACGACCCGCGGTATGACCGCCGCTCCTACGACAACCGCTACTACAGCTATGACCGCCGCCATGACCGGTACGACCGCGATGGACGCTACTGGGACGGTCGGCGCTGGCGCGACTACGACGATGATTGACCGGTATCGCCGGTGAAGTACGGGACGGCGCCTCAGGGCGCCGTCTCCGCTTTGGCCGCCAGCGTTCTTTGCTGTCTGGTAATGAGCCGGGTGGTAGCCTTCGCGCACCGACGCCACAGGAGCGCGCGAATGAAACCCCGTCCGTTGAAATCCCGCCTGGCCGCACTGCTCGGCACGCTCGTGCTGCTGGCTTCCCCGGCCGCCTTCGCCAGCGGCCCGATCACCTGCAAGCTCAGTTTCAACCTCGCCGGATGGTCGGTGTTCTACAAGACCGCAAGCGGCGCCGGCGTGGTGACCTGCGACAACGGGCAGAGCATGTCGGTGCGGATCCACGCCAAGGGCGGTGGCCTCACGATCGGCAAGTCGCGGATCGAAAACGGCACCGGCGAATTCTCGGGTGTCTACACCATCAACGACGTGCTGGGCACCTATGCCAGCAGCGAGGCCCATGCCGGCGCGGCCAGGTCGGCCAAGGCCATGGCGATGACCAAGGGCAGCGTGTCGCTCGCGCTGGCGGGCAAGGGCCAGGGCTGGGACCTGGGCGTCGCCTTCGGCAAGTTCGTGATCGAGCCCTGACGGGCCCGCCGCCGAACTCATGACGGATTCATTGGCGGCGCACCAGCATCGCCGCGCACTGCAACGGAGCCCCCAGATGCGTACGCGTTCCCTTTCGATGTTGCAGCGACGGTTGCTGGCGCTGGCCCTGGCCGTTTCGGCGCTATGGGGAGGCGGTGCAGCGGCGCAGGACCTCGCCGTTGGCTGGAGCCCGCGCAGCGGCGATGCCTGGGTCGACACCTGGCTTGGCGACATGAACCGCTACGGCGCGCGCTATCCGGAGCCTTTCATCGACGAGATGGTGCGCTACCACAACGCACCGCGGCCGCTGGTGCTGGAGCTGCTGCAATCCCGCCACTGGAACCCCGGTGACGTGTACTACGCCTGTGCGTTGGCATCCGTGCTGGGACGCCCGTGCCGCTACGTCGTCGACCTCTACGAAGCCGATCGTGGCCAGGGCTGGGGCGCGGTCGCGCAACAGCTCGGCATCAAGCCGGGCTCGCGCGAATTCCACCAGCTCAAGAAGGGCTTCGTGCCGACCTACGATCGCTGGGCGCGTCCGATCGACCTGGATGCCGACCTGCGCCGGGACTTCCCGAACCATGGCAAGGACCGTGCGCATGCCAAGCCCAAGGGTTCCGCCGCGAACGCACGCGGCCCCGCCAAGCCGGCGCGGTCGAATGGCGCTGCGGGCGCGGGCAAGGGGCACGCCCCGGCCCGCGACGGCGGTGGTCAGGGAAAAGGATCGAACGGCAAGAAGAAGGGCCAAGGCAAGGGCTGAGCCACATCAGATGAACGCCGATGCCCAACCCCTGGTCACGCATCGCGGCGGCTGCCACTGCCGCCGCGTGCGCTTTGAAGTCGACGCACCCGCGCAGCTGGACGTCCTCGACTGCAACTGCTCGATCTGCCGCATGAGCGGCTTCCTGCACCTGATCGTGCCGGCGTCGCGCTTCCGGCTGCTGTCCGGTGCCGGGGACCTGCGCGAATACAGCTTCAATACTGGCGCCGCGCGCCACCTGTTCTGCGGCCATTGCGGCATCAAGAGCTTCTACGTGCCACGCAGCAATCCGGACGGATTCGACGTCAATGCCCGCTGCCTCGACGAGGGCACGGTGGTGCAGATGACGATCGAGCCGTTCGACGACAACAACCGCGACGCCGCGACCGCGGCCATCGCACATCTCTCCGCCGCCTCCGCGGCGGAGTGACCGCTACTGCACGACGAAGGAGGCGGTGGCCTGGGCCGTCTCGCCCGAACTCGTCGCGCTGGTGCTGAGCTGGTAGGTGCCGATCGAACTCGGCCCGGTGCCCGATACGAACGACGCCGTTGCATCGCCATTGCCGTCGGTGGTCGCCGTGAGGATGATGTGGTTGACCCCGTTGGGCTTGACCGCGTCGAAGTTCACGCGGGCCCCGGCGACCGGGACGCCGCCCCGGGTTGCGCGCGCGGTCAGGGTGACGGTTTCCCCGCGCACGTACGTCGGCTTGCTGCTACCGGTGGACAGGACCAGCGGCGCCGAGTCGTCATTGGTAACGGTGCATGTGGCCGAGCCGCCCGATGCCAGGACGATGTTGCTGCAATTCGACAGGCTGGCGCTGTAGCCGGCCGATGCGGGCTCGGTGACCGTGTAGGTCCCGGCCGGCACGCTGAGCGCATTGCTCCCATCGCTTTCGAACGGGACCGCCGCCGCGCCGTTGACCGAGAAGCTGAAGTCCGAAGCCACCTTGCTCCCGCCATTGTCGTTGACGACGACCTTGGTCACGATCAGCGTAGCCGCGGGCTTTTCCACCGCGAACGTGGCGTACGCGCGCGTCGACAGGCTGCCGCTGGTCACGGTCGCGGTCAGGTGGTAGGTGCCGATGGAGCTCGAGCCGCTGCCCGATATGAACGAAGCGCTCGCGTCGCCACTCGCGTTCGTGGTGGCGGTCAGCAGCACGTGGTTCACGCCGTTGGGCTTGAGCGCGTCGAAACTCACGCGCGCGCCACTTACCGGCAACCCTCCGTTGATGACGTGCGCGGTCATGGTGACGACCTCGCCGCCGGTGTAGATCGGCTTGGTTGTGTCGGCGGTCGCGGTGAACGCGGCCGTGTCGGCATTGGTGATCGTGCAGGTGGCGCTCTCGCCGGCCGCCAGCACGACGTCGCTGCAGTTGGCGTAGCTGGGCGTGTAGTCCGCGGCGGGGGTCTCGGCGACGCTGTAGGTTCCGGCCGCCAGCGCAAGCACGTTGCTGCCATCGGCCTCGAAGGCAATCGGCGCGCCGCCGTTGACCG
Organism: Lysobacter oryzae DSM 21044; assembly: GCF_059568595.1. Classification (NCBI taxonomy): domain Bacteria; kingdom Pseudomonadati; phylum Pseudomonadota; class Gammaproteobacteria; order Lysobacterales; family Lysobacteraceae; genus Lysobacter; species Lysobacter oryzae. The sequence goes on along the minus strand of NZ_JCANTQ010000010.1, from coordinate 448,431 downwards.
AGAAGCTGAAGTCCTGTGGCTCCTTGGTCCCGCCGTTCTCGTTGACCATCACCTTGCGCACCGTCAACGTCGCCGGCTGCGGCTGCGGCTGCTGCACTGCATAGGTCGCAAAGGCCTGCACGGTCCGGCTGCCGCTGGAGATGGTCGCAGTGAGCTGGTACGTGCCGATCGAGCTCGGCCCGGTGCCTGAAACGAACGAGGCGCTGGCGTTCCCGCTCGCATCGGTCGTGGCGTTGAGGATCACGCGATTGATCCCGTTCGGCTTGAGCGAGTCGAACCGGACGCTCGCGCCCGGGACTGGCGTGCCCATGTTGACCACGCGCGCTGTCAGCGTCACCGTCTCGCCGGGCAGGTAGCTAGGCTTCGTCGAGCCGACCGACACGATGAAGCCGGCGATGTCGTTGTTGGTGATGGTGCAGGACGCGCTGCCCCCTGCCGCCAGCACGAGCCCGCTGCAGTTGGAGTAGGTCGGCGTGTAATCGCCCGGATCAGGCTCGGTGATCGTGTAGGTGCCAGGGGGCAGGTTGACCACGTTGCTGCCGTCGGCCTCGAACTGGATCGGGGCGCCGCCGTTGACCGCGAAGCTGAAGTTCGAGGCGACCTTGTTGCCGCCGTCGTTGTTGACCATCACCTTGCTGACGGTCAGGCGCGCGGGCGTGCTCTGGTTGATGCGCAGCATTGCCGCCTCGGACGGAACGCCCTGCGCATTGATCACGAACACCATGTAGTAACCCGGCGGCGTCTCGAACGGATTCGCCGGCAGGCTGGCCTGCAGGGTGTCGCCCGATACGGTGAAGGCCAGCTCCAGGAAGCGCTGGTCCATGTCGAAGGAATGGGTGACCGAGCCGGTCTTGACGAGCGTCACCCGCGCGATCGATGCGGGCGCCGGGGTGCCGATCGTGATCTTTTGGCCGGGATTCGCCGTCATCGGCGCGGTGGTGATGATCGGACGCGCCGCTGGCGTGCCGTCGCTGTTGAACAGATACGGCGGGTAGTAGACCTCGGCGTTGAGGTTCAGCTGCGGGCCGTTGGCGCCGCCGCCTAGGGTGAGCACGGTCGCATCCGGCAGCAGCAATGCCGACGAGTGGTACAGGCGCATGCGCTGCGCCGTCGCCGCCTCCGACCAGGTGTTCGCCACCGGGTCGTAGATCTCGCTGGTGTAGGCGACGCCGTTGATCGGATCGTTGTCGGCGACGCTCCCGCCGGACAGGAACACGCGGCCGTCCGGAAGCACGGTGCTGTTGCCCCAATGCCGGCGGTACAGCGGTGATGGCACCTGCGTGACCACCGGCGTGGCGCTGTTGATGTCGAAGACATGCGCGTTCGGGCTGGCGAAATCCAGGTCGTAGCCACCGCCCACCTGGAGGATCCTGCCCGGGCGGAACATCACCGCGGTCGAGCTTGCACCCATGTTGCCCGCGGTGAACCGGCCGGCCTTGGCGATGGTGCCGGTGCCGACGGGATCGACGCGGTACATCTCCTCGTAGCGCATGCCGAAGACGTTGCCGTCGGGAGCCGCGAAGTTGCGCGGGTAGAGACCGCCCAGGTAGGTCGTCGGCGTATTGCTGAGGAGACGGAAGGCGCCCGTGGCGGTGCGTACTTCGGGGAAGTCCTCGCCACCGGTGCCGCCCTGGATGTAGACCTCGCCGCTGGGCAACGTCGTCGCCGTCGCGTACCAGCGCTTGCGGAACATCTTGGCGGTCCGCGTCAGGCTGTTGTCGAGCGGATTGAATACGGCGGAGTCGTCATTGGGATCGAGCGAGGCGCGGCCCGTGGCCACGTCCAGGACGTCCCCGCCCCACATCTCGATGTTGCCGGACGGAAGCAGCAGCTGCGCGTTGCAGAAGATGTCGACCTGGGTCGCGTTGGACAGGGTCGTGTGCGCATCGCTGCCGAAACCCAGTTGCGGGTCCCACACGTCGTAGATGTAGTAGCCCGTGCGCAGGCCGGCGGCGTTGGTGCCATACGTGAGCACGCGTCCATCCGGCGTCAGCACGGCATGGATGCCGACGAGTGGCCAGTCCACGACCGGCGAGAAAGTGCCCTTGACCGGATCGCCCTGGGCGGGCAGGGCGGTGAGCGCGCCGATCGGATGCATCGTATCGAAGGCCGCGACTGCGTCCGCGTCGCCGCGCATCACGCGGTTCTCATTTGCGCGCGTCTGCACGGCAGCCAGGATCAGCGGATCGCCGCTGGCGGCGGCCACGGCCGCGGCCACGTTGCGCTCGCGCTGGGTGAAGCCCCCGATTGCGTTGATGCCCGCCCAGACCAGGGCCGCCAGGAAAATCAGCAGCACCGCGGTTGCGATGCCGCGATGCCGCCGAGGATTGGAACCGTCGCTCATGCCTGTATCCGTTTCGTGAAGCCTGAGATGCTGGGATCACCCCCTATTTGGGTAACGCGCTGCGCGCGTGGCGACGGACAGGCGCGGCACGACGACCGCCGTGTGTGATGCCGGCGTCAGCATGATGGACGTTACTGGACGACGAACGTGGCGAAAGCCTGCGCGGTCAGGCCGTTGGTGGTGGCGGTCACGGTGAGTTGGTAGGTGCCGATGGAACTCGGCCCGGTACCCGAAACGAACGAGACCGTCGCGACGCCGCTACTGTTCGTGACCGCGCTGAGGATCACGCGGTTGACCAGGTTCGGCTTGAGGGCGTTGAAGTTCACCTGCGCGCCGGTGACCGGCGCGCCGTTGTTGAGCACCCTGGCCGACATCGTCACGGTTTCTCCACGCACGTACACGGGCTTGCTCGTTTCGGCCGTGGTCGACAACGCGGATGGCGCGAGGTCGTTGTTGGTGATCGTGCAGGTAGCGTTGCCGCCGGCGACCAGCACCACGTTGCTGCAACCCGAATAGCTGGTGGTGTAGCCCGCCGCCAGCGGCTCGGTGACGTTGTAGGTGCCGGCGGGCAGGGTGATCGCATTGCTGCCGTCGGACTCGAACGCGACGGGTGCGGCGCCGTTGATCGAGAAGCCGAAGTCGGCCGCGGTCTTGCTGCCTCCGTTGTCGTTCACCACGGCCTTGGTCACGGTGAGGACGGCAGGCGCGGCCGGCGCCTGGTCGTTGTTGCTGATGGTGCACGTGGCACTGCCGCCCGCCGCGAGCACGATGCCGCTGCAGTTGGCGTAACTGGCGGCATAACCGGACACGGCGGGTTCGATCACCGTGTAGGTGCCGGCGGGCAGGGTGATCGCATTGCTGCCGTCGGACTCGAATGCCACCGGGGCCGCGCCGTTGACCGAGAAGCTGAAGTCGGACGCGACCTTGGTGCCGCCTTCATCGTTCGTAACCGTCTTGGTGACGGTCAGCGTCGCCGGCTGGCTGATCGGGTCGCGCTGCACGATGAAGGTGGCGAACGCCTGCGCGCTGAGGCTGCCGCTGGTGGCGGTGACGGTCAGCTGGTAGGTGCCGATTGAACTGTTGCCCGTGCCCGACACGAACGAGGCGGTGGCGACGCCGTTGCTGTTGCTGGTGGCGTTGAGGATCACGCGGCTGGTGCCGTTGGGCTTGAGCGCGCTGAAGTTGACCCGCGCGCCCGCCACCGGCGCGCCGCTGTTGAGCACGCGTGCGCTCAGCGTGACCGTCTCCCCGCGCACATACACCGGCTTGCTGCTCTCCGCGGTGGTGGTGAGCGTCGAGGCGGCGACGTCGTTGTTGGTGATCGTGCAGGTGGCGCTGCCGCCGGCGGCGAGCACGACATTGCTGCAACCGGCGTAGCTGGTGGTGTAGCCGGCGGCCGCGGGTTCGGTGACGGTGTAGGTCCCGGCGGGAACACTCAGCGCGTTGCTGCCGTCGGACTCGAACGCCACGGCCGCCGCGCCGTTGACCGAGAAGCCGAAGTCGGACGCGACCCGGGTGCCGCCATCGTTGTTCACCACCACCTTGGTCACGGTCAGCGTCGGGGGCGCGGCCGGCGCGACGTCGTTGTTGGTGATGGTGCAGGTGGCACTGCCGCCGGCGGCGAGCACGACGGTGCTGCAACCGGTATAGCTGGTGGTGTAGCCCGCGGCGGCAGGTTCGGTGACGGTGTAGGTTCCGGCCGGAACGGTGAGCGCGTTGCTGCCGTCGGCCTCGAACGCAACGGCCGCCGCGCCGTTGACCGAGAACCCGAAGTCGGATGCGATCCGGGTGCCGCCATCGTCGTTGACCACCACCTTGGCCACTGTCAGCGTGGCCGGCGCGGCCGGGACGACGTCATTGTTGGTGATGGTGCAGGTGGCGCTGCCGCCGGCGGCGAGCACGACGTTGCTGCATCCGGCGTAGCTGGCACTGTAACCGGCGACGGCGGGTTCGGTGACGGTGTAGGTCCCGGCTGGCACGCTGAGCGCGTTGCTGGCATCGGATTCGAAGGTCACCGGGGTAGCGCCGTTGACCGAGAACGTGAACTCCGAGGCGATCTTGCTGCCGCCGTCATTGTTGACGACGACCTTGGTCACGGTGAGCGTGGCCGGCTGCGAAGTACTCACCACCGTGTAGGTGGTCGACGCGGTCGCCGTCAGGCCGCCGCTGGTCGCGGTGACGGCCAACTGGTAGATGCCGATCGAACTCGGGCCGGTTCCCGACACGAACGAGACCGTGGCGATGCCGCTGCTGTTCGTCACTCCATTGAGGATGACGCGGTTGACCCCGTTCGGCTTGAGCGAGTTGAAGTTCACCTGCGCGCCGGACACCGGCGCGCCATTGTTGAGCACGCGCGCCGAGAGCGTCACGGTCTCGCCCGCCGTGTAGGTGGCCTTGCTCGATTCCGCGGTGGTCGATAGCGCCGGCGCGGCAAGATCGTTGTTGGTGATGGTGCACGTGGCGCTGGCGCCCGGGGCAAGCACCAGGCCGCTGCAGTTGGCGTAGCTCGCCGTATAGCCCGCGACGGCGGGCTCGGTGATGGCGTAGGCGCCGGGCGACACGGCGAGCGTGTTGCTGCCATCGCCTTCGAACGCGATCGGGGCCCAGCCGTTGACCGAGAACGTGAAGTCCGCCGCCGTCCTGGTGCCGCCGTCGTTGTTCACCACCACCTTGGTGACGGTCAGGCTGGCGGGCGCTGGCACGTTGACGCGCAGCATGGCCGCTTCCGATGGCACGCCCTGGTCGTTGAAGACGAACACCATGTAGTAGCCAGGTGGCGTCTCGAACGCGTTGGCGGGCAGGCTGGCCAGCACCGCGCCGCCCGACACCGTGAAGGACAGTTCGAGGAAGCGCTGGTCCATGTTGAAGGAGTGGGTGGCCGAACCCGACTTGAGCATCGTCACGCGGCTGATGCGGGCGGGGTCGGGCGTGCCGATCGCGAGCGTGGTGCCGGGGTCCGCGGACATCGGGGATGTCGAAATGATCGGGCGCGTCGCGGGTGCGCCGCTGGCGTCGAACAGGTAGCCCGGATAGTAGATCTCGGCATTGAGGTTGAGCTCGGGTCCGTTGGCGCCGCCGCCCACGGTCAGCACCGTCGCATCGGGCAGCAGCAGCGCGGTGGAGTGGTAGAGACGCATGCGCTGTGCGGTCGCGCCTTCCGACCAGGCGTTGGTTACCGGGTCATACAGTTCGCTGGTGTAGGCCACGCCATTGACGGGGTCGTTGTCCGCGACGCTGCCGCCCGAGAGGAACACGCGGCCGTCCGCCAGCATCGTGCTGGTCGCCCAGTGGCGGCGCTGGAGCGGCGACGCCACGGCCTGCACGATCGGAGCGGGCTGGTTGATGTTGATCACGTGCGCGTTCGGACTGGCGAACTGCGTGTCGTAGCCGCCGCCGGTCTGCAGGATCCGCCCGGGACGGAACATCACGGCCGTCGAACTGGCGCCCATGTTGCTGGGCGTGTACCGCCCCAGCGACGCCAGGAAGCCCTGCCCGCGGGCATCCACGCGATACATCCCTTCGTAGCGCGTGCCGAAGATGTTCCCGTCCGGGGCAAGGAAGTTGCGCGGGTACAAGGTGCCCAGGTACGTGGTCGAGGCGCCCGTCAGCAGGCGGAAGTTGCCGGTGCTGGTACGCACTTCGGGAAAGTCGCCGCCGCCGTCGCCGCCCTGGATGTAGACCTCGCCGTTGGCGAGGGTCGTGGCCGTCGCATACCAGCGCTGGCGGAACATCTTGCCGGTCTTGACCAGCGTGTTGTCGAGCGGATGGAAGACCGTGGAATCGTCGTTGGGCAGCAGCGAGGACTTGCCGCTGGTCAGGTTGAGCACGTCGCCGCCCCACATCTCGATGTCGCCGTTGGGCAACAGCAATTGCGCGTTGCAGAAAATGTCGACGGCGGTGGCATTGGGCAGCGTGGTGTGCGACTCGCTACCCAGGCCCAGTTGCGGATCCCACACGTCGTAGATGAAGTAGGCGGTGCGTACGCCGGCGCTCGTGGTGCCGTAGGTCAGCACGCGGCCGTCAGGCGTCAGCGCCGCGTGGATGCCCACCAGGGGCCAATCCGCCACCGGGGAAAACGTGCCCTTTACCGGGTCGCCTTGCGCCGGCAACGCCGTCAACGCACCGATCGGCTGGGTGGTCCGGAAGGCAGCGAGCGCCTCGGCGTCGCCATGCATGATCCGGTTCTGGTTGGCGGGGGTCTGCAACGCCGCGAGGATCAGCGGATCGCCGCGCGCGGCCTCCAGCGCCTTGTCCCAGTCACGCTCGTGGGTGTCGGCATCCATTCGGCCCGAGGACTGGTCGCCAACCACATCCATGGCGGCCCAGGTCAGCAGGCCGACCAGGAACAATGCGAATCCGCTCAGGGCGCCGCGCCGGGGAACTACGGGGCCGATGCGCGGAGGATGGTGAGGAGAGTCGCTCATCTCTGCCCCGGCGCGAGTGGCGAGATGATGCGTGCATGCCGTCGTGTTTCGAATCACCCATGGCGGTGTCAGCGTCGCGTGAAGAGAGTCAACGCTTACAATTGGCGTAAATGACTGCAGCTCAGCTCATCTCCCCGCCGCAATTGCGCCTGTCCGTCGCCCCGATGATGGATTGGACGGATTCACATTGCCGCGCGTTCCATCGCGTGCTGGCGCCGCACGCCCGTCTCTACACCGAGATGGTCCATGCCAATGCCGTGATCCATGGCGACCGCGCGAAACTTCTGGCGATGGACACCAGCGAGCATCCCGTGGCGCTGCAACTGGGCGGCAGTGAGCCGGAATTGCTCGCGCAGGCCGCAAGCATCGGCGCGGACGCCGGCTTTGACGAGGTCAACCTCAATTGCGGCTGTCCGTCCGACCGCGTGCAGGCCGGGCGCTTCGGTGCCTGCCTGATGCGCGAGCCGGCGCTGGTGGCGGCGAGCGTGGCGGCGATGGTCGACGCCTGCGACGTGCCGGTCACGGTGAAGTGCCGCCTCGGCGTCGACGACGACCATGACTGGGAGCGCTTCGTCCACTTCATCGACAGCGTGGCGGCCGCGGGCTGCCGCATGTTCGTGGTCCACGCGCGCAATGCCTGGCTGCAGGGGCTGTCGCCCAAGGAGAACCGCGAAGTGCCGCCGCTGCGCTACGACTGGGCCTACCGCCTGAAACGGGAACGGCCGCAGTTGCAGGTCGTCGTCAATGGTGGCATCGCCTCGATCGAAGAAGCCACGCAACATCTGCACCATGCGGATGGGGCGATGCTCGGGCGTGCCGCGTACCACGATCCCTACCTGCTGCACCGGCTCGACGTGGCGTGGTTCGGCGGCGCGCAACGCAGCCGCGCCGAACTGCTGCGTGCCTATCGTCCCTACGTCGAAGCGCAACTTGCGAACGGTGCCCACCTGAAACACATCACGCGCCACATCCTCGGGCTGTTCGGAGGCGAACGCGGTGGCCGCGCCTTCCGTCAGGTCCTGAGCGAAGGCGCGCACAAATCCGGAGCGGACTGGTCGCTGGTCGAGCAGGCACTGGCCCTGACCGAGTCCTTCGCCACCGCCGCAGCCTGATCTTGCGAGAATCCGCATGCTGACCCGCGATACCCAGGCGTTCCTCGCTTTCGCCCGCGGCTGCGACCTCGATTTCGGCCCGACCACGGCGCGCGCCGCCTTCCTGGTCGCCCCGGACGGTTTCGCCCTGGCCGAGCAGTCCGCGCAGGACAACCGCTACATGGCGCCGGCCGTCGCGTTCGATGCGGCGCGCGCATCCGCGCAACACCGCGACCTGCATCGCGCGTTCTCGGCGATCCTGCCGACGGTGTGTTTTGCCGGGCGCGCGGAGACGCCCGATGCGCTGTTCCCGAACAACGTGTTCGGCACCGCCGCGGGGCGGTATGTCGTCGGCCGCATGCGCCACGAAGTGCGGCAACGCGAGGCTGGCCGCGACGACATCCGCGGCTTCTTCGCCGCCGTGCTCGACTACGCCGAGATCGACCTCTCGGCGCAGGAGCATCCCTGCGAACTCACCGGTGCCCTGGTCATCGACCGCGCGCGCGGCATCGGCTTCTGCGGCCTGTCGGAGCGTTGCGACGAGGAGGGCGCGCGGCTGATGCACGACGCCTTCGGACTGCGCGCGACGCTGCTGTTCGACCTCGCCCCGGGCGAGTACCACGCCAACGTGATCCTGGCCGTCCTCGCAGGCCGCGCGGCCATCGTGTGCCCGCGCGGTTTCGCCGATCCCGCGGTCGTGGGTGCGATCGGGGCGTTGTATGCGCCGCACGTGGTGCACTGCTCCGATACCGAACACGCCGCCTTCGTCGGCAACGCCATCGCGCTGTCGCCGGACACGGTCTGGATGAGCGCCCACGCGGGACGCTCGCTGTCCGCGGCGAACCGCGAATGCCTGCGTGGCGCGGGGTTCGAGGTCGCCACGGTGGAACTGGACGCGATCGAGGCCGGCGGCGGCTCGTTGCGCTGCTGCGTGGGCGAGATCTTCTGAAGGTCGCGCGTGCTGCGTGGCGCTGGGCCTGGCGCAGCGTTGCTTTGATGCGTGCTCGGCCGCGGGCTGAACCACGACCGTCGTGTGAAGGAAAAGTTCAGACCGGATTCACTGCCTCGTTCCAAGAATGCACACCATCGTTCTTCCCTGCGGGCGCGTGCCGCCCATCGAAGCCAATGCCACGTTCCGTTTCCCACATCGCTCCGCTGCTGCTTGCCGTCGCCCTCGTGGCACCGGCCGGCCAGGCAATGGCGCAGAGCCTGGGCGGCGTGCTGGATCGCAGCGGCGTCGGCCGCGAGGTTGGCGACCAAGCCGAGCGGGCACGACGTCTCGACGACCGCCATGACCGCGGTGAAGACCACCGCGCGCTGTCCGACGCGGTGCGTCGGGTCGAGCGCCGCACCGGTGGCCAGGTCCTGAGCGCCGAGCGGGTGCCCTTCGACGGCCGCAACGTCAATCGGGTCAAGGTCATAGATTCCAGTGGCCGCGTTCGCGTCTACATGGACGATCCGCAGGGGCAGCAGCGCCAGCGCAAGCCGCCACGGGGCGAAGACGAGTAGCCCAGCGCTGCTGGACCCCATTGGGTGCGCGTTCACTAAGCTGAACATAAACAGGGGTGCCGATGCCCCTACACGTCGCGCCGACAAGCTGAACGACTAACCTGAATGCACCCGGCCAGTGACGGCCGCACTGCTGAAGGAGTCCGCCATGCGCATTCTTCTGGTCGAGGACGAAGCTCCCCTCCGCGAGACCCTGGCCGCCCGCCTCAAGCGCGAGGGCTTTGCCGTCGATGCGGCCCAGGATGGCGAAGAGGGGCTGTACATGGGCCGCGAGGTCCCGTTCGACCTCGGCATCATCGATCTGGGCCTGCCCAAGATGTCCGGCATGGACCTGATCAAGGCCCTGCGTGAAGAGGGCAAGAAGTTTCCCGTGCTGATCCTGACTGCGCGATCGAGCTGGCAGGACAAGGTCGAGGGCCTGAAGCAAGGCGCCGACGATTACCTCGTCAAGCCCTTCCACGTCGAGGAACTGCTGGCGCGCATCAATGCGCTGGTCCGTCGTGCGGCCGGCTGGAGCAAGCCCTCGCTCGAATGCGGCCCGGTCACGCTCGACCTCGCCGCGCAGACCGTCAGTGTCAGCGGCGGCAACGTCGACCTGACCAGCTACGAGTACAAGGTGCTCGAGTACCTGATGATGCACGCCGGCGAGCTGGTGTCGAAGGCCGATCTCACCGAGCACATCTACCAGCAGGATTTCGACCGCGATTCGAACGTGCTGGAAGTCTTCATCGGGCGCCTGCGCAAGAAGCTGGATCCCGATGGTTCGCTCAAGCCGATCGAGACGGTGCGCGGCCGTGGCTATCGCTTCGCCATTCCGCGGAGCGGCGATTGACCCAAGGCGCGCGTCCCGCGACCGGCGTCCGGTTTCGCACCGCCGCCGATCGCGCCCGGTGCGCGCTCTTTGTACGCTGGCGGCCCATGACGACCCGGGCCGCCAGCGTTACTCGCCGATGCGATGAGGCCACGCCGTGAGCTGGCGCCAGCCACGTTCCCTGCAGATCCGCCAGTTGCTGGCGGCGAGCCTGGGCTTGATCGCGTTCCTCGCCCTGGCGGGTTATGCGCTGGATCGCGCGTTCCTGCAGACGGCGAAGGACAACCTGCGCCAGCGCCTGGAGAACTACGCGCTGGCTTATGCCGACAAGAGCGATTTCGCCCGCAATGGCGAATTCATCCCGCCCTACGACCCGATCGACCCGCGCTTCGAGCGTCCCGGCAGCGGCCTGTATGCGGAAGTGGTCTTGCCCAAGGCGCACTGGGATTCGCACTCCGGACAGGGGCCGATGCTGCCGGCGTCGCGGATGCTCAGCCCGAACGAGGAGCGTTTCGAAGGCCCATTGCCGATGACGCAGATCAAGGGCACGCCGGGCGAAGTGTTCCGCTACGGACGCGGCTTCATCTGGAGCGCCGAGGGCGATGCGAAGGCGGAGTTCCCGTACACGATCTACATCCTCGAGGACACCACGGCCCTGAGCCAGCAGGTAGCGGTGTTCCGTGCGGCGTTGTGGCGTTACCTGGGCGGCGCCGGGCTCATCCTGATGCTGTTGCAGACCGTGGTGCTGCGCTGGAGCCTGCGCCCGCTGCGCAACGTGATCCATGAACTCAAGCGCGTGCAGCGCGGCGTCGCATCGCGGATGAGCGAGCGGCATCCGCGCGAGCTGGAACCACTGACGGAAAGCATCAACGCCTTCATCGAGAGCGAGCGCGAGAACCTCGACCGCCAGCGCAACACGCTCGCCGACCTCGCGCACAGCCTGAAGACACCGCTCGCGGTACTGCGCGCGCGCCTGGACCATCCGGGCTCGGATACGGAACTGCGCGAGGAAGTGGACGTGCAGCTGCGGCGCATGAACGACATGGTGTCGTACCAGCTTGCGCGCGCGGCCCGCTCCGGCCACCAGTTGTTCGCCGCGCCCGTCGCGATCGAGCCGCACGCCGAGCAGATCGTGAAGGGACTGGAGAAGGTGTACCTGGGCAAGGGCGTGCTGTGCGAATTCGACATCGCCCCGGGCGCGCAATTCTTCGGCGAACCGGGCGACCTGCAGGAGCTGCTCGGCAACCTGCTCGAGAACGCGTTCAAGTGGGCGCGTTCGCGGGTGCTGCTGACCGTGCAGCCGGGCGAGCAGGTGGCCAACCGCCGACCCGGGCTGCTGGTCGCGGTCGACGACGACGGGCCGGGCATCCCGCCCGACAAGGTCGCGCTGATCCTGCAGCGCGGCGTGCGCGGCGACGAACGCGTGCAGGGCCACGGCATCGGTCTGGCGATCGTGCAGGACCTGGTGCGCGGCTACCGCGGCACGCTGGACGTGCTGGCGTCGGAGGAACTGGGTGGTGCGCGCTTCGAGGCGCGGTTGCCGCCGGGGCTGTAACCCGGCTCAGGCGAAGGGCGAGGGCCCGTAGAAGCGTTCCAGGTGCGCGGCGACCTGGGGCATTTCCGCGCGCAGCAGGCGCGGGTCGCTGAAGTGGTATTCGCTGGTCACGGCGAAGAATTCCTCTGGCGCCTCGGCCGCATACGCGTCGATGGCGGTGTCGCGCCCGGCATCGGCCGCTGCCGCCAGCGCGTCGTAAGCCGCCTGGAAATCGCGCGCCCAGCCGCGTTGCCACGGCCCGGGCAACGGAGGTGTGCCATCGAGTTCGCCGTCGAGTACGTCGATCTTGTGCGCCATCTCGTGGACCGCCACGCAGAAGCCCGCGCGCGGATCGGCGCAATCGGCCAGTACGTCGGCCCAGGACAGGATCAGCGGGCCCGCGTCCCAGGATTCGCCGATCAGTTCGTCTTCCCACTCGTGCAGCACGCCCGCGGCATCCATGTGCGTGCGGTTAACGCGGAACGCCTCGGGGTAGACGATGAGCTGCGACCAGCCCCGCAGGCCGGACTCGCCGATCTCGAGCAGCGGCAGGCAGCAGGCCGCGGCGAGCAGAGCGCGGTCGCGCTCGTCGAGCACGAGGTCGCCGATCTGGGTGATGGTCTTCGCATGCAGGAAGCCCGCGGCGAGCTGGGCCAGGCGGGCATCGCGCGCCGGGTCCAGGGCGGCCGCCCACGGCAATGCGGCGCGGACGTCGCGCCAGAGTTCGGGAGCTATGGGTTGCGGGGGTCGCCCGAAAAGCCAGCGCAGCAACTTAGCGGAACATGCCCGGCAGGAAACGGTGCCAGCGCGGCGAGGGCAGGCGGACGTCGTCGCCACCGCCACCGGTGCTGCCGGCGGGGACGACGGTCTTGTTCCTCTTCACCGGCAGCGCCATCGAGGCCGGGTCGCGGTCCGGGGCTCGCGTCACCGCGGTCTGCGTCCGGGTCGGGCAGCTGCCGCCGTCGGCGTCGCTCAGCTTGCTTTCGCGCGCGGCGACGCTCGCGCTGGTCAGGGCGATGAGCAGGAATACGGCGATGCGGCGCATGGGAGTCCTCTCCCGGATGTCGGGACCGGCCGGACTATATCGCACTCCTGCGGCCGCTGGACTTGCATTCGTCGGGCGGCTCGTGATGCGCTGCAGCAGGGCGTGACGGCCCGCATAATCGCGGCATGGACGACCGCGCCCTCCTGGAACACCTGATTCGTGGCCCCGCCAGCGGCGATGCCCTCGCCAAGGCCGCCGGCCAGACCCGGGCCGCGGTCTGGAAGCGGATCGAGGGCCTGCGCCAGGCTGGGGTCGGCATCGCCGCCCAGCCCGGCCGCGGCTATGCCTTGACCCAGCCGCTCGACCTACTCGATGCGCACCGCATCCGCGCCACCCTGCCGGCGGCCGTGGCGGCCCGCGTTGGCAGCCTCGAGGTCGCCTGGTCCATCGACTCGACCAACAGCGAATTGCTGCGCCGCCCGGTCGACCCGGCGGCGGGGGTCGACGTGCTGCTCGCCGAGCGCCAGACCGGCGGCCGCGGGCGTCGGGGGCGCAGCTGGGCGTCGCCGCTGGCCGCGCACCTTTATCTGTCGGTGTCGCGTCCGTTCGCCGGTGGCCTGGCGCGGCTGGGCGGCCTCAGCCTGGTGGCCGGCGTGGCGACCGCCGAAGCGTTGCGGGCACTCGGATTCGATTGCGTCCGCCTGAAGTGGCCGAACGACGTCGTCGAGGCATCGGCGCACGGACTGCGCAAGCTCGGCGGGTTGCTGATCGAGGGCAGCGGCGAACACGCCGGCCCGGCGCGCGCGGTGATCGGGCTGGGGCTCAACATCCGCATGCCGGAAGTGGCCGCGCTCGCGATCGACCAGCCGTGGTGCGACCTGGCCGGGCTCGCGGAACACCACGCGCGCGCGGTTCCGGAGCGCAACGCCGCCGCGGCCGCGGTCATCGCGCACCTGTTGCCGGCGCTGGATCTGTTCGACGCCGAGGGGCTCGCTCCGTTCCTGCCGCGCTATGCCGCGCTCGATGCCCTGGCGGGCCAGGCCATCACCCTGCAATCGGACACCACGCGGCAGGCCGGAACGGCCTTGGGCGTGGCCGAGGACGGCGCCTTGCGCCTGCGCCTGGACGACGGCCGCGAGCAACGCGTGCATGCCGGTGAAGTCAGCGTGCGCAGGGCGGCCCTCGCGTGACGGCCTGGCTGTTCGACCTGGGCAATACCCGACTGAAATGCGCGCCGTTGCTCGACGGCCGCATCGGCGAGGTCATCGCGCTGCCGCACCGCGAGGGGGACCTCGCTGCCGCGCTTGCAGGCACGTTGCCCGAACGCATCGACGTCGCCCACGTCGCCAGCGTGGCGGGCGACACCCTGCGCGTCACCCTGCTGCTGGCCTTGGCGCAACGCGCGCGCCGCATATCCCTGGCGCGGACGCAGGCATCGTTCGGCGGTCTGCGCATTGCCTACGCACAGCCGCACAAGCTCGGCGTCGATCGCTTCCTCGCCATGCTCGGCGCGCATACCCGCTACCGCGAAGCGGTGCTGGTGTGCGGGATCGGCACCGCGCTCACCGTGGACCTGGTCGATGCGACCGGACGGCACGTCGGAGGGCGTATCGCGCCGTCGCCCGCCTTGATGCGCGCCGCGCTGCACGATCGCGCGCCCCAGCTGCCATCGCAGGGCGGCGCGTACGCGGACTTCGCCACGGACACCGAGGATGCGCTGGCGTCCGGTTGCGAGGGCGCGGCGCTGGCGCTGATCGAATCCAGCGTGGAGGCGGCGACCCGGCACATCGGGCAGCGCCCGCGCCTGCTCCTGCATGGCGGCGGCCTGGGCGAGATCGCAGCGCGCCTGCCCGCGGCGACTCCGGTGCCCTCGTTGGTGCTCGAAGGCCTCGCGATCTGGGCTGCCGTCGATACCACGGCCTAGAGCCTTCCCCCTAGAATCCCCGCATGCTTGCACGCGCCCTCATCGTTTTGCTCTCCGTGCTCAACCTGGGCGCGGCCGCGTGGTGGATCACGCGCGATCCACCGGCTCCGCCGCCACCGGCACGGACGCCCGCGGGCGTGGCGCGACTGCAGTTGGTCAGCGAGCGGCCGGCCGTGGCCGCGATCGTCGCGGCGCCAGCTGCGGTAGCGTCGAACGAAGCGGTGCCACCCACCGCCACCGCGACGCCGTCACCGCAGCAATGCTTCAGCTTTGGCCCGTTCGCGACCCGCGACGCCGGCGCAGCCGCGGCGGCGAAGCTCAAGCCGCTCGTGCAGTCGCTGGCCTCACGCGAAGAGGCCGCCGGTGCCGCGCGGGGCTGGCGCGTCTACCTGCCCGCGCTGGCATCGCCCGAACAGGCGCGCGCGGAGGCCGAACGCATCGGCGCCGCGGGCTTCAGCGATTTCCTGGTCGTGCGCGACGGCACCGAAGCCAACTCGATCGCACTGGGCCGCTACAGCAGCGAGGCCGGCGCGAAGAAGCGCGCCGAGTCGCTCAAGGCCGCCGGCTTCCCCGCGCAGGTCGCTGCATTGGGCGAAGCGACTGAGACCTGGGTGGACGTGGTCGCCGATGGCGCCTTCGATCCGCGCCCCGCACAGGCCGCGATCGCCGCCGCCCAGCACCGCAAGGTCGATTGCCCGCGGCAGCGCTGACCGGCGCCGCGCCGCGGCAGGCTAGAATGCCGCGCACGGCCTGCGGGCCGCACATTCCCACGCCGGCTTAGCTCAGTTGGTAGAGCAACCGCCTTGTAAGCGGTAGGTCTTCGGTTCGATTCCGAAAGCCGGCACCACATGGACCGGGTGCATGAGCCGAACCTTCCCCCCTGTTTCCCTGATCGGCGCACCCACCGACATCGGTGCGGGACACCTCGGTGCGCGCATTGGTCCCGAGGCGCTGCGCATCGCCGGCCTGCACCAGGCCCTGGTCGGACGCGGCATCGACGTGATCGATCGCGGCAACCTCGACGGTCCGCGCAACCCGTGGCAGCCGCCGACCGAAGGCTATCGCCACCTGCCCGAAGTCGTGGCCTGGAACCAGGCGGTGATGGACGCCGTGCTCGCCGAACTTCGTGGCGGCCGCATGCCGATCCTGCTCGGCGGCGACCATTGCCTCGGCTTGGGATCGATCACCGCGGTCGCGCGCTATTGCCGCGAAGCGAACAAGAAGCTGCGCGTGCTCTGGCTCGATGCCCACGCCGACTTCAACACCAGCGATGTCACGCCGTCCGGCAACATCCACGGCATGCCGGTGGCGTGCCTGTGCGGGCTGGGTCCGCGCGAACTCACCCACCTGGGCGGATCGGCGCCGGCGATCGATCCGGAGGTGATCCGCCAGATCGGCATCCGCTCGGTCGACGAGGGCGAGAAGCGCCTGGTGAAGGAGCACGGCCTCGACGTGTACGACATGCGCTACATCGACGAGGTCGGGATGAAGCGGGCGATGGAGGAAGCGCTCGATGGCGTGGATGAGAACACCCACCTGCACGTGAGCTTCGATGTCGATTTCCTGGATCCGGCGATCGCGCCCGGCGTGGGCACCACGGTGCCTGGCGGCCCGAGTTACCGCGAGGCGCAGCTGGTGATGGAGATGATCGCCGACAGCGGCCGCCTGGCCTCGCTGGACATCATGGAACTCAACCCGGTCCTCGACACCCGCAACCGCACCGCGGAAGTGGCCGTCGACCTGGTCGAGAGCCTGTTCGGCAAGTCGACGCTGATGCGGGACTGACACGCTGAATGGCCGCTGCCAGGCCAGCGCGGAGCCTCTTGCACGGCTCACGCGGTCGTCACACCATGCGCCGGCGCGGCACCCCGCCCTATCCGTACCCTTAGTTTTTGGAGAGCAATCGAATGAAGCGTCTGATGGCCGCGGCCCTGCTGGCCCTGTTCTCGATGTCGGTCCTGTCGGCCTGCAACACCATGGAAGGCCTGGGCAAGGACGTGAAGAAGCTGGGCGAAAAGGTCGAAGACAAGGCCAGCCACTGAGCGGGCCGCAACCGACGTAGCAAAGGCCGGAGCGATCCGGCCTTTTTTCTTGGGTGCGGTTTGGCGGCCTTCCGGCAGCTGAACAGGTGAGGCTGTCTGCACGGGGAGTTCATGCGCCCCCGCGTTAGATGCGGGGGCGGACTAGGCGAACGCCGAATCGCAAGGTCGAGATTCCCCCGACATCCGAAGGAGAAAAACATGAAGCGTCTGATTTCCCTGCTGCTGCTCGTTGCGTTCTCGTCCGGCTTCCTCACCGCCTGCAACACCATGGCGGGCGCGGGCAAGGACGTGCAGAAGGTCGGCGAAAAGGTCGAAGACAAGGCCGAGGATTGCAAGGACGCCCAGTGCTGATCGCGTAACGATCGCGCATACGAAAAAGGCCGGGCTTCCGGCCTTTTTTGTGCACGCCGCCTTTTCCGCATTCATCCCGGTGGAACCGGCCGCTAACGCCATCGTGATTCATCGCGAACGCGGCCGCTTGCATGCTGCGCGGGCATCGCCTGGCGATGCGCCAACTTCCGTACGAGGAGCACACGCATGAACAAAGACGTCATCCAGGGCAAGTGGACGCAGCTCAAGGGACAGATCCAGGCGCGTTGGGGCGACCTGACCGACGACGTGTTCGACGTCAGCGAGGGCAACTCGCAGTACCTGTCGGGCAAGCTGCAGGAACGCTACGGCTGGGATCGTGATCGGGCCGATCGCGAGGTCGAGGATTTCACGCGGTCGCTGCACTGAACCCAGTGACAGGATCGCAACCGGAACGGGCCGCTCGGCGGCCCGTTTCTTTTTGCGCGGTGGCGCCTGGCCAATGATCAACGCGGCGGGTCGGCGACGAAACCGCCGGGAAACGCATCGGGTTCGGGTGCGCGCCAGCCGTAGCGAGGCTCGCGCGGCAGCACGCCGCGCGCGACCAGCGTGCGGTAGTCGTCGTAGCGCAACTGGATCACTTGCGCAGGGGCACGCGTGGCACGCACGAAACCGGTGCGCGACACCGGCGACCATTCGCGGTCGCCGTGGCCGGTACCGAGCGACTGCTGTGCCGCCGCCTCGTCGCGCGCCATGCCGCTCGCTTCCGCGGCGGGTGGCGCCGATGCCTTCGCGGCGCCGACGGCATCGCGCGCCGCGGGCCCCTGGCGACGCCAGGTCGGTGCGTCCTCGTAGTACGCAGGGCGTGCTTCCTCGAACACGGCGATACCGATCACGCCAACGTTGTCGGGCCGCCCGGTGCGGGCCGCGTAGCTGTCGGGCAGGTCGGTGAACACGAACTGGGCGACGTCATCGAGCGACTTGCGCCAGCCATTGATCTCGGTGCTCTCCCAGGGGTCGAGGACGTAGCCGGCTTGGGCGGGGTGGGCGGTCTGGCCGGTCACCGCGTTCACCCCGTCGACGGACAACACCACGAGGACGCGGCCGCCGGTGGTGTTGGTCAGGCGCACGCCGTAGCGATGGCCGGGTTCGCCTTCGATCCAGTCCTGGCCGCGGTGGCGGATCGGGCCCAGCCACTCGCCGCTGTCGCGGTCGATCACGCCGATGTCCACCAGCGGGCTGGCCTGTGCCGCGCTGCAGGCGGCGAGTGCGAAGCAAACGGCAGCGGTAGCGAAGCGGCGGAACATGGCGTGGTCTCCGGATGAGGTAGCCGGGCAAACGCGCCGCCACCGCGAACGGGGTTTCCGCGCGCTACGGCCTGGGATGCGGGTAGCAGCGGTTAAACTGCCGCTCCGCTTCATGAACCGGCTTCGCATGTCCCGCATCCGTGTCCTCACCGGCATCACCACCTCCGGCACGCCGCACCTTGGCAATTACGTCGGCGCGATCCGCCCGGCCGTCGCCGCCAGCCGCGACCCGCAGGTGGAGAGCTACTACTTCCTCGCCGACTACCACGCGCTGATCAAGGTCACCGATCCGGCCCGCGTGCAGCGTTCGACGCTGGAGATCGCCGCGACGTGGCTGGCCTGCGGACTCGATCCGCAGTCGGTGTGGTTCTACCGGCAGAGCGACATTCCCGAGATTCCCGAGCTCACCTGGTTCCTCAGTTGCGTGGCGGGCAAGGGCATCCTCAATCGCGCGCACGCCTACAAGGCATCGGTCGACAAGAACCGCGCCGAGGGCGTCGACGACGATGCTGCGATCACCGCGGGCTTGTTCATGTACCCGGTGCTGATGGCCGCGGACATCCTGCTGTTCAACGCGCACAAGGTGCCGGTGGGGCGCGACCAGGTGCAGCACATCGAGATGGCGCGCGACTTCGGCCAGCGCTTCAACCACTTGTATGGCGAGCACTTCACCCTGCCCGAAGCGGCGATCGAGGAGCACGTGGCGACGCTGCCGGGCCTCGACGGCCGCAAGATGAGCAAGAGCTACGACAACACCATTCCGCTGTTCGTGCCGCGCGAGCAACTGAAGAAGCTTATCGCCGGCATCGTCACCGATTCGCGCGCGCCGGGCGAGCCGAAGGACGCGGACAACTCCAACGTGTTCCAGCTCTACCAGGCCTTTGCTTCCGCCGAGGAAACCGCGGCCATGCGCCAGGCGTACGCCGACGGGATCGGTTGGGGCGACGCCAAGCAGAAGCTGTTCGAGCGCATCGACAGCGAAGTCGCGCCGCTGCGCGAGCGGTACGAAACGCTGATGGCCAAGCCGGCGGAGATCGAGGCGATCCTGCGCGAAGGCGCCGCGCGCCTGCGCGCCCGCCACGCGACGCCGCTGCTGGCGCGACTGCGCGAGTCGGTGGGACTACGCGACCTGTCGAGCAGCGCGACGCCGGCCCGCATCCGCAAGGAGAAGGCGACGCTGCCCCTGTTCAAGCAGTACCGCGAGGCCGACGGCCGCTTCTATTTCAAGTTCGTCGATGGCGATCGCGTGCTCGTGCAGAGCACCGGTTTCGCTTCGCCCAAGGAGGCGGGCCAGCTGATCGCGCGCCTCAAGCGGGAGGGCGGCGCCCTCCTGCGCCAGACCGAAACGGGCTCGCTGCACCTGGACGAGGACCTCGTCGGGCACCTGCACGAGGCGGCTGAACTGGCCGAGGTGGTCGAGGCGCTGGCGCAACTGCTGGAAGAGGCGTGATCGCCGTCGTTTCCACTTGACGCGCGCCATGCGGCGGCGCAATCGTGGTGCGCCATGTCAGTACGGTTGCCGGCGCAGACCAACGACAACGAGACCGCGAGGCAGGCGGCGCTGGACGCCTATGCGATCGTCGATACCGCGCCGGAACAGGCCTTCGACGACATCGTCCACCTGGCGGTGATGCTCTGCGGCGTATCCGCCGCTTCGATCTCCCTGATCGATCGCGACCGGGTCTGGTTCAAGGCGCAGATCGGCGTCGACCAGTCGCAGGTCGCACGCGAGCTGTCGTTGTGCAACCACGCCATCGACCAGCCCGACCGCACCCTGGTCATCGCCGACCTGGA
Organism: Lysobacter oryzae DSM 21044; assembly: GCF_059568595.1. Lineage (NCBI taxonomy): Bacteria > Pseudomonadati > Pseudomonadota > Gammaproteobacteria > Lysobacterales > Lysobacteraceae > Lysobacter > Lysobacter oryzae. The sequence goes on along the minus strand of NZ_JCANTQ010000010.1, from coordinate 428,357 downwards.
CATCGATCCGATCCCGGCGGCGAAGCGCCGTCGCCTCGGCGGCAAGCCGCCGCGCTTCTACGCGGGCGTTCCGCTGCTGGATCCGCGGCGCTACCCGCTGGGCACGCTGAGCGTGGCCGACGTGGTGCCGCGCCATCTCACCGCGGCGCAGGTCCAGGGCTTGGAGCTCCTCGCGCGCCAGACCCAGCACCTGCTGGAGCTGCGCCGGCTGATGCTCGAGCAGGGGCAGTTGCTGAGCGCGCGCGAAGCCGCCGCGCAGCACGCCGAGCAGGCGCGCGCGGAACTGCAGCGCCGCCACGAGGAACTGCAGCAGGCCGCCACCCGCGACCCGCTCACCGGCCTGCTCAACCGCGCCGCGATGGAGGAAGTGCTGAGTGACACGCTCAAGCGTGACGCGTCCGAACGGCCGCCGTATACGCTGCTGTTGCTCGACATCGACCACTTCAAGCTGGTCAACGACGCGCATGGCCACCTGGCCGGCGATCAGGCGCTGCGCGCAGTCGCCGACGCGGTGACGGCCTCGATCCGCAAGAGCGACATCGCCGTGCGCTACGGCGGCGAGGAAATCCTGGTGTACCTGCCGGGGACCGCGCTCGACGGCGCGTCGGAAGTCGCGCACCGGATCCGCGAGCGGGTGGCGCGTGCGCCATTGCCGTTCGCGATCACCGTGTCGATCGGCATCGCGGCCGGCGATCCCATGCGCGATCGTCCCGAACAGACCTTCGACCGCGCCGACCAGGCCCTGTACCGCGCGAAAGCCGGCGGCCGCGATCGCGTCGTCATCGACGACACGCCGTTGTTCACCAGCATCAATCCGCGCTGAGGGGATTCCCCGGGGCCGCGCGAACGCCGCCTAAGCCCACTCGTTGGGCGCCGCGCCCTGCTCGGGGTGCTTCATCCGCACCACGCAGAAGCGGTGGCCGGTCGGCGCTTCCATCACCCACCAGCGCTTCACGAACGCGATCTTGCGCGCGCCCAGCTGCTCCAGCCGAGCCGCTTCCGCATCGACGTCGTCCGCCTCGATGTCGAGGTGCACGCGCGAGGGATGGTCGACCTTCTGTACTTCGATGTGGAGGTCGCCGGGGGTGTCGCCGAACTGCTGGTACTGCGCGGTGCCGTCGCCGGCGTCGCGGTCGGCGATGCTGACGCCCAGTGCCTGGCTCCAGAAATCGGCGGCGGCGTCGAGGTCGCCGGTGTTGCAGTCGATGATGAAACCGGCGAGGCGGCTGCGATGGGCCATGGCACTGCTCCTTCCTCTGCTGGCCGGGCAGCGCAGCGCGCCCGGCTCGTGGCCATTCCACGTCGTGCAGCTCCCGGGCGCGCTGCGCTCACCCGGGCGGCGTCATCGGGTTCAGTTGGGCAGGGACATGTCGTCCAGCAGGGCCTTGAGGAAGCGCGCCGCTTCGCCGCCCGTGCAGGCGCGATGATCGAAGGTCAGCGAGATCGGCATGCGCCGGTGCACTTCGATGCCACCGATGACCGCAACCACGTCGTGCGAGAGCTTGCCGGCGCCCACGATCGCCACGCACGGCGGCACCACCACGGGCGTCGCGTAGCGGCCGGCGAACATGCCGAAATTCGACAGCGAGATGGTGTAGCCGCTCAGTTCGCTGGGCGGGATGCTGCGGTCCTCCACCTGTGCGCGCAGGCGCTGGATGGCGGTGCGCACGCCGGCGCCATCGAGCATGTCGGCATTGCGCAGCGCGGGCACGAACAGGCCGTCGTCGGTATCGACCGCGATGCCGACGTCGACGTGCGGATGCTGCGTCCGCGTGAGGTTGTCGCCGTCGAACCAGGCATTCAGCGCCGGCACGGTCTTGCAGGCGGTCACGATCGCGCGCACCAGGCGCGCGGTGATGTCCTGCTTGCCGATCCAGTCGTGCAGGTCGGCATCATCGACCAGCGTGGTCGGCACCACCTTGCTGTGCGCGTCGGCCATCACCCGCGCCATGTTGCGGCGCACGCCCTTGAGCTGTTCCGGCTGGCCGCTGGCGGCTGCGCCCGGCGGCTGCGTACGCATCGGCTTGCCCGCCTGCGACAGGGTGCTGCGTGCCGCGGGAGCGGCCGCGGCTGCCGCGACCGGCGCCGGTGCCGCGGTCCGCGCCACCGGTGCGGCCGCGCCCATCTTCGCGCTGCCGTCGGCGGCGGCGCGCTTCACATCGTCCATCGTCACCACGCCATCGGCCCCGGTGGGGCGCACGCGTGCGATGTCGACGCCGAGCTTGCGCGCCTGCGCGCGCACCGCCGGCATCGCCTTGACGCCACCCACGGCGACCGCGGCTTCGGCACGCACCGCGTCGGAGCTCTGCATCGCCCCGACCACGGTGCCGCTGTCCTCGCGCACGGCCTCGGTCTTGGTTTCCGGTTGCGCGGCCTGGGCTGGCGCCGGCGCTTCCGGCGCGTGTCCGCCATGGTGGTGACCGGTGTCCTGGCCTTCCGCGCGCTGCGGCAGGTTCGGGTCGATCTCGAATTCCGCCAGCATCTTGCCGGTGACGATCACGTCGCCCGGTCCGCCGGCGAGCTTGAGCACCTTGCCCGAGACGGGCGAGGGCACGTCGACGACCGCCTTGGCGGTCTCCATCGACACCAGGTTGTCGTCGAGGCGGATGGTGTCGCCCACCTTCACGTACCACTCGACGATGGTCGCATCGGGCAGGCCTTCGCCGAGGTCGGGAAGCAGGAAGGTCTTCGTGTTGCTCATGCGGCTCTCTCTTGTCCTGGTTCGATTCGCTGGTTCAAGGGCGTTGATGCGATGCCCCTGCTGCGGCCCGCCGGTCGGGTGCGGGCGCAATACGTTTGCCGGCGTTCCGCGGCCATGCAGCCACGGCGGCCATCGGCGTCTTCGGTCCACCACCCGCCATGGCGCGCATCGTGCCCGTGCACCGTTGCGCGCGCTGGGCTCGATGCCGGCGCGGCATGCTCAGCCGGCGGCCAGCGTGCGCTTGGCCGCCGCCACGATCCGGTCCACGCCCGGCAGGTATTTCATTTCCAGGCGGAACAGCGGGATGTGGGTGTCGTAGCCGGTGACGCGTTCGACCGGCGCGAGCAGGTCGTACATCGATTCCTCCGCCAAGCGCGCGGCGATCTCGGCGCCGAAACCGGCGGTCTTCGGCGCTTCGTGCACGATCACGCAGCGGCCGGTGCGGCTGACCGATTCGGCGATGGTGGCGAAGTCGAGCGGGCGCAGCGTGGCGACGTCGATGACTTCGGCGCTGATGCCTTCGCCGGCGAGCTTCTCGGCGGCTTCCAGCGCTTCCTTCACCTGCGCGCCCCAAGTCACCAGGGTCACGTCGGTGCCATCGCGCAGCACGTAGCACACGTCCAGCGGCAGCGCCTCGCCGTCGTCGGGCACGAGTTCCTTGTACTGGCGGTAGATGCGCTTGGGCTCGAAGAAGATCACCGGGTCCGGGTCGCGGATCGCCGCCAGCAGCAGGCCATAGGCGCGCGCCGGCGAAGAGGGCATCACCACGCGCAGGCCCGGGACGTTGGTGAAGATCGCTTCGTTGGCTTCGCTATGGTGCTCGGGCGCGCGGATGCCGCCGCCCCACGGCACGCGCAGCACCATCGGGCAGCTGAGCCGGCCGCGGGTGCGGTAGCGCATGCGCGCGGCGTGGCAGACGATGAAGTCGACCATCGGATACATGAAGCCATCGAACTGCGCCTCCGCGACGGGCTTCATCCCTTGCGAGGCCATGCCGACGGTCAGGCCGGCGATGGTGGTTTCGTCCAGCGGCGTGTCGAGCACGCGTTCGGGTCCGAAGCTCTGCTGCAGGCCGGCGGTCGCGCGGAACACGCCACCGTTGACGCCGACGTCCTCGCCGAGCACGACGACCGCATCGTCGTTGCGCATCTCGTAGGCGAGCGCCTGCGTGATCGCTTCGATCAGGGTGATGGGAGTGGACGTCGCGGCGTTGGAATCGATCTGGGGCATGGTGTCGGCCTTGTTCACGAGCGGCCCTCCAGCGCCAGCGCCGCGGCGCGGTGCGCGGCGACGTCCGGCGGCATGTCGGCGTACAGGTAATCGAACATCGCTTCGACCGGCTGCACCGGCGTGTTGAGGTAGGCGTTGATTTCCTCGTCGACGCGCTTGCCGGATTCGTCGGCCCAGGCCTGTTCCTCGGCCTCGCTCCACAACCCCTGTCCGGTCAGGAAGGTGCGCAGGCGCGGAATCGGATCCCGCGCCCAGGCGGCCTTCACTTCCTCGTCGGCGCGGTAACGGCGGGCGTCGTCGGCGGTGGTGTGGTCGTGCAGGCGGTAGGTCAGGAACTCGATCACGGTGCCGCCTTCGCCGTTGCGCGCGCGCTCGGTGGCGCGACGCATGCCTTCCATCACCGCGAACAGGTCGTTGCCGTCGACCTGCAGGCAGTACAGCCCGCCGGCCAGGCCCTTCTGGGCGAGCGTGGCAGCGCCGGTCTGGGCCGAACGCGGCACCGAGATCGCCCAGCCGTTGTTGACCACGCACAGGACCAGCGGCGCGGTATACGCGCCAGCGGAATTCAGCGCGGCATAGAAGTCGGTCTTGGACGAGCCGCCGTCACCGCAGCAGGCCACCGCGATGCGGTCCTGCTTGCGCAGCTTGAACGACAGCGCGGCGCCGGCCGCCATCAGGCATTGGGTCGAGATCGGTACGCACCAGGGGTAGTCGTGCTTAGGCCCCGAGAAGTCGTTGCCGCGTTCGTCGCCGCCCCAGTACAGCAGTACTTCGCGCGGCTTCACCCCGCGCATGAACTGCGCGCCGTATTCGCGGTAGCTCGGGGCGAACACGTCCTCCGGGCGCGTGGATGCGCCGATGCCCACGTGCGTCGCCTCGTGGCCGAGGCAGGAGGCATAGGTGCCGAGCTTGCCGGTGCGTTGCAGCGCGATCGCCTTGGTGTCGAACACGCGTACGAACAGCATCTGCTTGAACAGCGGCAGCAGTGCCTTGGCATCGCGGAAGGCGGGCGGTAATTCGGCGACGAGCTTGCCGTCGGCCCCGAGGTATTGCAGGTATTCAATCTGGTAGGTGGCGGCGATCGTCATTCGAAGGTCCTGGACCGACTCACGTTGTTAGCCCTGCGATGATACCCGCCGGGTGTAAACAGCCCGTTGCGCAATGCGGCAAGACGGGGCCGGATGTAGGCGGCCGCGCAAACAAAAAGCGCGGCCGTAGCCGCGCTTTCTGCACTTGCCTTTTCGGCGCCGGTGGGTCAGGGCGCGATCTGGCTGCTGTAGGTCACGCCGTTGTTGGCAGGCGCCAGGTCGATCGTCGTCGACTCGGCGGTGGCCGAGACCGTCAGCGCTGCCTGCGAAGGCACCGGGATGCTCAGGTCGAAGCGGCGCGACGTCTTGGGCGCGAACAGCTTGGCGGTCGTGCACGTCGCCGTGAAGGCACTGTTGCCGTTGGCGGCCACCACGCAGTCCCAGTCCTCGGGCTTGTTGAGGACCACGCCGGTGACCGGCGCGTTGCCGGCGATCGTCAGGGTCGGGCGCTGGGCGTCGTACGGCCCGGCGTTGCGCACCGTCACCGAGATCGGCGCGACGCTGCCGGCGCGCAGCGTCCGGCGCGGACCGGCGAGCTGGGTGTACAGGTCGGCGCGGGCGATCGCGTCGATGGACGCGGTCGCCTCGTCGTTCCCGGTGACCGGGTCGAGCGACTTGGCGGTGACCACCGCCGCCAGGTTCACGACCGACTGCACCGACTCGGCGGTGACGTCCGCGGTGATGGCGAACGTCGCATCGGCGTCCGCGGCCATGTCCGTGGCGTTGCAGGCGATCGACGTGCGGCCGTTCTCGACCAGCGCGGCGTCGCAGTTCCAGCCGGCCGGCGCCGTGACCGCCATCGTCGGCAGCGCGGCGTCGATGGCGAAGCCGACGCCTACCGCTTCGGCGGCTTCCGGCCCCGCGTTGTGCACGGTGGCAAGGAACTGCATCGTGCCCGCGGCGCTGACCGAGGTCTTCGTGGCGCTCGCCTCGATCGACAGGTCGGCCACGGCGCGCGGGTCGAAGTAGGCGATGACCGGGTCGTGGTCGGCAGTGCGCGTGGCAGTGTCCGCATCGCTGCGGTTGGTTTCCGAGAAGTCCGCGTTGATGCGGGCGTGATCGACCTCGGCACCGCGCGTGTTGACGATCAGCTCCTCGTTGACCAGCACGTGGTCGAGCGTCTGCGCGTTGCCGTCGAACACGAACGAGTAGCGCTGGTCTGCGCGACCCAGCTCGCCCAGGTTGACCAGGTCCGGGTCGACCAGGTCGATGCCGTCGCCGGGGACGGCAGTTTCCGCGTCCGGGGTCGGCGTGCCGGCGACGACATTCATCGTGTCGGCGAGTCCGTCGTTGAAGGCGAACGCGTTGAAGTCGCCGAGGGTGACGATGCGCGTCGTCGGCGATGCCGCCTGGCGCTGCTGGATGTAGCCGGCCAGGAACTCGGCCTGGCGCTGGCGCTTCTTGCGCACGCGGTCGCCCGCGGCCGTGTCCAGTTCCGAGTCGATCAGCGAACGCTGGTGCACGCCGATCACCGTGATCGGGAAGGCGCGGCCGTCGGCGAAGTGCACGACCGCATCCATCGCCAGCGGCGGGCGGTCGTTGAGGGTGCCGGTGGTGCCATCGGGCTGCTGCCAGGTCGTGTCCTTGCCGATCTGGTTGACGGCGACGACTTCGACGCGCGGAACCGCGTTGCCGACCGTGGCCGTCTTCACCAGCATGCCGATGTCGATGCCGCCGACGTCGTTGCCTTCGACCAGGTACGCCACGTACTGCGGATCCGGCTGGCCGGCCTGGACCGCATCGGCGTTGATGCGTGCAGCCAGCGCCTGCAGGACTTCCAGCTTCTCGACTTCCACGGTCACCAGTACGTCAGGCGTGTGCAGGTAATCGCGGATGCCGAGCGAGGCCTTCTGCAGGCGCTTCTGGTACGCGGCGGTCGTGGCGATGCTGTCGTCGACGTTGGCGTCGTTGAAGTCGTCGTAGAAGCGTTCCAGGTTGTAGGAGGCGACGGTGAACTCGCTCGCCAGCGGCGCGCGCGCGGCGCGCGGTTCCGGCCCGGCGACGACATTGATCGCCACGGCCGGATCGCGGTGCAGGGTGTAGCGGCGGAAGCCGTAGTCGAGCGGGCCGGTGAGGCCCTGGATCACGCTGCCGGCCGGAAGGTCGAGCAGGTACGCCGGACCGCCGAGCGAGTCGCTGTCGATGGTGAGGATTTCCGGGTTCGCGTCCCAGCGCGGGATCGGCGGCACGCTGCCGCCGCCCGGCGCCGGATCCGGGAACTGGATGCCGGGTTCGCGGAACGGACGCGCGACGCCGGTGATCACCGCATGGATGATGCCGTTGGCCGAACCGGTCGCGTTGTACGGCGTGGCGTTGCCTTCGGTTGCCGCGATCGTGGTCAGGCTGGCGACGGTGACGCGCATGCCCTCGAAACGCTCCAGCTGGCCCAGGCCGCCGTCGGGGCGGTTCATCTCCGCCGTGAGCGGCACCGGCGCCGGCAGCGGATTGCCGGTGGAGAGTTCGGTGACCGTCGGGCCCCCACTGATCTCGGTGAAGGGCAGCTGGTAGGGATCGGCGGCCGGGATGTACTCGACCACCGTGCCCTGCACGCGCACGCGGTTGCCGATCGCGGCGGCCGCGGGCGGCGCGCTGCCGGTGAAGACGAACACGCCTTCCGAGGTGTCCGCATCGGTGTCCGCTTCGGCATCGCTGGCCTGCAGGAAGAAGCCGTTGCCCTTGCGCCCGGTCACGATGCCTTCGAGGGTCACGAACTGGCTCCCCATCGGCGAGGTGGCGCCGGCGCCCTGCACGTCATGGATCGGGGTGACGACGAAATCGTCGTTGACGATCGTGCCGACGCCCTGGCCGTCGCCGACGACGGCGCCGGTGACGTTGTAGACGTTGATGAAGAAGGTTTCGTCCGCTTCCGGCGTGGTATCGCCGTGCACCGGAACGACGAAACCCATCATGGTCTCGCCTTCGGGGATGGTCGCGCCCCAGCCGGTCTGCGGCACGTAGTCCACGTCGGGCGTGGCGGTGCCGACCGCGGTTTCGGCCTGGAAGCTGACGCCGCCCGGACCGGCCGGTTCGCTCAACGTGACCAGGAGCATGCCGCTGTAGCCCTCGCCGTCACCCTCCGCCTGGGCGGCGTCCGAGATCGAAAGGATCGGTACGCCGCCCGCGTAGGTGCCGGTGATCGAGATGTCGTCGATGCCGACGCTCTCGTCATTGCCGATCGCGTTCGCCGTGATGATGCGGACCTGGACCAGCGGCTGGTTGTTGGCGTTGGCCGGCAGCGTGGCGGACACCGCCGTGACCAGGCTGGCGAGGCTGGGGCCGGTGGTGGCGTCGGCGACGAAGCCGGCCGGCACGTTGGTGAAGCTGCCGAGCGCGCCGACGCGGTACTGCAGGGCGACCGGCTGCACGGCATTGTCGGTGCTGCCGTCCATGTCGCGCAGGTTGTAGGCGACGTTGATGTTGGTCTTGCTGCGCGTGTCGATGTTGATGACGATGTAGGGGGCGTCGGCGGTGCCCGAGCCCTGCAGCGCGATCGTCGGATTCGGGGTTTCGAATTCGAGCACGCCGCCGGTGGTGGTCGACGTGTTGGTCTGGTTGGCGACGACATCCAGGTCGTTCGGGACCGCGCTGGTGCCCAGCAGGGTCTGCGGATCGGTCCCGGTGGTCGTGGTGAGGTCCTGGCCGAGGTAGCCCTCGATGCCCTGGACGCCGCTCCAGTTGTCGTTGATTACGATCTGGGTGGTGAGGGTCCAGTCCTGCTGGAACGGCAGGACCTTGATCATGGTGTCCGCCTGCGCGGCCAGGAACGGCGCGCAAAGACCCATTGCAAGCGCCCGGTGGCGCCAGTTCGTCTTCATTACGTTGGATTCCCCTGGTGGATGGCCGGGCGGTATCACGGCCAAGCGCGGCCATTGTGCCCGATTCCCGGGTCACGAATGTGACGCAGCGGGCATCGGGGCGGTACCCTGTTTACTGCATTGCAGCAGGGTCGCCATGAGCATCGAAGACAACCAGCGCTCGCTCGAGTCGGGCATCCACACCGACCTGGCCGGGCGGACCACTTACGGCGGCTACCTGCAGCTGGATCGCCTGCTGTCCGCACAGCACCCGCTGTCGAGCCCGGCGCACCACGACGAGATGCTCTTCATCGTCCAGCACCAGGTCTCGGAGCTGTGGATGAAGCTGATGATCCACGAGCTGCGCGCCGCCGTGGTCTACCTGCGCGGCGACCAGGTGTGGCAATGCCGCAAGGTGCTGGCGCGCTGCAAGCGCGTGCTCGACCAGCTCACGAACATGTGGTCGGTGCTGGAGACGCTGACGCCGTCGGAGTACATGGAATTCCGCGAGGTGCTCGGGCCGTCCTCGGGTTTCCAGTCGCTGCAGTACCGCACCATCGAGTTCCTGCTCGGCAACAAGAATGCGCAGATGCTCAAGGTGTTCGCGCACGACGAAGCCGGCCATGCGTCGCTAAAGGGCGCCCTGGAGGCGCCGAGCCTGTACGACGAGTTCCTCATCTACCTCGCGCGCTGGGGCCATGCCGTCCCGGCGCAGCTGCGCGAACGCGACTGGTCGCGGCCGCACGTATCCGATCCGGCCCTGGTCGGGGTGTTCGAACGCATCTACGAGGACACCGACACCTACTGGCGCGAGTACGCGCTGTGCGAGGACCTGGTCGACCTGGAAACGCAATTCCAGCTGTGGCGCTTCCGCCACATGCGCACGGTGCTGCGCATCATCGGCTTCAAGCGCGGCACCGGGGGCTCGTCCGGGGTTGGCTTCCTCAAGCAGGCGCTGGAGCTGACGTTCTTCCCCGAACTGTTCGAAGTGCGCACGGCGATCGGTCCGGGCACCGGCTACGGGACACCACCGACTCCGGCCTGAACGACATCCTGACCGACCTTGGCGGTTAGCCGGAATGACCCGGCAAATCGCCGACTGTTGCGTTGCAGCAACGATTTCCGGGTTTGACGCATGCACATGGCGTCGGTAATCCTCGCCCGTCCCGCGCAAAACGCCGGGCCTTTTCTGAACATTTCGACGGGGGAAGCCGCATGAGCGGTGCAAGTACGACGACACCGGGTGCTCCGATCCCGGAATTCAAGCAGGTGATGGGACATCCGCGTCCGCTGTGGATGCTCTTCATGACCGAGTTCTGGGAGCGCTTCGCCTTCTACGGCATCCGCTGGGCGCTGGTGCTCTACATCGTGGCGCAGTTCTACGGTGGCAGCGCGACCGGCGAGGCCTCGGCCAACCAGACCTATGGCGCGTACCTGGCGCTCGTGTATGCAGGCGCAATCTTCGGCGGTTACGTCGCGGACCGGGTGCTGGGCTACCAGCGCTCCATCCTGCTGGGCGCGGTGATCATGGCGATCGGCTTGTTCATGATCTCCATGCCGAATCCGCAGGTCTTCACGTTCGGCCTGGCCACGATCATCGCCGGCAACGGCCTGTTCAAGCCGAACATCTCGACCATGGTGGGCAAGCTGTACTCGCCGACCGACGAGCGCCGCGATTCGGGCTTCACCATCTTCTACATGGGCATCAACCTGGGCGCGATGCTCGCGCCGATCTTCACCGGCTGGCTGGCCAGCAAGGTGTTCGGCACGGACGAGATGCCCGCCTACAAGATGGTCTTCATCTCCGCCGGCGTCGGCATGCTGATCTCGCTGGTGTGGTTCTGGTTCGGCCGCCGCCAGCTCGGCGGCATCGGCCGCCCGAACGAAGGCGGCGAGCACAAGGGCCGGGTGCTGTTCACCGCCATCGGCGCGCTGGTCGCGATCCCGCTGATCTACTTCCTGCTCTCGATCAAGGCGACCACGCTGCAGTGGTTCGTGCTGTTCCCGATGTTCGCCCTGCTGTGCATCATGATCCTGATCGAAGGCGTCAAGGAGGGCCCGGTGCAGCGCGACCGCGCCATCGCGATGCTGATCATCTTCACCTTCAACATCCTGTTCTGGATGTTCTTCGAGCAGGCCGGCAGCTCCTTCACCTTCCTCGCCGAGAAGATCGTCGACAAGAACATCTTCGGCTTCGCCTTCCCGGTGGCCTGGTTCCAGTCGGTGAATTCGCTGGCGATCATCACCTTCGCGCCGATCATGGCCTGGCTGTGGGTGCGGCTGGGCAAGGCGAACCCGTCGATCCCGCGCAAGTTCGGCCTCGGCCTGATCTTCAACGGCCTGGCGTTCCTGTTGCTGATGTTCGCGCTGACCTCGCTGCTCAACGCCGCCGGGATGATCCCGTTCTGGACGCTGTTCATGGTCTACGTGATCCAGTCCGTCGGCGAGCTGTGCCTGTCGCCGATCGGCCTGTCGATGGTGACCAAGCTGGCGCCGCTGCGCCTGGTCGGCTTCGGCATGGGCGGCTGGTTCCTGTCCACCGGCATCGGCAACAACCTGTCCGGCATCTTTGCCGGCCACGTCAGCGGCGAGACCGGCATGACGGCCGCCTCCGCGTTGTCGGGCTACACCTTCGGCTTCTGGGCCCTGGTGATCCCGGGCGCGCTGCTGTTCCTGATCGCGCCGCTGATCCAGCGGTTGATGCACGGGGTCAAGTAGCCCGCCGACGAGGCATCGTCCGGCAGTTGAAAGAACGGCGGCCTTCGGGCCGCCGTTCTCGTTTGCGGATGCCGCCGCTCAATCGCGCGGCAGCGGCGTGTCGGGCTCGACCTCCAGCTGCGCCACGCCCTCGTTGAGCTTGCGCAGCAAGCGGTCGAGCTGCGCGCGTTCCTCCGCATCCAGCGGCGCGAGCAGGCGGCGTTCGTAGTCCAGCGCCACCGGTACCACTTCGTCGTAGATCCCGTACCCGTCGCGGCTAAGTTCCAGCACCGAGCGGCGGCGGTCGTCGTCGTGGGTGTCGCGCTGCAGCAGGCCGCGTTCGAGCAGGCGCGCCACCGTGCGGCTGACCGCGACCTTGTCCATGGCGGTGCGGGCGGCCACCGCGTTCGCGGACAGGCCGGGATAGCGGCCGAGGACGGCGATCACGCGCCATTCGGTCACGCCCAGGCCGAACCGGCGCGCATAGGCGCCGGCGATGGTCTGGCTGACCCGGTTGGACAGGATGCTCAGGCGGTAGGGCAGGAACCGGTCCAGTTCCCAGCGCGCGTGCTCCTCGCTCGGCCCCGACGGAGGGTTGCCCTTGCCTGAAGCATCAGTGCTATCGTGGCTTGTTGTTGGTTTCATGTGAAACTATAGTGTCCCCAGCCATGCCCGTGCAGTTGCGGGCAGCGTTCGCGACCCACGTTAACAGGAGATCCCGCATGAGCGTCCAGACCGCCTCCACCGGCACCAGCACCGGTCCGAATCTCGGCATGCAGGTCACCACCTTCGAGAATCCGCTCGGCATCAACGGCTTCGAGTTCGTCGAATTCGCCGCGCCGGAAGGCCAGGGCGAACTGCTGCACGACTACTTCCGCAAGATGGGTTTCACCGCGGTGCTCCACCACAAGACGCGCCCGATCACGGTCTACCGCCAGGGCGGCGTCAACTTCCTGGTCAACGAAGACCCGCACAGCTTCGCCGCCGATTTCGCGCGCAAGCACGGCCCCAGCGCCTGCGGCTTCGCGATCCGCTTCCAGAAGCCGGCCCGCGTCGTGTTCGACACCGTCGTCAACAACGGCGGCGAGGCGATCACCGACAAGGCCGACAGCAAGGCCGTCGACGCGCCGGTGGTGAAGGGCATCGGCGACTGCATGCTGTACCTGGTCGACCGTTACGGCGACAAGGGCTCGATGTACGAGGACTACCTGCCGGTGCAGGGCGCCGACCAGGACCCCAAGGGCTTCGGCCTGACCTTCATCGACCACCTGACCCACAACCTGTACTTCGGCAACATGCAGAAGTGGTCGGACTACTACGAGCGCCTGTTCAACTTCCGCGAGATCCGCTACTTCGACATCAAGGGCGCCAAGACCGGCCTGGTGTCGAAGGCGATGACCGCGCCGGACGGCGTCGTACGCATCCCGCTCAACGAATCCAGCGACCCGAAGTCGCAGATCAATGAATACCTCGACGCCTACAAGGGCGAGGGCATCCAGCACATCGCCTGCTTCACCGACAACATCTACGACACGGTCGAGGCGATGCGCGCGCAGGGCGTGGAGTTCCTGGATACGCCGGACACCTACTTCGAGGTCATCGACCAGCGCGTGCCCAACCACGGCGAGGACGTCGCGCGCCTGGCCAGGAACAAGATCCTGATCGACGCCGACGCCGAGACCAAGCAGCGCAAGCTGTTGCAGATCTTCACCCAGAACGCGATCGGCCCGATCTTCTTCGAGATCATCCAGCGCAAGGGCAACGAGGGCTTCGGCGAAGGCAACTTCCAGGCGCTGTTCGAGAGCATCGAGCGCGACCAGATGAAGCGCGGCGTTCTTTAAGGTTTCCTCCTCGGCGACAGGGACAACACAGCGATGGCGATCGCAGGCAACGGCTACCAATCCGGCTTCGGCAACGAGTTCGCGACCGAAGCGGTCGCCGGGACGCTGCCGGAAGGACGCAACTCCCCGCAGCGCGTCGCGCACGGCCTGTACGCGGAGCAGTTGAGTGGAACCGCGTTCACCGCGCCGCGTTCGCACAACCGCCGCAGCTGGCTGTACCGGATCCGTCCGGCAGCCATGCACGGGACGTTCGCGCCGTACCTGCACTCGCATTTCCACAGCGACTTCGGCCGCGATCCGGTCACCCCGGACCAGCTGCGCTGGAGTCCGCCGCCGATGCCGCAGGCGCCGGTGGACTTCGTCGACGGACTGTTCACCATCGCCGGCAACGGTTCGCCGGAAGGCCAGACCGGCATCGGCGTGCACCTGTACGCGGCGAACAAGCCGATGCAGGGCCGTTATTTCTACGACGCCGATGGCGAACTGCTGATCGTCCCGCAGCAGGGCCGCCTGCACATCGCCACCGAGTTCGGCGTGGTCGAGGTGGAGCCGCAGGAGATCGCGGTGATCCCGCGCGGCGTGCGCTTCAGCGTCGACCTGCCGGACGGCGAGGCGCGCGGCTACGTGTGCGAGAACTTCGGCGCGATGCTGCAGCTGCCCGACCTGGGGCCGATCGGTTCCAACGGTCTGGCCAACCCGCGCGACTTCCTCGCGCCGAACGCCGCGTACGAAGACGTCGAAGGCGAGTTCGAGCTGATCGCGAAATTCCAGGGCCATTTGTGGCGCGCGCCGATCGGGCATTCGCCGCTCGACGTGGTCGGCTGGCACGGCAACTACGTGCCGTACAAGTACGACCTGCGCCGCTTCAACACGATCGGCTCGATCAGCTACGACCATCCCGATCCGTCGATCTTCCTCGTCCTGCATTCGCCCAGCGACACGGCGGGGACCAGCAACATGGACTTCGTGATCTTCCCGCCGCGCTGGCTGGTGGCGCAGGACACGTTCCGCCCGCCGTGGTTCCACCGCAACATCGCCAGCGAGTTCATGGGCCTGATCACGGGCGTGTACGACGCCAAGGCCGAGGGTTTCGCGCCGGGCGGCTGCTCGCTGCACAACTCGATGACCGGACACGGCCCGGACGCGGCGACGTTCGAGAAGGCGAGCGCGGCCGACCTGTCGAAGCCGGACGTGATCAAGGACACGATGGCCTTCATGTTCGAGTCGCGCGCGGTGATCCGGCCGACGCGCCAGGCCATCGATGCCGCGTACCGCCAGCGCGACTACCAGGCGTGCTGGACCGGCTTGCAGAAGCACTTCGCCGTGCCGGGCTGAACATACGCGCACGCGTTCGCGGCGGTTTCACCCGGGTTGCCCGAGCCTGCGGGCCAGCCCGCCAGGAGCCGCCCATGTCCCGCACCCTGCTCGCAGTTGCCCTGCTCACCTTGTTGGCCGCGTGCTCGGCCGAGCGCACGCCAGCGACCGCAAGCGCGCCGGCCGGAGATACGACTGCCGCAGCGCTGGGTGATACGGCCCCGCCGGCTGCCGACACGCCACCGGTGAGCCCGGCGCCGCCGGCGAGCGACACGCCGCCCGCCGAGCCGCCGGCGAGCGATGGCGCCAGCTTTATCGGGTACGGCGACGTCCGTTTCGGCACGGTCGCTGCGGAGATGGAAAAGGCGTGGGGCGGCAAGCTCACCACCGTCGGCAAGGACGCCAATGCCGAGTGCTACTTCATGACGCCGACCTGGGTGAAGGTGCCGGCGGAATTCAATTTCATGATCTCCGGCGGCAAGTTCGCCCGCTTCGGCACGCAGAGCAGCAAGTACGTGGCGCCCGGCGGCGGCGCGATCGGCATGACCAAGTCGGAGATCCTCAAGCGCTACGCCGGCGCGGTCGAGGCGCGGCCGCACAAGTACACCGATGGCGAATACCTGCGCATCAAGGATCCCGCGGGCGGGGCCGGGGTGCTGGTGTTCGAAACCGATGGCAAGACCGACGCGGCCAAGGTCACCGCGTGGCGCGTGGGACTGCCACCGGAAGTCGATTACGTCGAGGGCTGCTCGTGAACATGTGCGCGCCTGCCGCTCCGGCACCGGCGGCGCGCGCGTGGCTGGCTGCGGATAGGGGTGCGTCGCGCGGCCCGCGCCGCCTCGACGCCCGCATTCACCAAACCCCGTAAGATCCCGGCAACCTCTGGAGGGGACTGCCATGCTTACTGCCGTCGGCTTGTTCGTGCTCGGCCTGGTGTTGCTCGCACTCGGTGGCGATTCGATCGTGAAGGGGGCCGCGGGCCTGGCCCAGCGGCTCGGCCTGAGCGCCTTCACCACCGGACTGGTGCTGGTCGCGTTCGCGACGTCGTTGCCGGAGCTGGCGGTGAACCTGGTGGCAGTGCTCCACGGTCAGGACGAGCTGGCGCTCGGCAATGCGGTCGGCAGCAACGTCGCGAACATCGGCCTGACCCTGGGCGCCGCCGCGCTGGCCGCGCCGATCGTGGTGCGCTGGCGCGCGCTGCGGCCGCTGCTGCTGGTGCTGGTGCTCGGCACGATCGCGGTGCTGGGCCTGGGCGCGGACGGCCACCTGTCGCGGCTGGAAGGCGTGCTGCTCCTGCTGGCATTCGTCGCGGTGTTGTTCTTCGCCCTGGCGCGCACCCGCCACGAAAGCGAGGAGGTGCGCGGATCGCTCGTGCAGTACGCGCAGACCAGCACGATGCTGGCGCAGAACCTGATCCGTTTCGTCCTCGGGGCCGCGCTCGCGTGGCTGGGCTCGCTGCTGGTGGTGGGCGGCGAAGGCGTGCATCTGTTCGGCATGGACCTGGGCGGCTCCGGGGCGGCGGTCATCGGCGAGGGCATGGGGCTGTCGCCGGTGCTGACGGGCCTGCTGCCGGTCGCCATCGGCACCGCGCTGCCGGAAGTCGCCGCCGCCATCGCCGCCGCGCGTCGCGGCCACGGCGACATGGTGATGGGGCATGTCATCGGCGCGAGCGTCTTCAACATCCTGGTCATCGTCGGCGGCATGGCCGCATGCGGCGCGCTGACGCTGCCGATGACGATGATGGGCCCGGGGCACTTCGCCCTGCCGCTGGGCTATGAGTTGCTCGCGGCGCTCGCGTTCGCACTCATGCTGTATCCGGTGCTGCGCGGCGACCTGCGCGTGAGCAAGGGCGAGGGCGTGCTCCTGCTCGTCGCCTACGGCGTGTGGATCGCCTTCGAGTTGCTGATCGCGGGCAAGTAAGCTTCAGGCATGAGTGATCCCCGCATTCCGGCGCGGCGCCTGCCGCGCCCGTTGCACGCACTGGTCGAATTCTTCCGCCTCGAAGCCGCCGGCGGCATCACCCTCATCGCCGCCGCGGCCCTCGCGCTGGTCGTGGCGAATTCCCCGGTGCACGACGGCTACGAGGCCTTCCGCGGGTTGGTGCTGAAGGTCGGCCTGGGCGACTACGCCATCGCCAAGCCGTTGCTGCTGTGGATCAACGACGGCCTGATGGCGATCTTCTTCCTGCTGGTCGCGCTGGAGATCAAGCGCGAGACGCTCAGCGGCCAACTCGCCGGCCGCGAGCAGCTGATCCTGCCGATGGTCTGCGCCTGCGCCGGCGTGCTCGCGCCGGCGGCGCTGTTCGCGGCACTCAACCACGGCGATGCGGTGGCGATGCGCGGCTGGGCGGTGCCGACGGCAACCGATATCGCCTTCGCCCTGGGCGTGCTGGCGCTGCTGGGCTCGCGCGTCCCGGTGGGAATGAAGCTGCTGCTGTCGACGATCGCGGTGGTGGACGACCTGATCGCGATCCTGATCATCGCGCTGTTCTATTCGCACGGGCTGTCGTTCCTCGCTCTCGGACTGGCGGCCCTGGTGCTGGCGGCGATGTGGGGGCTCAACCGCTTCAAGGTCATCGCGCTGTGGCCGTACCTGCTGCTCGGCCTGGTGCTGTGGGTGTGCGTATTGAAGTCGGGCGTGCATGCCACCCTGGCCGGCGTGGCCACCGGGCTGCTGATTCCACACGTCGATCGCGGCAACGCCGTCCCCGACGACGTCGAGCACTCGCCGCTGGAGACACTCGAGCATGCCCTGCACCCGTGGGTGGCCTACGCGATCCTGCCGGTGTTCGCGTTCGCCAATGCCGGACTGGTGCTCGGCGGCATGCGCCTGGACGATGCGCTCGCACCCTTGCCGCTGGGCATCGCCCTGGGCCTGGTGCTGGGCAAGCCGGTGGGCATCGTCACGGCCGCGCTCGCCATGCGCGCCGCCGGGTGGGCGCGCTTCCCCGCGGGCATGGACCTGCGCGCCATGCTCGGCTTGGGCGTGTTGTGCGGCATCGGCTTCACCATGAGCCTGTTCATCGCCTCGCTGGCGTACGACGAACGCCTGCGCTATGACGAGTCGGTGCTCGGCATCCTCGCTGCGTCGGTGCTGTCCGCGGTGCTGGGCTTCCTCTGGCTGCGCGCGGTATTGCCGCAGCGGAGCGCGAGGTCGGCATGAAGCACGCGCTGGTGTTCGGAGGAAGCGGACAGATCGGCCGGCCGCTGCTGGCGCGGCTGCTGCGCGATGGCTGGCGCGTCACCGCGGTGTCGCGGCAGCCGCAGCACGATCGCCCGGGGCTGCACTGGTTGCAGGGCGACCTGGCCACGGCGCCGGCATTGCCATCGCGCGTCGACGCCATCGTCAGTTGCGGTCCGCTCGATGCCTTTGCCACGTGGTACGCCGCATCGGCACTGGAATGCGAGCGCGTGGTCGCCTTCGGTTCGACCAGCGTCGAGGTCAAGCGCGGCTCCGCCGATCCGCGCGAACGCGACGTGGCACAGCGCCTGCGCGCGGGCGAGGAAGGCGTATTGGCGGCGGCGGCGCGGCGTTTGGCCCAGGCGACGCTGTTGCGGCCGACATTGGTCTACGGCGCGGGACGTGATGCCACGCTGACCCGCATCGCCCAGCTCGCGCGGCGCTGGGGGCGCTTTCCATTGCCGCGCCACGCCGACGGATTGCGCCAGCCGGTGCACGTCGACGACCTGGCTACCGCGGCGTTCGCCGCGCTGGGCAGCGCGGCGGCGCACGGCCAGACGTATGCGCTGCCCGGCGGTGAAACGCTGGCCTATCGCGAGATGGTGCGGCGCGTGCTCGCCGTGCTCGATCCGCCGCCTGCGCTGGTCGAGTTGCCGTCGCCGCTGTTCAACCTCGCGCTCGCCGCGGCGAAGCTCGCCGGCGGTACCGGCCTGGGCGAGGCGGCGGTGCAGCGGATGCGTTCGGACCTGGTGTTCGACGCGACGCCGGCGCGGCGCGACCTGGGCTATGCGCCGCGCACGTTTCATCCGACCGCGCGGATGTTCGAGACGCGTCAGGAAGTCGAGGAGCAGTAGGGCGGCTCAAACCCGCCGCCGTGCAGCCATGCACGCAGTTGGCAGGCTTTAGCCCGTCCTACGGCGTGTCGCTGGCGGGGATCACCCGTGCCTTCGCGATCGCGCGCAGCGCGATGATCAGCACGCCGCCCAGAACCATCGCACCGCCGAGCCACAGGCGCGTGCCGGGGCGATCGCCCCAGAACACGATGCCCAGCGCGACCGCCAGCACCGGCACCAGCAGCAGCCACGGCGTCACCTGCGCCACCGGGTGCCGCTGCACCAGCACGTAGTACAGGCCATGGCCGAGCAGCGAGGACACGAACGCGGCGTACAGCGCGCCCGCCCATGCCACCCAGCTCACCTGCGGCAGCTGCGCCAGCGCGCCCGGTTCCAGCACGGTGCTGATCGCCAGCAGCGGCAGCACACTGAAGACCGCGGTCCAGCCCTGCTGGCTGAAGACGTCCAGGCCGCGCAGTCCCTTCATCAGCACCGTGCCGATGGCGAGGAACACCGCCGACACCAGCATCAGCAGCAGCGACATCGGCTGGTCGAGCACGAGCGGGTCGAACCCCAGTACCAGCACGCCCGCGAAGCTCACCGCGATGGCCACGCCGGTGCGCCAGGCGAAGCGCTCACCGAGCACCCACCACGCCAGCAGCGCGGTCATCGGGATGTAGCTCTGCATCACGATCGCCGGCGAGGACAGGTCGCCGGCCAGGCGCAACGCGCTGAAGCTCAGGCCGAAATGCAGCACGCCAATGCATAGGGCCACCGTCACCAGCCGCGGCCACTGCCCCGGTGCGGGACGCTTGAGCAGGAACACCAACGGCATCGCGAGCAGCGCGAAGCGCAACGCGGTGAACAGGAACGGTGGAATCTCCCGCATCGCCAGCGCGGACGTGAGGAAGTTGAGCGCCCAGGCCAGGCAGATCAGCAGGACCAGGCCAATGTCGCGTGCGGGCATCGGGATGCGTTTGGTTGTGCGTCGGCGGTCGCCGTCGCTCAGTACTGCCAGCCGAGCTTGCGGTACAGCTTCGCCAGCACCCAGGCCGGGCCGATCAGCAGGTAGGTGAGGTCGGTGAGGAAGCTCGGCTTGCGTCCTTCGATCTTGTGGCCGAGGAACTGGCCGATCCAGGCCACGACGAACACCGCGATCGCGGCGTACAGCAGGCGCGTCGGACCCAGGGTGTCGTACAGCCAGCGGGTCAGGAAGCCCATCAGCACGAACGTCGCCAGCATGCCGAAACCGAGCGGACGCGACGCGCGGTAATAGAACATCCACGCGGCGAACATCGCGATCGCCGCCCACGCACCCGGTACGAACAGTCCCGGCGGCACCGGCACGCACCACAGCAGCGCGATCACGCTCCACAGGATCGCCGGCACGCAGACCACGTGGATCAACTGGTTGGTCTCGTTGCGATGATCGCCCGAATAGCTGGCGAACCAGCGGTCGATCGGGCGGTCGGCGGTGGCGTTCATCGCAGGCTCCGGAGTGGATGGCGGGAACTGTACGCCGCGGCCCCCAGGCTGTCAGCCGCCGTGGGCGCGGCGCACGCGCGTGTGCGCAGGTGGACAGAGAAGAAGCCGGGCAGTGCCCGGCTCCGTGCGATCAGTCGACGGAAATTCCCGCCAGTTTCTGCAGCGCTTCGGCGTAGCGCGCGCGCGTGCGCTCGATCACCTCGACCGGCAGCTTCGGGCCGGGCGGCGTCTTGTCCCAGTCCAGGGTTTCCAGGTAGTCGCGCACGATCTGCTTGTCGTAGCTGGGCGGGCTGGTGCCGACCTGGTATTCGTCCGCGGGCCAGTAGCGCGAGGAATCCGGCGTGAGCATCTCGTCCATCACGTACAGGCGGCCATCGGCGTCGGTGCCGAATTCGAACTTGGTGTCCGCCAGCAGGATGCCGCGCTGCGCCGCGTAGTCGCGCGCGAACTTGTACAGGCGCAGCGTCGCGTCGCGCACCTGCTCGGCGAGATCCGCGCCGACCGTGCGCACGACGGTGTCGAAGTCGATGTTCTCGTCGTGGTCGCCGACCGCGGCCTTGGTCGAGGGCGTGAAGATCGGTTCGGCCAACTGCTCGGCCTGGCGCAGGCCATCGGGCAGGGCGATGCCGCTGATGCGGCCGGTGCGCTGGTAATCCTTCCAGCCGCTGCCGATCACGTAACCGCGCGCGATGCATTCCACCGACACCGGCTTGAGCCGCTTGGTCACCACCGCGCGCTTCGCGTACAGCGATGCGTCGACGTTCGCGGGCAGCACCGATGCCACGTCGATGCCGGTGAGGTGGTTGGGCACGATGTTCTCGGTCAGGCCGAACCAGAAATTGCTGATCTGGCAGAGCATCTCGCCCTTGCCCGGGATCGGGTCGGGCAGCACCACGTCGAACGCGCTGAGGCGGTCGGTGGCGACGATGAGGAGATGGTCGCCGGGATGGCCGGCCGGCAGCCGGTCGCCCGGCAGGTCGAACACGTCGCGGACCTTGCCGCGATGGCGCAGGTTCAGGCCGGGAAGATCCGACTCGAGCAGGTAAGGGCGGGACACGGTGGTGGGCAAGGCAACATCCTCGAAAAGCAGCCGCAATGGCTCGTGCCTGCCTGCGCTCCGCGCGCGCGGGCGCGACAGGGCCGGGCAGTGTACGCCGGTCGGGCGGGGCGTGCAGGGTGACTCCAGGCCACCTTTCGTGCGGCACGGCGCGGCCACGCGAACGCGCGGCGCGCTGCGCCGGGCCGCGGTCGTAACCCGCGGAAGACGTTTGGTGTTGCCGTAAACTGCCCGCCTCCCTTCGCCACCCGCTGCCCGATGAAACGCTGGTACGGCAAATTGCTCGGATTCTTCGCCGGCGCGGCCCTGCTCAGGAGCAACCCGCCGTTGGGCGCGCTGATCGGCCTGCTCATCGGCCACGCCTTCGACACCGACTGGTTCAAGCTGCGCCGCGACAACCCCTACACCGTGCTTGGCCTGACCGACGAGGCCAGCGATGCGGAGATCGACCAGGCCTACCGCCGCCTGATCTCGCAGTACCACCCCGACCGCATGGCGGGGGCCGCCGAAGAACTGCGCCGCCAGGCCGAAGCCAAGGCCCGCGAAATCAACGCCGCCTACGACCGCATCCAGTCCCTGCGCAGGAAGTAACCCGCCATGCAAGCCACCGTCATCGCCCCGTCCATCCTCTCGGCCAACTTCGCCCGGCTCGGCGAGGAAGTCGACACCGTGCTGAAGGCCGGCGCCGACTGGGTGCATTTCGACGTGATGGACAACCACTACGTGCCCAACCTCACCATCGGACCGATGGTGTGCGAGGCCCTGCGCAAGCATGGGGTGACCGCGCCGATCGACGTGCACCTGATGGTGGAGCCGGTCGACCGCATCGTTCCCGATTTCGCCAAGGCCGGTGCGTCGCTGATCAGCTTCCATCCCGAAGCCAGCGCGCACGTGCATCGCACGATCCAGCTGATCAAGGCCAGCGGTTGCCAGGCCGGGCTGGTGTTGAACCCCGCCACGCCGGTGGAAGTGCTGGACTACGTGCTCGAGGACCTCGACCTGGTACTGCTGATGTCGGTGAATCCCGGATTCGGCGGCCAGTCGTTCATTCCCTCCGCGCTGGCCAAGCTGCGCCGCGTGCGCGAGATGATCGACCGCACCGGCAAGCCGATCCGCCTGGAGATCGACGGCGGCGTCAAGGCGGACAACATCGCGGAAATCGCCGCTGCCGGTGCCGACACGTTCGTCGCGGGTTCGGCGATCTTCAACGCCGCCGACTACGCCGACGTGATCGCCCGGATGAAGGCGGCGGTGGCCGGCGTGCGCTGATCGCGCATTGCGACCGCGCCAATGAAAAGCGGCGAACCGTTGCCGGTTCGCCGCTGGAGATTGGAGGCAATCCCGCCTCCGCCCGTCGTCCCTGGGGATGGACTCCCATTCTCCGGAGCCACGATGACGGCGATGTGACGCGCGCGCCTCAGTGCGCCGGCAGCGGCGTGGCCTGCAACGCGCCGGACAATGCCGCGTCCTTCGACCAGCCCAGCCAATACCCGGGCCTGCTGCGATCGCGGATGGCCAAGCCCCGCACGATGCCGGTGGCGTCGACGATCAGCAGGCGGCGCGCATGCGATTCCGTGCGGAACGCCACGCGCACCGCCGCATGCCCGTCCGCGCCCGTGATCGGGGTGACTTCCCACGCGCTCGTGGCGACCGCGGCGAGTCCGGCCGGATCCAATGTCCGGCCCAGGTAGGCCACCTCCGGCCATGCGTATGCCGCAGCGCCATCGCGTTGCAGCAGCGGCATCGCAGCAACCAGTTCGGCCGGAACGGTCTCGCCGATCGATACGTTCGGATCGACCACGTTGTTGGCGGCCATCGCTGCGCCACGCTCGGCGGCCGCGCGCATGCGCAAGGCCAGTTGCGACATCCACAGCTCGCTCGGCAGCAGCACGATCGCGACCGTGGCGACGAGCACGGCGGCACGGCGCGCCTGCTTTGCCAGGCCCGTGGCGGCAAGCAGCAGCCCGCCCCAGAACAGGACCGACCACACGACGTACCCCGTGGCCAGCAACTGCTCCGGATGCAGTTGGCTGAAATAGTGGGCCCGGGCGACGACAACCGCGCCCGCGGCCAAGGCGAATGCGGCAAGTCCGAGGCCCACGGTGGTGATGCCGCGGTTGTCGGCCAGACGTCGTGCGCGCGCGGCCAGGGCGACGAACAGCGCGATGCCGATCGCGCCCAGGCCCAACCACGGCCATGTCGCAGTCTCGAATGCACCGAACACGCTTTCCCACGTGCGCGCCATCGGCACCGCCACCGCCGCGCCCAATGTGCCCGGAACCTGCGCCGCGACGTCGACATCGATCGCCGGCCACAGCGCATAGGCGAACGGCGCCGCCAGCCAGCGCAACAGCAGTGGCGCCTGGGTCGCCGGCGCGAACTGCAGGCCGCCGGCCCCCGCATTGCCGGCGAGCCAGGCGCATGCGCCCAGTACCGTGCCGGCCACCAGCAGCAGCCAGGTTCCTGCGCCGTGGCGGCGCAGCCAGGCCACCATCGCCAGGCCGGCGAAGCAGGCAAGGCCGGTGTCGAAGCTGGACGCGGCGACTACGGCCAGGACCACCGCCACCAGTACCGCGGGCGCGTCCCGGCGCGCATGCACCAGGCCGAGGCCGATCGCGAGGCAGAGCGTGACCAGGTACGCGTGCACGGCTTCGTGGCCGTGCGCCAGCGTGCGCTGGCTGCCGAGCCAGAACAGCGCCACCAGCGCGGCGCACACCGCCGCACGCACGCGCAGCGCGTCCTCCTCGAGCATGCGCATCGCTCGCACCAGCATCAGCGCGGTGGCCAGCGCCAGCGCAGCCCCGACGCCGATCTGCAGCCATTGGTTCGCGCCGAACATGCGCAGCTCGACCAGCCGCACCAGGTTCGGCAGTACTTCGCGATGGCCGCCGCCCG
This sequence comes from Lysobacter oryzae DSM 21044, assembly GCF_059568595.1. Lineage (NCBI taxonomy): Bacteria > Pseudomonadati > Pseudomonadota > Gammaproteobacteria > Lysobacterales > Lysobacteraceae > Lysobacter > Lysobacter oryzae. The sequence goes on along the minus strand of NZ_JCANTQ010000010.1, from coordinate 404,242 downwards.
CGTGCACGAGGTTGCCGGGAAACGCCTGTCCGGCCATTTCGCCGAGCAGGCGCCAGCCGTCGGCATACGGAACCTTCGCAGACAACCACAGCATCGCTGCAAGGCCGGCGAGCAGGTACGCCAGCGCGAGTGCCGCAAGCAGCCGCGGCAACGCGGGCGGGTGTTCTACAGAGCGCATTGAAAGGCCTGGATCGAGCGAACGCGCATTCTATGGGTTGCCGCGCTTGCGCCGACATGTCATGAGCGCCGGGGGGAGGCCGGTGGCATACTGCCCCGCCGCTATCGCGCCTCCCAGCGTTGCCATGCAGCTCGACGCCGAACAGTTCCGCCAGCTCGCCGACGCCGGCCACACCCGTATTCCGGTGGTGCGCGAAGTCTTCTCCGATCTCGACACGCCACTGTCGGTCTACCTCAAGCTCGCCGATGGCCCGCACACGTACCTGTTCGAATCGGTGGAGGGCGGCGAGCGCTTCGGCCGCTATTCGATCATCGGCCTGCCGGCGCGGCGCGTGTACGCCTTCGCCGGGCACACGCTGTTCGTGACCGAGGACGGCGAACTGGTCGACCATCGCGTCGTCGAGGATCCGTTCGCGGAAGTCGAGCGCCTGCGCGCGGCGCATTCGGTGCCGAAGATCGCCGGGCTGCCCGGCTTCACCGGCGGGCTGGTGGGCTGGTTCGGCTTCGAATGCGTGCAATACATCGAGCCGCGCCTGGCCGACGCGCACGCCGATGGCGAGCACAAGCCCGACGAACTGGGCACGCCCGACATCCTGCTGATGCTCAGCGAGGAGCTGGCGGTCTTCGACAACCTCAAGGGCCGTCTCTACCTGATCGTGCACGCCGACCCGCGCGAGGAACGCGCGTTCGCGCGCGCGCAGCGGCGGCTGGACGAACTCAACCACCGCCTGCGCCAGGGTGGGCCCGGCTATCCGGAAACGCGCGATGCCAACCTTCTCGACGAAGCCGACTTCGTGTCCGGCTTCACCCGCGACGGTTTCATCGCCGCGGTGGAGAAATCCAAGGAGCTGATCCGCGCCGGCGACATCTTCCAGGTGGTGCTGAGCCAGCGCCTCTCGGTGCCGTTCAAGGCACGCCCGGTCGACGTGTACCGGGCATTGCGCGCGTTGAATCCCTCGCCCTACATGTACTTCCTCGATGTCGGCGGGACCCAGGTCGTCGGATCGTCGCCCGAGATCCTGGTGCGCCTGGTCGGCGACGAGGTCACCGTGCGCCCGATCGCCGGTACCCGGCCGCGCGGCGCCACGCTCGAAGAGGACCAGGCGCTGGAAGCCGAACTGCTGGCCGATCCGAAGGAGCGCGCCGAACACCTGATGCTGATCGACCTGGGCCGCAACGATGTCGGCCGCGTCAGCGAGCCGGGCACGGTGCAGGTCGGCGAGCAGTTCGTGATCGAACGCTACAGCCACGTCATGCACATCGTCAGCGAAGTCACCGGCAGGCTGAAGGGTGGGCTGAGTTACGCCGACGTGCTGCGCGCGACGTTCCCGGCCGGCACCGTCAGCGGCGCGCCGAAGATCCGCGCGCTGGAAGTGATCCGCGAACTCGAGCCGATCCGCCGCAACGTCTACTCCGGCGCGGTCGGCTACATCGGCTGGCACGGCGACGCCGATACGGCGATCGCCATCCGCACCGCCGTCATCCAGGACGGCCGCCTGCACGTGCAGGCCGGCGCCGGCATCGTCTACGACTCCGACCCCGCGAAGGAATGGGAGGAGACGATGAACAAGGGCCGCGCGCTGTTCCGCGCCGTGGCCGAGGCGGCGCGCGGTCTGTGAACCGTTAACGGACGCGCTGCGTCCGTCGTCCCGCGCCCGCCGTTCGTCGCGGGCTGGCATTCAAGGCGGCGTCCGCGTCCGGTCGCCGCGTGCCTCAACGTTTTATTCACAGAAAGCAGGATTCACTGCGTGCGCGGCGAGCCGGGTCGCTCGCAGTGCCCGCCGCAAGGATGTCCCCAGATGCCGGTTGCGTAACTTCGAGGGAGAGTGCGCCATGCATCCGATTCCCGACAGCAGCGTCTACGCGCGCTTCGCCAACAGCTTCGCGCGTTCGATTGAATTGATCTGTCCGCGTTGCCACGAGAAGGCCATCTTCGAGGCCCGGCCGTGGCAGGAGCACGGGCGCCAGATCGTCGCCACCGAGATGGCCTGCACGCGCTGCGAGTTCGAAGCGCTGCTGGTGCAACTCGTCGACGACTTCGGCAACTGCAAGCCCGCATCGCTCTTCATGTATCCCGCGCCGGGCGGGCGCAGCAGCATGGGGGGCACGGAGCACCTGCAGGCATTGTCCGGACCGCTCGCGCGCAGCTACGACTCGGCGCTCAAGCTGTACAACCATGCCGAGTGGGGCGCGACCGCGTTGACGGTGCGGCACCTGCTCGAAGGCCTGGCCGCGCGGCTGCTGCCCGCCGACAAGCGCGAAATGCCGCTCACGCGCCAGCTCGAGGCCCTGCCGCGCGAGGTCGACCTCAGCCGGCCCCTGCAGGGCATCGCCGAGCTGATGGCGCCCGATGGCGCATTCGGCCGCCACTTCGACGACGAAACGGCGATCGACAAGGTCACCGCCGAGCACCTGCTGGAGCTGGCCGAGCAGTTGATCCAGTACCTGGTGGTGATGCCCGGCGAGATGGCGGGCCTCAAGAGTCGCATCGCGACCGCGCCGGTACCGCTGCGGCGGGGCAGTGGCGTCGGCTGAGCCCGACGCCGTGCGGTGACCCGAACGCCACCTGCGGGTGGCGTTCTCGTTGCTGGGGCGGGGCCGGATGCGGCCTCGAACATTACCGATTGTTCATGCCGCGGAAAGGGCGGCGCAAACGCCGCGCGCGCAACCTGCACCTGCGATGGGGACGACCCCACCGGCCTCGAAACCTTCCCAACCAGGAGCCAAGCCATGAGCACCCTCCGCAAGACCCTGTTCGCCGTTGCCCTGACCGCGCTGACCGGCTCGGCGCTCGCCGCCGCGCCGGCCACGACGCCAGCCGCGCCCGCATCCGCACCGGCCAAGACCATGCCGGCGACGGCCAAGCACAAGCACGTCGCCAAGCTGAAGAAGCAGGACGCCAAGACCACCACGCAGAAGCCGGCTGACGGCGGCAAGGGCTGAACCGCTTCCCCGACGGCCCGTGGGTGGATGCGGGCCGGATACCCCGCCGGAGAATTTCGGCGGGGTATCCTTTTTGCGAGCCGGGAGCTGACATGCGCGTCCTGCTGGTCGAAGACGATCCCCACACCGCGAGCTTCATCCTCAAGGGCCTGCGCGAGGATGGGCACGTGGTCGACCACGCCGGCGACGGCAAGCAGGGCCTGTTCCTCGCCACCACCGAGAGCTACGACGCGATCGTGCTCGATCGCATGCTGCCCGGCCTTGACGGCCTGGTCGTGCTGCAGACGCTGCGCGGGGCCGGCAATCGCACGCCGCTGGTGCTGCTGACGGCGCTGGGCGAAGTCGACCACCGCGTCGAGGGCCTGCGCGCGGGCGCCGACGACTACCTGGTCAAGCCGTTCGCCTATGCCGAGCTGAGCGCGCGCCTGGACAGCGTCGTGCGCCGCCACCGCGCCGGCGACGAACGCGAACCCACGCGCCTGCGCGTGGGCGAACTGGAACTGGACCTGCTCAGCCGCGAGGCGCGCCGCGGCGATCGACGCATCGAACTGCAACCGCGCGAGTTCCGCCTGCTCGAATACCTGATGCGCCAGGCCGAGCGCGTGGTCACGCGCACGATGCTGCTGGAGGCGGTGTGGGACTACCACTTCGACCCGCAGACCAACGTCATCGACGTGCACATCAGCCGCCTGCGCCAGAAGATCGACCACGGCTTCGCGCGGCCGCTGCTGCATACCGTGCGCGGCGCGGGCTACCGGCTGGGCGAATGAAGCGGACGCTCTCCACCAGCACGCGGCTGGCGCTGGCGGTGATGGGCTCGTTCCTGCTCGCCTTCGTGCTGCTCGGCGGTGGCGTGTACTACGCGGTCTCCACCCTGTTGCTGCACGACGCGCGCGAACTCGTGCGCACCGATGCGGTGGGGCTGGTCGACCTGTATCGCGGGGACGGGCCCGGCGCGCTGGTGGAGGAACTGCGGCGCCGGCAGGCGCAGCCGGACGACCCCGATGCGGTGTACGCGCTGGTCTCGCCGCAGGGCCGCAGGCTCATCGGCGACCTCGTGCCCATGCATCGGACCGCGCGCGCCCACTGGCTCGAATACGACGAAACCCAGCGCGATGGCGGCGACGCGGCGCTGCGCGTGATCGCCTACGCGCAGCGGCTGCCCGATGGCAGCCAGTTGCTCACTGGCCTGCGCCTGCGCTCGCAGGACCGCTTCCTGGGGCTGATGCAGCGCACCGCGCTGGTGGCGTTCGTGTTCGCGACCAGCCTCGGCGCCCTGGTCGGCTGGCTGACCTCGCGCTGGGTTTCCCGCCGGCTGCGCGGCCTGGACGCCACCGCCGAACGCGTGGGCAGCGGCGAACTGGGGTTGCGCGCCGCGCTCGACCACAGCGACGACGCGTTCGACCGGCTCGCGCGCCGCTTCAACGGCATGCTCGACCGCATCGAGGAACTGCTTGGCGGCGTGCGCCATGCCACCGATCACATCGCCCATGACCTGCGCACGCCGCTGACGCGCCTGCGCAACCGCCTGGAGGAACTGCGGCAGCAGCCCATCGATGCGTCGCAGCGCACGGCGCTCGAGGGTGCCGTCGCGGAAACCGACCAACTGCTGCAGTCCTTCGGCGCACTGCTACGCCTGGCGCGCATCGAGGCGCAGGTGCCGGCGCCGCACGATCCGGTGGTGGACCTGCGCGCGCTGGTCGCGGATGCGGTGGAACTGTACGCGCCGAGCGCCGCCGAGCGCGGCGTGCGCGTGGTCGCCGGGCTGCAGCCGGCCTGCACGCGCGGCGATCGCGACCAGCTGTTCCAGGCCGTGGTCAACCTGCTCGACAACGCGGTCAAGTACGCGCCTGCCGACAGCGAGGTCGAAGTCGCCCTGCACACGGACGCCGAAGGCGTGGAACTGCGGGTCGACGACAGCGGGCCAGGCATCCCGGAGGCCGACCGCGAACGTGTCTTCGACCGTTTCCAGCGCCTGGAGAGCCATCGCGGTTCGCCGGGCGTCGGCCTGGGCCTGAGCCTCGTGCGCGCGATCGCACAGCGCCACGGCGGCCGCGTGTTGTTGCTGGGCCGTGCGCCGGGACTGCGGGCGAAACTGGTCCTGCCGGCCCACGACACCCGCGCATCGCAGGCGGATCCGTGAAGCTCACCGGGTCGTCGCGCGTACCTTCCGGTCCGGCGCATCCTCGCGCAGGTCGAGCAGCGGAATGCGCAGCGTCACCCGCGTGCCCAGCCCCGCGCCTGCGCTGTCGATGCTGGCGTCGCCGCCATGCATGCGGGCGATGCGCGCCACCAGGCTGAGCCCCAGCCCCAGGCGGGACATGCTGCTTTCCGGCTCGTGCTCCGGCCGATAGAACGGCTCGAACAGGCGCGGCAACACCTCGCGCGAAATGCCCACGCCCGTGTCGGCGATGTCCACGAGCACCGAGGGACCCGCGACCGCGGCCGTGATGGCGATCGTCCCGCCCGGCGGGGTGAACCGCAGGCTGTTGTCGAGCACGTGGCCGAAGGCCTGTGCCAGCCGGTGCTCGTCGCCAAGCACGGGCAACGGGGTTGACGGGGTGCGGAACACGAGTTCGACCTCGGCAGCGGCGGCGGCCTCGCCGCGCATTTCCAGTGCGCGTTGGATCGGGCCGGCGAGGTCGATCGGCCAGAACGACGGATCGTCCTTGCCCGAAAGCAGCGCGCTGCCGTCGCGCAGATGGTCGATCAGGCGCGCGTGGCCCGCGAGCTGACGGGTAATGACCTCGCCCGCGCGCCGGATCGCCGTGGCGTCGGTGGAGTGGCGTTGCGTGTGCAGCGAGGTGCGCAATGGGCCGACCAGCGCGCTGAGTTCGTTGGCGAGCCCGTCGAGGAAGCGTTCCTTGCGTTGCTCGTCGAGGCGGATCTCGGCCAGCAGGCGCACATTGACCAGCGCCAGCGCGGCGGAATTCGCGATCGCCGCCAGGACCGCGCATTCGGCGTCGGAGGGCGTGCGCGGCTGCGACCAGTAGGCGCCCAGCGCCCCGACGACTTCTCCCGCGCACGCGATCGGCGTCATCACCAGGCTGCGCACGAACGTCGTGTCGTAGAGCGGGCGCGGGATGCGCGGCTCGTCGCGGGTGTCCGGGATCACGACCTGGCGGCCCTGCAGCATTGCCCAGCCGGACACGCATTCCTCGGCCAGGAAGTCGCGGCCCTTCCACAGCGCACCGATCGCATCCTCCTCGAGGTAGCGGCAGCGGTCGCCGTCGCGCATCACCACGGTCGCGCCGTCGGCGCCGACGTAGCGCCGCGTCGACGTGGCCACCACGCGCACGACGTCTTCCACGGCGTCGCATGATGCGAGCTGTTGCACGATCTCGACGATCCGGGGCTCCGATGGAAGCGTCTCGGTGCGCATGACCACGATGCTACCCGCGAGAGCGTGACGCGCCGCCATATCGCCGGACATGACTTTCACGCCGCCTTCGCATGAATGCGCCGCAGCAGCGCGGTCAGCGCCGCGGGACTGGCAGGCTTGCTCAGGTGTTCCGAAAATCCGGCTCCGCTGGTGCGCGCGATGTCCTCGGCCTGGCTCCAGCCGGTCAATGCGACCAGCGCCACATCGGGATAGCGCGCGCGAATCCGCCGCGCGACTTCGAAGCCATCCATGCCCGGCATGCCCAGGTCGAGCAGCACTGCATCCGGGGCGGCTTCCTCCACCCGCCGCAACGCCTCGGCCCCGTCGAACGCCACGCCGTGGTGCACGCCGAGTGCGCCGAGCAGCAGCCCCATCGTTTCCGCCGCGTCGGCATTGTCGTCCACGACCAGCACCCGCATCCCGGACGGAACGGTGAGATCCTCGGCGTCCCTCGCATGGTGCACGCCATCGCTGCGCAACAGCGGCAGGCGCACCACGAACTCCGAACCCTGTCCGCGTCCGTCGCTGTGCGCTTCGATCTCACCGTGGTGCATGCGCACCAGGCTGCGCACCAGCGACAGCCCGATCCCCAGCCCGCCGCGGGCATGCTGCGGCAGGTGGCGGCCCTGGGTGAACAGATCGAAGATGCGCGGCAGCATGGCCGGCTCGATGCCGATGCCGCGGTCGGTAACGCGCACCACCGCGTCGTTGCCTTCGCGTCGCAGCGACAGCCGGATCACCCCGTTGGATTCCGAGTACTTGGCGGCGTTGTTGAGCAGGTTGCTGAACACCTGCGCCAGCCGCGTGGCGTCGCCCAGCGCCGCCAGCGTCTCCTGGGGCAGCTCGACTTCGAGCCGATGGCCGCCGGCGTCGATCAGCGGTCCGCTCAATGCCACCGCCGATTGGAGGACGTCGCCCAGCAATGTCGCCTTGAGGTGCAGTTCGATCGTGCCGTGGGTCAGTCGCGCGACGTCCACCAGGTCCTCCACCAGCCGCACCATGTGCTCGACCTGGCGCCGCATCATGCCAAGCATCGCCCGATCGGCCTCCCGGTCCGCGTCATGCAGCAGCACTTCGATCGCGTTGCGGATCGGCGCGAGCGGATTGCGCAGCTCATGGCCAAGCATCGCGAGGAACTCGTCCTTGCGCTTGGCGGCTTCGCCCAGCTCTGCGCGCGCCTGCTCGAGGTCGTCGAGCTGGGCGCGGATCTGGTACTGCCGCTGCCGAGCGCGCAAGGCCGTGCGCGCGGCGCTGGTCAACGCGGCCACGCGCGCCGGACGTTCCAGCAGCGATGCATTCCCGAGGTCCTCCAGCAGCCGCGCCAGTTGGGCCGAGTCGCTGTTGGCGCGCGCGACCACCAGCACCGGCAGGTCCGACCAGGACGGTTGCCGCGCCAGGCATTTCCTCAGCACCTCGTGCGCACCGTGCGCCAGCCATTCCTCGGCCACGAACACCGCGCCCACGGGGTCGCGCAGGACGTCCCGCAGCGCCTCGTCGTCGACGCATTCGATCGCGGCCATGCCATCGTCGCGAAGCACCTGCGCGGCCAGTTGGGTGTCGCGCTGCGTGGGCAGCAGCAGCACGATCTGCAGGCCGCGGCCGTCCTCCCGGATGTTCGTATCGCCGGCGCGCACGATCAGCGCCGCAAGATATCCGGCGGCGACGTGCGCTCCTGCGGCACGCCGGTCAGTACGCCCCGCAGTTCCCGCAACGGGTCGCCGATGGCGAAGCCGGCCGAGGACATCGTGAACGGACGAATCGTGCGTTCGTGCTCGCCTGTGCGCTGCTTGAGCACCGAGATCGCCTGCTTCACCTCGCCATCGGCCTCGTAGTAGCGCAACAGGATCACCCCGTCGGCGAGGTAGCTCACGTCCACGCGGTTGCTCATGGTGCCGATCAGCCCGAGTTGCGCGCTCACCAGCAGGGTGATCACCCCGAGCGACCCCAGGTAAGCCAGCAGGTCGTGCAGTTGCAGGAGCATGTGCTGTTCGCCGGGCATCGCGTTGAGGTAGCCGTTGAGGCTGTCGATCACCACCACGCGCACGTCGTCGCGCTCCACCGCATCGCGGATCACCTGGGTGAACTCGCCGGACGACAGTTCGGCCGGGTCGACCGCGCGCAGTGAGATCAGCTTGTCGTCGATGTGCCTGGAGACCGGGAAGCCCAATCCCTCCGAGCGGGTAACGAAGGCGCGCACGCTTTCATCGAAGGCGAAGATGGCGGTGCGCTCGCCGCGATCGGCCGCGGCGCAGGCCACCAGCGTCGCGAGCGAGGACTTGCCGGTGCCGGCCGCGCCGATCAGCAGGGTGCTGGTGCCGCGCGAAAGACCGCCGCCCAGCAGCGCATCGAGGCGTTCGACGCCGGTCGAGATCCGGTCCTGCGGTGCCTCGCGCCGGAAGTCGGACGCGACCAGGCGCGGGAACACCTGCAGGCCGCCCGTCTCGATCCGATAGTCGTGGTAGCCGCCGATGAACCGGCGCCCGCGGAACTTCGACACGCGAAGCCGCCGCCGGTCGCCGCCGAACGCGGCGTCCATCGATTCCATGCGCACCACGCCGTGCACGATCGTGTGCACCTGCATGCCCTGGTCCGCTGGGCCGACGTCGTCGAGCAACAGGGTCGTGCAGGCCAGTTCGGAGAAGTACTGCTTCAGGGCCAGGACCTGGCGGCGGTAGCGCAGCGCCGACCCGGACAGCAGGCGAAGCTCGCCCAGCGAGTCGAACACCAGGCGATCCGGCCGCGCCGCATTGATGTGGCGCACGATGCGCTGGGTGGTGTCGGCGAGCTCGACTTCCGACGGATGGAACATCGTGTACTGCGCGTCCGTTGCCGTGCGATCGGCCTCGGAGAGCGGCTCGTACAGCTCGATGCCGTCCAGCGACCAGCCATGCGACGCGGCCATCTCGCGAAGTTCGGCGTCCGTCTCCGAGAGCGACACATAGAGGACGCGCTCGCCGCGGTCGCGGCCGGCCATCAGGAACTGCATCGCCAGGGTGGTCTTGCCCGACCCCGGAAGGCCTTCGACCAGATAGAGCCGCCTTGGCGTGTAGCCGCCGGCGAGCACGGTGTCCAGGCCGGCAATGCCGGTGCTGATGGGTGGTGTGGAGAGCATCTGCTTGGCCTCTGCGGCGATCGGTATGCGGCGCGTTCCCCGCGCGTCCGCATGGAGGTCACCCAGTCTTCACCAGTTGGCTGGAAACGTGAAGTCAACGTTGCGTGAAACGGCGTAAAGATGCCGTAAAAATTCATCGTGTTCGGTTGCGGCTCAGCCCGCCGCGGCTAAAAAATCCGCGCCCCAAAAATCCAGGTTGGCTGATCCAGGACCATGCACGAAGACGCCATGCACAACTCCATGTTTGATGAAGCGCCCGCGATGCGCGGCGTCGCGATGGACGCGCTTGCATTGCAATCGGCATTGCTCGCGTCGGTCTCGCACGACCTCCGAAATCCGCTGTCGGTCATCCTCGGCGCGTCCGAAGTCCTGCATGACGGATTCGATCGTCTTGCCGACGAGGACCGGTATTCGTATCTGCGCTCGATCCGCCGCGAATGCCTGCGGATGGACGAGTACGTGCAGGGCGTACTGCACGCGACGCGGCTGCTCGTCGGTGGAACCGCGCGGCTGGTGCGGGACTGGGTCGGGATCGACGAGCTTGCCGGTTCGGCCGTGGAGCGCCTGTGCCGCTACCGGCCCGATACGCGCGTGTCGATCGACATCCGCTCGCCCTTGCAGCCCATGCATGTCAACGGCGCACTGGTCGAGCAGGCGCTGTTGAACGTGCTGGACAACGCCGCAAAGTTCTCCCCGGCCGGCGCGCCGGTGCATATGCGCATCGAGCAATGCGGGGACGCGAATGCGCGCATCGAGGTGGTGGATTCCGGCCCCGGTATTGCCGCGGACCAGCGGGAGCGGGTGTTTTCCATGTTCGTCAGCGACGACCCGCAATCGCGCGGTCGCGCCGGCGCGGGGCTCGGTCTGGCGATCAGCCGCACCATCGTGCGCGCGCACGGTGGCGACGCGGTGGCCGAGGAGCCGGATCACGGCACGAGCGGTGCGCGCGTGCGGCTGAGCCTGCCCGGAGGGAGGACGGCGGAAAGGAGCGGGCGATGAGCGAGCGTGCCCCGCACATTCTCGTCATCGATGACGAGCCGGAGCTGCGAAGCTTCCTGGCCCGCGTGCTGCGCTCGCAGGGCTACTCGGTGGATGCCGTGGCGACGGGGCAGCAGGGATTGGAGTCGTTGCACGCGCGCGGCGCCTCGCTGGTGCTGCTCGACATCGGCCTGCCGGACATCAACGGCCTCGACGCGCTGGCGCAGATCCGCCGCCGCAGCCAGACCCCGGTGATCGTGCTGAGCGTGCGCATGGAGGAGACGGAAAAGGTCGCGGCCCTCGATCGCGGCGCGGACGATTACGTCACCAAGCCGTTCGGCGTGCAGGAGCTGCTGGCGCGCATCCGCGCGAACCTGCGTCCGCGGCAGTCCGTTGCGGATCGCTCCTACCTCGACGACGGCTACCTGCGGATCGACCTGGCGAACCGCATCGTCAGTCTCGGCAACGAGCCGGTCACGCTCACGCCCAAGGAGTTCGCGCTGCTCGCCGTGCTCTCGCGCAACGCGGGCACGGTGGTGACGCAGGCGCGGCTGCTGCGGGAACTGTGGGGACCGACCTTCGAGCAGGACACGCATTACCTGCGCATCCTCGTCGCCCGGCTGCGGCAGAAGCTGGGCGACGACGCGACCGCGCCACGCTGGATCCTGACCGAACCTGGCGTGGGCCTGCGATTGCGCATCGACGCGGAAGAGGTCGCGTCCGCCAGTTCCCGGTTGCCCGTCGACTGACCTCCGCGCTGCCCCGGGGAATCAGGCCGGGTGGCTGTCGACGCGCGACGTGGCGCGGGGCAGTCTTCCTTGCGGGCGGCTCCGCATGGCCAAAATCGCATAAGCCACCGGCGCCTCCCGGACTTACCCAACCGGTAAGATGTCCGTCTGTTTCCGCGCTCGGCGGTCGCCGGCTCCGTCGGCACTCCAGCCGTTTCCCACGCGCAGCGGCAACGCCCGTTAAATCAGTGGCCAGGTCAAGCATGCTGTTGATGATCGACAACTACGACAGTTTCACCTTCAACCTCGTGCAGTACCTGCAGACGCTCGGGGCCGAGGTCAAGGTGGTGCGCAACGACGAACTGTCGGTCGGGCAGATCGCGGCGCTGGCGTGCGAACGCATCGTGATTTCCCCGGGGCCGTGCACGCCCAACGAGGCGGGCGTATCGGTGGACGTGATCCGGGAGCTCGGCGCGCGCGTGCCGATTCTGGGCGTGTGCCTGGGCCACCAGAGCATCGGCCAGGCCTACGGCGGCGACGTCGTCCGCGCCAAGACCATCATGCATGGCAAGACCTCGCGCATCCGCCACGAAGGGCAGGGCGTGTTCGCCGGCCTGCCCGATGCGTACGAGGCCACGCGGTACCACTCCCTGGTCGTGGCGCGCGAGACGCTGCCGCAGTCGCTGGAAGTCACGGCCTGGACCGACAACGACGACGGCTCCTTCGACGAAATCATGGGCCTGCGCCACCGCGAGCACCCGGTCGAAGGCGTGCAGTTCCATCCCGAATCGATCCTGACCGAGCACGGGCACGCCCTGCTCAAGAATTTCCTCGAGCGCTGACACGCGATCGCCGCACCCGGTTCGACGATGCCCATCACACCCCAAGAAGCGCTCCAGCGCACCATCGAGCACCGCGAGATCTTCCACGACGAGATGGTGGATCTCATGCGCCAGATCATGCGCGGCGAAGTCTCCTCGACAATGACCGCGGCGATCCTCACCGGCCTGCGGGTAAAGAAGGAAACCGTTGGCGAGATCGCCGGCGCCGCGACCGTTCTGCGCGAATTCGCGCGTCCGGTGCACGTGGCCGACCGCGGCAACCTGGTCGACATCGTCGGCACCGGCGGCGACGGCGCGCATACCTTCAACATCTCCACCGCGTCGATGTTCGTGGTCGCCGCCGCCGGCGCGAAGGTCGCCAAGCACGGCAATCGCAGCGTGTCGTCCAGGTCGGGCAGCGCCGACGTGCTCGAGGCGCTGGGCGCCAATATCGAGCTGCAGCCGGAGCAGGTCGGCGAGTGCATCGAGCGTTGCGGGATCGGCTTCATGTTCGCGCCGGTGCACCACCCGGCGATGAAGGCGGTGGCCCCGGTGCGCCGCGAGATGGGCGTTCGCACCATCTTCAACATCCTCGGCCCGCTGACCAATCCTGCGGATGCGCCCAACATCCTCATGGGCGTGTTCCATCCCGATCTCGTCGGCATCCAGGTGCGGGTGCTGCAGGAACTGGGCGCGCAGCGCGCGCTCGTGGTCTGGGGGCGCGACGGCATGGACGAACTCTCGCTGGGGGCGGCCACGCTGGTCGGCGAGCTGCGCGATGGCGTGGTCCGCGAATACGAGGTGCATCCGGAGGATTTCGGCATCGCCATGGCCGCCTCGCGCAACCTGCGCGTGGCCGATGCCCTCGAATCCAGGGCAATGCTGCTCGGTGCGCTGGACAACCAGCCCGGCCTGCCGCTGGAGATCGTCGCGCTCAACGCCGGCGCGGCGTTGTACGCCTCGGGGGTCGTCGATTCGATCGCGCACGGCATCGCCCGCGCGCGCGAAGCCATCGCTTCCGGCGCGGCGCGAGCCAGGCTCGAACAATTCGTCGCCACGACGCGCGACATCGCAGGAATCGCCGCATGAACGGCTTCGCCAGGCTGCCCGAACCGCCGTATTTCGCCGTGATCTTTTCCTCGCTGCGCAACGGCGACGACGAGGCCGCTTATGCGGCGGCGGCCGAGCGCATGCTGGAGCTGGCGGCGCAGCAGCCCGGCTACCTCGGCGCCGAGTCGGTCCGCGGCGCAGACGGCTTCGGCATCACCGTCTCCTACTGGGAGAGCGAAGCGGCGATCGGCGCCTGGAAACACCACGCCGAGCACGCCGCCACGCGCGCCCATGGGCGCAAGCACTGGTACGAACATTTCGAGCTGCGCGTGGCCAAGGTGGCGCGGGCGTACGGCAAGCCCAGGATCTGAGGCATTCCCGTTCGTTCCGGTCCGAGCCGCTAGAATTTCCGCATGAGCGACATCCTCAACACCATCCTCGCCCGCAAGGCCGAGGAGATCGAACAGCGCAGCCGCGTTCGCCCGCTGTCGGAACTGCGCGCCCGCGCCATGAACCAGTCGCCCACCCGCGGCTTCGTCCGCGCGATCCGCCACAAGCTGGCGGCGGGCGAGGCGGCGGTCATCGCCGAGGTGAAGAAGGCCAGCCCCTCCCGGGGCGTGATCCGCGCCGACTTCCGCCCGGCCGAAATCGCACGCAGCTACGAGGCCGGCGGCGCCGCATGCCTGTCGGTGCTGACCGACGTCGATTTCTTCCAGGGCAGCAACCTGTACCTGAGCGAGGCGCGCAGCGCCTGCCGCCTGCCGGTGATCCGCAAGGATTTCATCGTCGATCCCTACCAGGTCTACGAAGCGCGCATGATCGGTGCCGACTGCGTCCTGCTGATCGTCGCCGCGCTCGAGGATGCGCAGATGATCGAGCTGGCGAACCTCGCCGGCGAGCTGGGCATGGACGTGCTGGTGGAAGTGCACGACATCGACGAGCTCGAGCGCGCGCTGCAGACCGATTGCGAGCTGATCGGGGTCAACAACCGCAACCTGCGCACCTTCGAGGTGTCGCTCGACACCACGCTCGCGCTCAAGGACGCCGTCCCGCGCGACCGCATCCTGGTCACCGAAAGCGGGATCGCCACGCGCGGGGACGTGGAAAGGATGCGCGGCAACGGCATCGACACGTTCCTGATCGGCGAGAGCTTCATGCGCGCCCCGGATCCGGGCGCCGCCCTGCAGCGCCTGTTCGCGGCATGAGCGCAACTTCATGAGCGCGACTCCATGAGCGTGAAGGGCAAGCAATACCCCAAGGCTTCGTCCGCTGCACCGCTGGTCGTCTTCGACTTCGACCACACCCTGTACGACGGCGACTCGGGCAGCCACCTGTTCGCATGGCTTATCCGCCGCACCTGGTGGCGACGCCTGCTCGCGCTGCCGATGCTGCCGGTGTTCCTCCCGCTCGTAGCGTTCCTGCCGACGCGGCGATTCGGGGTCAGTGCCTTCGTCTGGGCCGGTACCGTGGGTTTCCACCGGTCGAAGGAGCTGGACAAGCTGATCGACCGCTACGTCGCCGCGCATGCGCAGGAAATCCGCCGACGCCTGCTGCCGATCGGCATCGATGCGCTGCATCGCCATCGCCAGGCAGGCGATCGCGTGGTCGTGGCAACCGGTGCCCCGCCAGAACTGGCGCGCGCCATCCTCGCCTTCGTCGCGCACGAGGACGTGCCGGTGGTGGGTACGGACATCGGGCCCCGCCTCGGTGGCTTGGGCGCGCGGCGCCACTGCCACAACGAGATGAAGATGACGATGCTGCGCGAGGCCGGCTTCCGCGACGAGGTCGCGGTCGCCTATTCCGACAGCAGCGCCGACCTGCCGCTGCTGCGCGCGGCGCGCAAGCCGGTGGTGGTGAACCCAAAGCCCTCGCGCGTGGAGATGTTCCGGCGCGTGCTGCCGGCAGGGACGCCGATCCTCAACTGGGGTTGCCGCAAGCGCGGCGGTGCAGCGGTGCAGTCGGCGTAGCCGGCGTTGCCCCGCGCGGGCGCCGTGGGTGGTGGAGCGTTGCCGTTATCGCGGCTCGCGTAGCGGTCGCGGTCGCGCCTAATGGATCGCGGGGTATTTCAGCGGGATCGCTTGCGAAACTGCAGGAATCGCTGCGCTGCGAACGCGCTCAGTCGCCCAGCAGCTTGATGAAATGCTTCGAGCTTTCCTTGTAGCCGCAGCCCAGGTAGAACGCATGCGCGACCGCGCGCCGCGGATTGCTGGTGACCTCGATGCGCGGTGCCTGGGCCCGGCGGGCGATGGCTTCCGCCTCGCGTAACAGTTGCCGGCCGATGCCCTGGCGGTTGCAGTTGCTGGAGACGACCAGGGCGGTGATGCGCGCCAGTTCGGTGCCACGGGCGAACGAGTAGCGGATGTCGAGCGACATCAGTCCGCACACCGCGCCGTCGATCTCGGCGACGACCAGGAACAGGTGCGGGTCGTGCAGCACCCGCGAGATGCGCTCGACGGCGTCCGCGCGCGTGCATGGATAACCAAGCTCTTCGAGCAGAACGGCGACGTCGTTGGCGTCGCCGATCTGGGCTGGGCGGATGCGTACCGTCGTGGACGACGAGCCGGCCAGCCTGCCCATTCAGTCGCGGGTTCCGTACAGGACCACGGTCTTGCCGCGGGCGTGCAGCTTGTTGTCGGCCTGCAGCTTCTTCAGCACCCGGCCGGCCATTTCGCGCGAGCAGCCGACCAGGCGCGAGAGCTCCTGGCGGGACACGCGGATCTGCGTGCCTTGCGGGTGGCTCATCGCCTCGGGTTCCTTGGCCAGGTCGTGCAGGGCGCGCACGATTCGGTCGGTGACGTCGAGGAAGGCAAGGCGGCCCGCCTTGCGGCTGGTGTCCAGCAGGCGGCGCGAGATCTGGGCGCCGATCTGGTACAGCAGCTTGGGCGCGTCGGTGGCCAGGCGGGTCAGCAGCAGGTCGTAGAAGCGCTCGTGGCCGATCTCGGCGAGCTCGCACGGGGTGCGGGTGCGCAGGACGACTTCGCGGCGGTCGCTTTCCACGAACAGGCCGAGTTCGCCGATGAACTCGCCCGGGCCGAGGTAGCCCAGCACCAGCTCGCGGCCGTCGTCCTCCTCGGTGATGATGCTCACCGAGCCGGAGATCAGGTAGTAGATGGTGTTGGCCGGGTCGCCCGGACGGAAGACGTCGGTACGGGAGGGATAGCGGCGGCGGTGGCAGTGTGCGAGAAAGCGCTCGATCGTGGCGCTGTCAGGCATCAGCGGGCTGTTGGTCTTTCGCAGGGCTATCACGGGATCAACCAGTCATTGATGAAGTTGATAGGAACCGGCGGAGCTTAGGGCCAACCCGCGGCATGGGCAAATAGTGCCGGATATTGCCGCAGGAGGTCACTGAAATGATGACGCCGATCGCAAATGGGTCGGCGGGCGCGCGACGGCGGCCCTGCGCCGCCACCCGTCCAGGCCGTTTGGCCCCCGTGTCCGATTGCCGCATAATCGCGCCCTCGCAAGCGCGGCCCCCCGCCGCCCGACCTGGACACTACATTGGTCAAGCCGCTGCCGCGCCTGAAGCTCCAAGGCTTCAACAACCTGACCAAGGCGCTCTCGTTCAATATCTACGATGTCTGCTTCGCCGCCTCCGAGGACGAGCGCAAGCGTTACATCGAGTACATCGACGAGGCCTACAACGCCGACCGCCTGACCCAGATCCTGACCGATGTGGCGGACATCATCGGCGCCAACATCCTGAACATCGCGCGCCAGGACTACGACCCGCAGGGCGCCTCGGTGACGATCCTGATCTCCGAGCAGCCGGTGATCGACAAGGCCGACGCCAAGGGCGTGATCTCGGAAGCCGTGGTCGCGCACATGGACAAGTCGCACATCACGGTGCACACCTATCCGGAGACCCATCCGGACAACGGCATCGCGACCTTCCGCGCTGACATCGACGTGGCGACCTGTGGCGTGATCTCGCCGCTGAAGGCCCTGAACTACCTCATCGAGAGCCTGGAGTCGGACATCGTGGTGATGGACTACCGCGTCCGTGGCTTCACCCGCGACATCAAGGGCAAGAAGCACTTCATCGACCACAAGATCAACTCGATCCAGGACTACCTGGCCAAGAACATCAAGTCGCGCTACGAAATGCTCGACGTGAACGTCTACCAGGAAAACATCTTCCACACGAAGATGCACCTGAAGGAGTTCGACCTCGACACCTATCTTTTCGAGGAAAAGGCCAAGAATCTCTCGTTCAAGGAACGCATGAAGATCGAGGCGCGATTGAAGCGGGAGATCGAAGAGCTCTACCACGGGCGCAACCTGGTCGACTGACCGCGGCGTTCCAGAACAAAGGCCGGCAATCGCCGGCCTTTTTCGTTGGCTCGTGCGGAAGTCGGTAGCTAGATCCGGTAGGCGATCGTCTTCATCAGGTTCGACGCCATTGCCATCAGCGTCGGCACCGGCGGCGGAAGCACGCGCGCGCCCTGCGCCTGCGCGTTGTCCGCATGGCGGGCCTCGTCTTCCTTCATCACACGCAGGATCGCGCGGCTGCGCGCGTCGGCGACAGGCAGCGTCTGCAGGTGCTCGTCGAGGTGCGCTTCGACCTGGCGTTCAGTTTCCACCACGAAGCCCAGGTTCCAGCCGTCACCGCGCAGCCCGGCCAGCGCGCCGATCGCGTAGCTGCCCGCATACCACAGCGGATTGAGCAGGCTCGGACGGCTGTCGAGCTCCTGCAGGCGCTGCGCGCACCATGCGAGGTGGTCCGTTTCCTCCTGCGCTGCCTCGAGCAGGTGGTGGCGCGTGGTCTCGTCGCGCGCCACCGCGGCCTGGCCGACGTACAGCGCCTGCGCGCAGACCTCGCCGACGTGGTTGATGCGCATCAGGCCGGCCGCGTGGCGACGTTCGGCATCGTCGAGCACGACGTCGGCCTCCGGGGCGGCAGGGTTGGGACGTTGCGCGGGTGGCGCCCCGAACACGGTATCCAGCGCGTTCTGCGCGTCGATGAGCAGGCGGTCGAATGGCGTGAGGGCGCGGGCGTTCATGTGGGGAAGTCTACCGCCGCGCGCGTCAGGGTCCGCTGGACGCGGGGTCCGTTGCCAGGCACGCGGCCAGCAGTTCGAGTGGGTGTTGCACCGGTTTGGCCGTGGCATTGGCCAGATGTAGGCGACAACCGATGTTGGCGCTGAGCAGGCGGGTCGCGCCGCTGTGTTCGAACGCGTCCACCAGCGGCTGGCGGTAGCTTGCCGCGCGCGACGCATCGAGCAGCATCTGCGTGCCGGCGGCGCCGCAGCAGCCGTAGCCGGCGGTCAGCTCGACCACCTCGAGCCCCGGCACCCGTGCCAGCAATCCGCGCAGCGCGGCGGTCGATTTCAACACGTTGCGCTGCGTGCACGGGAGGTGCAGGGCCACGCGCTCGCGGTGTGGCCGGAAGCGCAGGCGCTCGGCGCGTTCGTGCAGGAAGGTGATCGCGTCGGAGGTCGTTGCGATGTCGGCCAGCGCCTGCCCGAGCGCTTCGTGGCAGCCGCTGGCCATGGTCAGTACCGTCCCGCCCGCGGAAAATGCCTGTCGATTGGTCTGCGCGAGTCGTCGCGATGTCCGGGAGTCGCCGCCGTGGGCGTGCAAAGCACCGCAACACGTCTGGCCCTGCGCAGGCAGGACGGTGGTGCCGACAGCGGCGCAGAGTGCGGACACGGCATCGCGCAGGTCCCCCTCGTAGGCGCGGGCAACGCAGCCCATGAACAGGGCGGCGGTATGCACCGTTGGGTCGGCCGGCGAAAGCTGCCCATCCCGTGCAGGCGGGCGCGGCAGCAGTCGTAGCGCCGCAGGCAAGGCGGGGAAGAGCCGCCGATACAGGCCCAATGCGGCCGTCAGTGCGCGCGGCCGCGCCGCCAGCCACTCGACGGCGGCCTGGCGCAGGGAGCTGCCACGCCGGTCCCGCTGGCGCGAGCGGGCGACCGCCAGCAGCTGGCCGTAGTCGACGCCGGCCGGACAGACCGCTTCGCAACTGCGGCAGCCCAGGCAGTGGTCGAGATGGTTGTCCGCGGTGTCGGTGGGGGCGATCGTGCCGAGCTCCCAGGCGCGCACCAGGGCGATCCGGCCGCGGGGCGACTCGGCTTCGGTCCGGTCGAGTCCGTAGGTCGGGCACGTCGGGAGGCACAGGCCGCACTGGACGCAGCGATCGGCCAGCGCCAGCAACCGGTCCCGGGTGGCGTCGGCGGGTGCAGGGCGGTTGGCCGGAGGCATGGCGGGCGATGATATTTCCCAGGCTGGCCCCCGGATACCCCTACAGTTCGCCACAATGCCCATGGCGCGTACCGCTTAGGCTGGTCGCGCGCGGGTTTCGCCGGGGTTGCGGAGCCGAGCCGCGGCCGCTATCATTCCGCCTCTTTTCGCTCCATCCACAACGCGAAGCGAAGTTCCGCCGGTCGATCGCAGCCTGTCCTGACAGGTTTGCCCCGTGCGCAATCAGCTCGACCAGGTAACCCCAAGCAGAGCAGTCATGAAGACTTTCACCGCCAAGAACGAGACCGTCCAGCGCGACTGGTACGTCGTCGATGCCGAAGGCAAGACCCTCGGTCGCCTCGCATCCGAGCTCGCCCGCCGCCTGCGCGGCAAGCACAAGCCCGTCTACACCCCGCACGTCGATACCGGCGATTACCTCGTGGTGATCAATGCCGAGAAGATCGCGGTGACCGGCAACAAGCTGCAGGACAAGATGTACCACCGCTTCACCGGCTACATCGGCAACCTGAAGTCCGAGACCCTCGGCCAGGCGCTCGAGCGCCACCCGGAGCGCGTGATCGAGATCGCCGTGAAGGGCATGCTCCCCAAGAACCCGCTGGGCCGCGCGATGTACCGCAAGCTCAAGGTCTACAAGGGCACCGAACATCCGCACGCCGCGCAGCAGCCGCAGCCGCTCGACTTCTAAGGCATCCAGCACATGGCACTCCAGCAGAACTACGGCACCGGCCGTCGCAAGTCCTCCACCGCCCGCGTGTTCCTGCGCAAGGGCGATGGCAAGATCACCATCAACCAGCGTCCGATCGATGAGTTCTTCGGCCGCGAAACCGCGCGCATGATCGTGCGCCAGCCGCTCGAGCTGACCAAGTCGACCGACAAGTTCGACGTCGTCGTCACCGTCGCCGGCGGGGGCATCACCGGCCAGGCCGGCGCCATCCGCCTGGGCATCGCCCGCGCGCTGGTCGAGTACGATGACTCGCTGAAGTCCGACCTGCGCAAGGCTGGCTTCATGACCCGCGACGCCCGCGAAGTCGAGCGTAAGAAGGTCGGTCTGCACAAGGCACGTCGTGCCACGCAGTTCTCGAAGCGCTAATATTCGCTGCACCAGATTCACAGCTTCTACAGCCCCGTCGCCAAGCGGTAAGGCACCTGACTCTGACTCAGGCATTCGGTGGTTCGAATCCATCCGGGGCTGCCAAATCTACGAAGAACCCGCCGAAAGGCGGGTTTTTTGTTGGCAGCGTCCAAGCCGCTTCCCCGGTAAGTGCTATGGAATAAGCTGGCCCTCGACGCTCGCGAGGGTCAAGTTACAATTGCAACTATCGCGCGGCAGCGCAGAATTTCCCGGAGTCCACATGAAGCTCGGTTCCCTCAAGGAGGGCGGCCGCGACGGCACCCTCGTCGTCGTCTCGCGCGACCTGAAGCGCGCGGTCAAGGCGACCGGCATTGCCGATACCCTGCAGCGCGCGCTCGAGGACTGGTCGAACACGGCGCCGCGACTCAACGCCCTGTCCGATGCGTTGAACGAAGGCAAGACGGAGGCGGCCTTCGATCTCGACATGGCCGCACTTGCCGCGCCGTTGCCGCGCGCATACGAGTTCGTCGATGGCAGCGCCTACCTTCCGCACGTGGAGCGGGTGCGCCGCGCGCGCGGTGCCGAGGTGCCGGAAAGCTTCTACGTCGACCCGCTGATGTACCAGGCCGTGAGCGCCGGCTTCTACGGTCCGCGCGACGCGGTGCGAGTGGTCAGCGAGGACTACGGCATCGACCTGGAAGCCGAGGTGGCGGTCGTCACCGACGACGTGCCCATGGCGGTGACGCCTGACGCCGCCGCCGCGCACATCCAGCTGGTCGGCCTGGTCAACGACGTCAGCCTGCGCAACCTGATTCCGGCGGAGCTCGGCAAGGGGTTCGGCTTCCTGCAATCCAAGCCCCGTTCGGCGCTGTCGCCGGTATTCGTCACGCCCGATGAACTTGGCGATGCCTGGCAGGACAGCAAGGTGCACCTGCCGCTGGTCACGCACATCAATGGTGCCTGGTTCGGTGCGCCGGAAGCCGGCGTCGACATGCAGTTCAATTTCGCCCAACTTGTGGCGCACGCGGCGAAGACGCGGCCGCTGTCGGCCGGCACCATCGTCGGCTCAGGAACCGTTGCCAACGAAGACACCAGCCTCGGTGCATCCTGCTTCGCCGAGCGCCGCACGGTCGAAACGCTTGAGACCGGCAAGCCGATCACGCCGTTCATGAAGTTCGGCGACACCGTGCGCATCGAGATGAAGGCGCGCGACGGCAGCGACATCTTCGGCGCGATCGAGCAGCGCATCGAGCGCCAGCCCGCCTGACCGGCGGCGCCGGCCGGCCGGCGGAAGGATCACTGCGGGCCGTGGACACGGTTATGTTGCGGACGGGGCGCTGGCTTTGCGCTGGTGAGAGGGGCGGCAAGTGGAAGACGCGCGCATGAGCGATCTGTTGCGGCTGTATTCGTATTGGCGTTCCAGCGCGGCCTACCGCGTTCGGATCGGCCTGAATCTCAAGGGCCTTCCCTATGAGATCGTGCCGATCCACCTGCTGCGCGAGGGCGGCGAACAGCGCACCGCGGAATATCGCCGGATCAATCCGCAAGGGCTGGTGCCGGTCCTGCAGCATGGCAACCGGCAGCTGATGCAGTCGCTGGCCATCCTTGAATACCTGGACGAAACCTGGCCCGCGCGGCCGCTGCTGCCCGCCACCGCGCGGGGACGACAGCGCGCCCGTGCGCTGGCCATGGCGATCGCGTGCGACATCCACCCGCTCAACAACCTGCGCGTGCTGCAGTACTTCGAGCACGAGTGGAACGTGCCCCAACCCGAACGCGACGTGTGGGTACGCCATTGGGTGAGCGAGGGCTTCGGCGCGATCGAAGCCATGCTCAACGAGCACCTGTCCACCGGGCAGTATTGCGAAGGCGAGACCCCGACCATCGCCGACTGCTGCCTTATCCCGCAGGTCTATAACGCCAGGCGTTTCGGTGTCGACATGGCGCCGTTCCCGACGATCGCGCGCATCGAACAGGCCTGCCTGCGATTGCCCGCGTTCGACCTCGCGCGACCGGAAATGCAGCCGGACAAGCCGGCTTGACCTGCGCTTGCGGGCCGCGCACGCGGCGGCCCCGCCGGGACCTTCAGCCGGCCGAATCGGACGCGAACACGTCCGCGTACGGATCGTGCTCGCCCGTGCCGCCCTCGGAGAGGCGGAACTTGAGGTCGAGGCCATCGCGCGAGTCGGCGGCCTTGAGTGCTTCCTCGCGCTCGATCTTGCCCTGCTTGTACAGGCGGAACAGGCACTGGTCGAAGCTTTCCATGCCTTCCTGAAGCGAGCCTTCCATCGCGGCCTTGATCTCGTGCACTTGGCCGCGGCGCATCAGGTCGCGGATCATCGGCGTGTTGATCAGCACTTCCGTCGCCGGCAGGCGGCGTCCGTCCTTGCCGATGACCAGTCGCTGCGAAATCACCGCGCGCAGGTTCAGGGCGAGGTTCATCAGCACGTTCTTGTGTGCCGATTCGTGGAAGAAGTTGAGGATGCGCTCCAGGGTCTGGTCGGCGTTGTTGGAGTGCAGGGTCGCCAGGCACAGGTGGCCGGTCTCGGCGAAGGCGATCGCCGCTTCCATGGTGGTGGCGTCGAGGATTTCGCCGATCAGGATGACGTCCGGGGCCTCGCGCATCGCGTTCTTCAGCGCGTTATGGAAGGCGTGGGTGTCCAGGCCGACTTCGCGCTGGTTGACGATCGACTTCTTGTGCCGGTGCAGGTACTCGATCGGGTCCTCGATCGTGAGGATGTGCCCCGAAGTACTGGTGTTGCGGTGGTCGATCATCGCGGCCAGCGTGGTCGACTTGCCCGAGCCTGTGGAGCCGACGATCAGCACCAGGCCGCGCGGGGCCATGATGATGTCCTTGAGCACCTGCGGCAGTTGCAGTTCCTCGATCGACGGGATCACGCTGCGGATCGCGCGGATCACCATGCCGACCTCGCCACGCTGCTTGAACACGTTGACGCGGAAACGACCCGCTTCGGCCAGGGCCAGGGCCATGTTCAGCTCGAGGTCACGCTCGAAGATGGGTACTTGGCCCTCATCCATCAGCGAGTAGGCAATCTTCTTCACCATCCCGGCGGGCAGGCCGGTATTGCCGAGGGGGTGCAGCTTGCCCTCGACCTTGATGTAGACCGGAGCGCCCGTGGTCAGGAACATGTCCGACGCGTTCTTCTCCGTCATCAGCTTCAGGAAGTAGCCGATGTCCATGTATCCGTCCCCTCAGTTCTCAGTTGCGGCACGCATTGCAAGCGTACCGCGAGCTTCCGACAATGGCCGCGCCGAAGTTACACCCATTCCCGGTCGCCACGGCATCCCCCAATGAGCCCAAGCTTCGCACATATCCTGAAACTGTCGCTGGCACTGGTTCTCGCTTCGGCTTTGCCGGCGCTGGCTGCTGCGCCGCCCACGGCCGAGGTCGCCGCCGCACAGCAGGCGGTTAGCCGCGCGGACAGCGCGGATGGCGACCAGTACGCGCCCCAGGAACTCGCCACCGCCCGCAGCGAGCTCACACAGGCGCAAGCCGCGCTGGCAGCACGCAAGCACAAGGATGCACTGGCCTTGGCCGTGGCTGCCGCCGCCGACGGCGACTTGGCCTACGAGCGCAGCCGTGCCGCCCAGGCGCGCAATGAACTGGCCCAGCGCCGCGGCGAGATCGTCGAGCTGCGCCGGCGCATGCAGGTCGAGGAAGGCGCTCCGCGCCGCAGTGCGCTGGATGATTCCGCGCCCGCGGCGGGCGACTACGCGATGCGCCTACAAGCCCTCGCGGCGGATCCGCAGCTGGCGCCGCACGCCGCGTTCGAGCGCCTGCGCGCACAGCAGGCGGTGGACGCGCTGGCCAAGACGCGCGGTCGCAAGCGCGGGGCCGCCGAATACCTCACCCTGCGCCGGGTGGAAATCGCGGAACTGGCCGCACGCAATGAAGCGGCGCGCCGCGATATCGACCAACTCGATCGCGAGCGCTCCGAACTCCTGATCGAGGCGAGCCGCCGCGATGCCGAGGCGGCCCGTGCCGAAGCCGAGCGCCTGCGCGTCCAGGCGCAGATCCAGGCCGAGGAGGCCGAGCGCCTGCGCCAGCAGGCCGCACAGAGCGATGCGGCCATGCAGGACGTCGAAGCCGCCATTGCCGGCGTCAGCGATGTGCAGGCGGCCAAGCTCAAGGCGGCGCGCGAACGCGAAGCCAAGCTCGCCAGGGAAGAGGCCGAACTGGTGGCGGGCGGCAAGCTGCCGGCCTCGCGCTGGGACGAGCGGGGCGAGGTCTTCACCCTCGGCGCCGATGCGTTCGCCGCCGGCAAGGCCACCCTCAGCGAGAAGGGGGCCAGCAACGTGCGTACCCTCGCGGCGTACCTCCAGGCCACCAGTGGCAGTGCCGCCCGGATCGAGGGCGTCGATACCAAGGCGGCGCTGGCACAGCAGCGCGCGGAGGCCGTGCGCGACGCCTTGGTCAAGGCCGGCGCCTCGCGCCAGCAGGTCCGCGCAGCAGTCGGCGCGAGCGGCAAGTCCAAGCCCCGCATCGAGATCGTGGTTTCGACAAAATAACGTTAAAAATCAATTCTTTGTCGTGAGGAGCGGACGAAGTTCGCATTCTGCGCACCTTTCGTCCGTGGCTGCTTGCTGCCGCTCCCGGGGAGGAGTAGCTTCGATTATCCGAGCGGCCCCATCGCCGCTTGGTCGAGAGCCTGGCCCCATGACGCAGACGCCCCTTTCGCAGGACCCCGCCGCCACAAAAGAAGTCGCGGCGGGCCTGTGTGAAGCAGGTCCGCTGAAGCATCGTCCCGACCGGCTCCCACCCTCACCCGACGCAACGCCTCGGCCTCACGGCCGGGGCGTTGTTGCGTTCGGGGTCCTCGGCGTCCAGCCGCTGGCAACTGGCAATCGTTGAAGGAGGCACCCATGTTCGAAGAACAACCGCAGCAGGAAATCGACGCGCTGATGCGCAACAACCCGGAATTCCGGCAGCTGTATCAGCGTCATCGCGATCTGGACAAGAAGGTGATGGATGCCGAGCTTGGCGTACTGCCGATCGACGACACGACCCTTCACCAGATGAAGCGCGAAAAGCTTGCTGCGAAGGACCGTCTGGTTCGCATCTACGACGCAGGGCACCACTGACGGTACTGCTGGACTGAGATGTTGATGCCGGCGCGCCGGCCGTCACTACCCGCACCGGCTACTCCACGCGGGCGGCGGCGCCTTCCTCGTCGGGATCGCCGCCGCCCGCGCTGGGCACCGCGCATCGCGGACCAAGTCAAGACTGCGCCAGGCCATGGGCGCCCGCTAGAATCCGACGACGCCGCGCGGATCGCGGTCGCAGGATTCCCATGCCCGTCCATGCTTCCGTTCTCGAACTGATCGGCCGCACCCCGGTCGTAAAGGCCCGTCGCCTGGACACGGGTCCGTGCGAGCTCTACTTCAAGCTCGAATCGCAGAATCCCGGGGGGTCGATCAAGGACCGCATCGGCATGTCGATGATCGAGGGAGCGGAGAAGGCCGGAAGGATCAAGCCCGGCGATACCCTGGTCGAGGGCACCGCCGGCAACACCGGCATCGGCCTGGCCCTGGTCGCGCAGCAGAAGGGCTACAAGCTGATCCTCGTCGTGCCGGACAAGATGAGCCGCGAGAAGATCTTCAACCTCAAGGCGATGGGCGCCCAGGTCGTGCTGACGCGATCGGACGTGGCCAAGGGCCATCCCGACTACTACCAGGACATGGCCGAGCGCATCGCCCGCGAAACGCCGGGTGCGTACTTCATCAACCAGTTCGGCAATCCCGACAACCCGGCCGCGCACGAGTTCGGTACGGGCCCGGAGATCCTCGCGCAGATGGGCGAGGTAGGCGGGGTCGACGCAGTCGTGTTCGGTTGCGGCAGTTCCGGCACGATGACCGGACTGTCGCGCTGTTTCGCGGAGCAGTCGCCGCACACCGAGCTGATCCTCGCCGATCCGGTGGGTTCTATCCTCGAGGAATACATCAACCGCGGCACCCTCAGCGACAAGTCCGCGAGCTGGATGGTGGAGGGCATCGGCGAGGATTTCCTGCCGCCGATTTCCGATTTCACCCGCGTGAAGAAGGCCTACGCGATCAGCGACAAGGAGAGCTTCCTCACCGCGCGTGAGCTGCTGGAAAAGGAAGGCATCCTGGGCGGGTCGTCCACCGGCACGCTGCTCGCGGCCGCGCTGAAGTATTGCCGCGAGCAGACCAGCCCCAAGCGGGTGCTGGTGTTCGTGTGTGATACCGGCAACAAGTACATCTCCAAGATGTACAACGACTACTGGATGCTGGACAACGGCTTCCTCGATCGCGAGTCGACCGGCGACCTGCGCGACCTGATCACCCGGCCGTTCTCCAAGCGCGACACCATCGTGGTCGCCCCCACCGACCTGCTGGTCACCGCTTGGCAGCGCATGAAGCTGTACGACGTCAGCCAGCTTCCGGTGATGGATGGCGACAACATCGTCGGCATCGTCGACGAGAGCGACGTGCTGCTGCACGTCTACGGCGACGAATCGCGCTTCCGCGACCCGGTGGCGACGGCCATGGTCAGCAAGCTGGACAAGCTGGACGTGCGTTCGCCGATCGAAGCGCTCCTGCCGGTCTTCGACCGCGGCCACGTGGCGATCGTGGTGGACGGGGACAAGTTCGTCGGCCTCATCACCCGCATCGACCTGCTCAACTACCTGCGCCGGCGCGTGCAGTGACGCCTGTTGCGCCGGCCGGAGGACTCTTGCCGGGAGATCGGCTTCCGGACGTGAGGCTTCATGCCGGGTCCGGCCACAGCCACACGTTGCACGGTCGCTTTGCCGGCGCGCCGCTGTGGCTGGCGAAGCCGTCCGATGCCGCGGTGGCCGCGCGGTTGCCGGCGGTGCCCGATGGAGTGATGGCGCTGTGCGTCGATGCGAGCGTGCATGCCCCGGTTCCGCATGGCTGGCGCGCGTTCCGCGCCGACCCTCGCTGGCTCGAACTGCTTGGCAGCGACCTGGTCTGGCGGACGGACGCCAACCTGCGCGTCCAGGACGCGCGTCCCGTCGGCGATCCGATGCCTGCCGCTGTCCCAGCTCCGCCCGCCGCAACATTGCAGGGCATTGCCCCGGTGCTGCTGATCCCCCGTGTGTTCGAGCCGGACCTGTGCGCTGAGGTGGTCAGGCACCTGGAGGTCGACTGCCAGGGA
This sequence comes from Lysobacter oryzae DSM 21044, assembly GCF_059568595.1. Taxonomy (NCBI): domain Bacteria; kingdom Pseudomonadati; phylum Pseudomonadota; class Gammaproteobacteria; order Lysobacterales; family Lysobacteraceae; genus Lysobacter; species Lysobacter oryzae. The sequence goes on along the minus strand of NZ_JCANTQ010000010.1, from coordinate 376,619 downwards.
GGCGAGCCGTCGCGCGTGCTGGTCAGGGAGAACGACACGCAGACGCTGCAACTGGATCCGTCCATCAAGCAGCGACGCGAGAGCCTCCCGCGCGATCCGGCGCTGGAGGCCCGCATGCACGAGCGGCTCATGCGCCGGGCGCTGCCGGAGATCGCACGCGCGTTCAACTTTGCGGTTGCGCGCCGCGATGCGTTGAAACTGCTGGCGTATTCCGCCGGGGGCGGTTACTTCAATGCGCACCGCGATAACGACACGCCCGATGTGGCGCACCGGCGTTTCGCGCTTTCGATCAACTTGAACAGCGGCGAGTACACCGGCGGAGCCTTCCGCTATCCCGAGTTCGGGTCGAACGTGTACGCGCCGGAAACCGGATGCGCGCTGGTGTTCTCCTGTTCGCTGCTGCACGAAGTGCTGCCGGTCGAGCAGGGAACGCGCTACGCGATGACCACGTTCCTGTACTGACGTTCGAGCCTATCGGAAAGGACGCAGGCGGGACTCCAGGGTCGGGAGATCATGGAATCGCATTTCGTCGTGGGCCCAGCGAAGTCCCGCGGCAATCGCACTGGAGTGGCGTTCCAGGGCCTGCCTTAGTTCGGCCTGGCGCGTGGAGGCATCGAATGGTTGCGCGATGCCCTTTGCATAGCGTCGCAGCACCCCCGACTCGCCGATGCGGCCTTCCAGGTCGGCGGGTACGGGCAGGCCGAAATGGCCGGCGAGTCGCGCGGTGGCCGCGGCGGGGTCCGCCAGCACGTCGGCAAAGTCCAGGTCGATGAGGCGCGGTCCGCTGTCCAAACCCAGGGCCAGTTCCCGCCACCGCATTTGCTCGCCCAGCCAGAGCCGGGCCAGGCGTTCCGCCGCCGTCTCGGCCGGCGCGTGCGAAGGCCGGGCACTGCCGCGAACCTGCTCCGTCGCCAGGCTTGCGTCCACCAGGCCTTCGGCGCGAAGCATGGTGGCGAGCCACGTCTCCAGGTCGACCCACAACATGCACGCGTGCCCGCTCTCCGGCAGGAGGCGGTCGGCCAGGGCGGTCACCACGCTGGTGGGCTTCACCACGACTGCGCGGGTATCGGCGAAACCCCGTGCGAGCAGCTGGCAGACCCTGGGCAGCCACCGCTGGATGCGGGAGGGGTCGCGCTCGTGCGCCAGGGTGAGGAGGGGAAGGGGCTCGCGCAATCCCAGCGCGCCCGGGACAAGGTCGAGCAGCCGGCTGACGAGGGTCGAGCCGCAGTGGCCGATATGGAACAGCCACTGCAGGCGAGCAGGCTCGGGCAGGTGGGCCGCGGAAACGGCTTCGTCCAGTTCGGCGCCGCTGACCTTCCAGCCGGAAACCTCGCGGTGCTGCAGGGCCCGCTGGTCCAGAAAACTCGCCCGGAAATAGTCGTCGCGGTCGAAGTGGAGGACCCAGGCCTGATCCGCCGAGGGATCGATCGCGTACAGCGGATAGGCTGCACTTTGGCTGAAATCGAGCGGCAGGCGGCGTCGGGATGCGTTCATGGTGAATGGTAGAATCGATGACCGTTCATGCTAGCCGCAACAGGAAGGCTGCGATTCATGAGTGACACACAATCGGACGCAGGCCGGAAGCCCGGCCTAGGCACCCTGGCGATCCACGGCGGACAGTCGCCCGATCCAAGCACCGGCGCAGTGATGCCGCCGATCTACGCGACGTCGACGTACGCCCAGCGCAGTCCCGGCGAGCACCAGGGCTTCGAGTACTCACGCAGCCACAACCCCACCCGCTTCGCCTACGAACGTTGCGTCGCCACGCTTGAGGGCGGTACGCAGGGCTATGCGTTCGCGTCGGGTCTGGCCGCTACCTCCACGGTGCTGGAGATGCTGGACAGCGGCAGCCACGTCATCGCCATGGACGATGTGTACGGCGGCACCTACCGCCTGTTCGAGCGGGTTCGGCGCCGCTCCGCCGGCCTGGATTTCAGCTGGGTCGACCTCAGCGACGCGGCCGCGTTCGAAGCGGCCATCCGGCCGAACACCCGCCTGGTCTGGATCGAAACACCGACCAATCCGCTGCTCAAGCTGGTGGACATCGCGCAGATCGCGGCAATCGCCCGCAAGCGCGGCCTGATCGTGGCGGTCGACAACACGTTCAGTTCGCCGATCCTGCAGCGCCCGCTCGAGTTGGGCGCGCACCTGGTCATGCACTCGGCCACCAAGTACCTCAACGGCCACTCCGACATGGTCGGTGGCATGGTGGTCGTCGGCGACGACGCGGAGATCGCCGAGAAGATGACGTTCCTGCAGAACGCCGTCGGCGGGGTGCAGGGCCCGTTCGACAGCTTCCTCGCGCTGCGCGGCCTGAAGACCTTGCACCTGCGCATGAAGGCGCACTGCGAGAACGCGCAAGCGCTGGCGGAGTGGTTGCAGTCGCATCCGGCGATCGAGAAGGTCATCTATCCCGGATTGGCGTCGCATCCCCAGCGCGAGTTGGCGAAGCGGCAGATGGACGGCCCGGGCGGCATGATCAGCATCTTCGTCAAGGGCGGCCTCGAAGGCGCCCGGCGCATGATGGAACGCTGCCACTACTTCACCATCGCCGAGTCGCTCGGCGGCGTGGAGAGCCTGGTCAACCATCCCGCGATCATGACCCATGCCTCGATTCCCGCCGAACGTCGCGCGCAACTGGGCGTCACCGACAACCTGGTGCGCCTCAGCGTGGGCGTCGAGCAGGTGTCCGACCTGCGCGCCGACCTGGACCGGGCGCTTGCAGGGTAGGCATTGTGAGTCTTGCAATCGGCACTTCAGCATCGCCTACCGCAATGGTCGGAAGCCTGTGGCAGAACCGGCATCTCATCGCGCAGCTCACGCGCCGTGAGGTCATCAGCCGCTACCGCGGGTCGCTGATCGGACTGGCGTGGTCGTTCTTCAACCCGCTGCTGATGCTGGCGGTTTACACGTTCTTCTTCTCGGTGGTGTTCCGCGCGCGCTGGGGCGGTGAGGGCGCGGGCAAGGCGGAGTTCGCGGCGTTCCTTTTCTCGGGGATCATCGTGCACAGCGTGTTCGCCGAATGCATCAACCGCGCGCCCACGCTGATCCTTTCCAACGTCAACTACGTCAAGCGCGTGGTATTCCCGCTCGAGATCCTGCCCTGGGTCGCGATGGGGTCCGCGCTGTTCCATGCCGCCGTAAGCCTGGTGGTCCTGCTGCTGGCCCAAGTAGTGCTCAGCCACCACCTGTCGCTGTCCGCGCTGTACTTCCCGGTCATCATGCTGCCGCTCGTGGTCATGACCATGGGCATCGCCTGGATGCTTGCGGCCGTCGGCGTGTTCGTGCGCGATATCGGCCAGATCACCGCGGTGCTGACCACGGTGCTGATGTTCCTGTCGCCGGTCTTCTACCCGATCAGTTCGATGCCGGAGCAGTACCGCCCCTGGATCAACTCGAATCCGCTCACGTTCATCATCGAGCAATCGCGCAACGTGCTGCTGCTCGGCGGCACGCCCGATTGGCACGGGGTGGCGAAGTATTCGCTCATTGCCGTGGTCGTCGCGGCCGCCGGTTTCTGGATGTTCCAGAAGATGAGGCGCGGTTTCGCGGACGTGCTGTGAGCGGAGCGGCCAGCATGTCCGATGCCCAGGAGGACGCGGCCGAAGCACAGGCCGCGCGCGAGATCGCGATCAGCGTCGACGGCGTCGCCAAGTGCTACCAGATCTACGACAAGCCGCAGGACCGGCTGAAGCAGTCGCTGATGCCGCGCCTGCAGCGCCTGGCGGGGCTGTCCGGGCGGCGTTACTTCCGTGAGTTCTGGGCGCTGCAGGGCATCGACTTCGACGTGCCCAAGGGCGAGACCGTCGGCATCATCGGACGCAACGGCTCGGGCAAGTCGACGCTGTTGCAGATCGTCTGCGGCACGCTCACGCCGACCACGGGCGAGGCGCGCGTCAAGGGGCGCGTGGCCGCGCTGCTGGAGCTGGGGTCGGGTTTCAATCCCGAGTTCACCGGTCGCGAGAACATCTTCCTCAACGCGATGGTGCTGGGCCTGACCCACGAACAGGTCCAGGCGCGTTTCGACAGCATCGCGGCCTTCGCGGACATCGGCGACTTCATCGAGCAGCCGATCAAGACCTATTCCAGCGGCATGGCGGTGCGCCTGGCCTTTGCGGTGATCGCCCACGTGGATGCCGACGTGCTGATCATCGACGAAGCGCTGGCGGTCGGCGATGCGGTGTTCACGCAGAAGTGCATGCGCTACCTGCGCCGCTTCAAGGAAACCGGGACGATCCTGTTCGTCAGCCACGACGTGGGGTCGATCGCCGCGCTCTGCTCGCAGGCGGTGTGGCTGGACCAGGGCAGGATGCGCATGTGCGGCCCCGCGAAGGAAGTCGCCGAGGCCTACACGCAGTATTGCGCCCAGCAGGCGGCCGGCGAAGCGCAGCTCCTGTCGATCCGGGAAGGCAGCGGCGACTCCGCCGCCGCGTCCTACATGCAGGAAGGCGAGACCGAGATCGACTTCTTCGACAACATCATCCACTCGGATGGATGGACGACCGGACAGGCGGAAATTTCCTCCGTATCGCTCGCGCGTGCGGATGGCCGCAACGGCGCGGGCTTCGAAGGCGGTGAGCGGGTCGTGCTCGTGGTGGACGCCGTGGCGCGCGGCGACCTCGCGCGCCCGATCATCGGCTTCCTGGTCAAGGACCGGCTCGGGCAGGCGCTGTTCGGCCACAACACCTACCAGGAACACCAGTCGCCCCGGCCGGTAAAGGCCGGCGAGGCGATGCGCGCGCAGTTCGCTTTCCGCCTGCCGCTGCTGCCCAACGGCGAGTATTCGATCACCGTCGCGCTCGCGGATGGCGATCTCCTCGACCACGTGCAGCACCACTGGATCCACGACGCCGTCGTGCTCGCCGTGCGCTCCACGCGCCATCGCTACGGACTCGTCGGCATTCCCTTTGAATCGATCACGCTGGACGTGATGCAGCCCGCATCGACGACGCCGGCGACGCAGCAACAGTAGAAGGACCCCTGTGCACGCCAGTTCCTACGAACACATGGCCGACCTGGTGCGCAGGCACCTGGACCCGGCACGGCCGCTCGCGGTCGTCGATATCGGCTCCTACGACGTCAACGGTTCGTACCGCACGCTCTTCACCTCACCCGAGTGGCGCTATACCGGGATCGACCTCGAAGCCGGCCCGGGCGTGGACGTCGTCCTGGACAGCCCCTATCGCTACCCGCTCGCTTCCGGCTCGGTCGACCTGGTCGTCTCGGGCCAGGCCTTCGAGCACGTCGAATATTTCTGGCTCTCGTTCCTGGAGATGCTGCGCGTCCTCAAGCCGGGCGGCATGATGTTCCTGATCGCGCCTTCGCGTGGACCGGAGCACCGCTATCCGCAGGATTGCTGGCGCTTCTACCCGGACGGATATCGCGCCCTGGCCAGGTTCGGGCGGTGCGAGCTGGTGGAAATCAGCACCGACTGGGGCCCGCACCCCGATCCCGACAGCGCCCAGTGGGGCGACACCGTCGGCGTGTTCCGCAAGCAGTCGCTGGGCTTGGGCCACCGCATCGCCCAAGGCATCATGAAGCGGGCCCTCGAATTCCAGGCGCGATCGGCGTGACGACCTTCGACCTCAATCGCAGCATGTTCCTGGATCCGCGCGAGCTGCCCGTCAGCGCGTGGACCGGACACATCCCGATGGCGGGCTGGCTGGTGGAGGTCGCGCGCCCCCGGCTGCTGGTCGAGCTGGGTACCCATCTGGGCGCCTCGTACTTCGCCTTCTGCCAGGCGGTCCAGGAGAACGGCCTGGATACGCGCTGCTACGCCGTGGACACCTGGCAGGGCGACGAGCACGCCGGACGCTACGGCGAGGACGTGTTCAACGCGGTGGCGGGCCACCACCGCGAGCACTACGAAGGTTTCTCCAAGCTGATGCGGATGACGTTCGACGAAGCAGCGGGCTACTTCGACGACGGCACCATCGACCTGCTGCACATCGACGGCCTGCACACCTACGAAGCGGTGCGCCACGATTTCGAGACCTGGCTGCCGAAGATGTCGGCGCAGGGCGTCGTCCTGTTCCACGACAGCAACGTGCGCGAGCGCGATTTCGGCGTGTGGAAGCTATGGGCCGAACTGCGTGGCAAGTACCCGTCGTTCGAGTTCTCGCACACGCATGGCCTGGGCGTGCTGCTGGTCGGCAGCGAGCCGCCGCCGGCGTTGCTTTCCTTCGTGCAACAGGCGGCAGGCGATGGTGCGGCGGAGGTCAACACCCTGTTCGAACGCCTGGGGGCGCTGATCGCGACCCGTGACCAGCTCGCCGCGCTCGAGCGCCGTCAGTTCCACCTCGACGGCGACAACGGCCACCTGCGCGGCATCGTGGCCGAGCGCGACGCGGCGTTGGCGGCCCGGGAGGCCGAAATGGCCGAACTGCAGTCGCTGCTGCAAGCGCGCGATGCTGCCGTCGCGGCCGCGCGGGCGGACCTGGAGAACCTGCGTGCGCACGTGGCGCAGGTAGCCGAGGCGGGCAGCCACCATCAGCAGCAGGCGGCGCGGCTGCAGGACGAGGTGCAGGCGCGGGACGAACGCATCGCCGCGCTGGAAGCGGCGTTCCGCGATCGCCTGGCGGAAATGGACCAGCAGCTGGCCCACTCGAGTGCGAGCCTCATGCGCCAGCAGGCCGACGCGACCCGGCTGGAGGGCGACGTGGCGCGGCTCCAGGCCGACCTCGCGACCAGCGAGGCGCGCCTGTCCGAAATCCTCGCGTCCACCAGCTGGCGCATCACCGCGCCGCTGCGGGCGCTGGCGTCGCTGTTCGCTTCGAAGCGCTAGGCCGACTGGATGAATCCCGGGAAGACTTCTAGATGAGCCACTGGCGCGTCCTGCTCCTCGACACCAAGCGGAGCAACCCGAACCACTACATCTGCCTCGCGATCGAGCGCGCCCTGCGGCAGCACCCGCAGGTGGCCCACGTGGTCAAGGCGGACTACCTCTCGGCGATCGAGGAGGCACGCAAGGGCCAGTGCAACCTGCTGCTCGCCTTCGACGGCGAGGAACTGGACCGGAACATCGTTGCGCGCCTCGCCGCGTTGTGCGGAACAAGCGTGGCGTGGGTGACCGAGGATCCCTACGAGCAGCGCACCAACGTTGGCAACCTCGACCTGTTCGACCTGGTCTTCACCAATGACAGCGGCAGCGTCGCCGCGTACGGCGCCAAAGGCCGCCACCTGCCCTTCGCCGCCGACCCGCAACTGCACTATCGCGAGGTGCCTTCGCCCGAGGGCGGCGATTCGCATTACCTGTACGACCTGTTCTTCGCCGGTACCGCATGGCCGAACCGCGTCGCGTTCCTCAAGGAACTGCAGGGCGCCCTGAGCGGGATCAACCTCAAGCTCGCGCTGCCGCATAACCCGCACATCCCCGAGCCGGACCTGGACCTCGCGCCCAGCGCGTACCAGTGGCGCACGCCGAATTCCGAATTCGCCCGCTTCGCCAACCGCAGCCGCGCGGTACTGACGCTGCACCGCGCGTTCTCGTCCTCCGGCAACGATCCGGTTGCGCGCACGCCGGGTCCGCGCCTGTTCGAAGTTGCCCTTGCCGGTGGCGTGCAGTTCATCGACATGTCGATTCCGGAGATCGAGGTCACGCGCTACCTCACCGAGGACGTGGAGTTCATCGGCTTCCGTTCGGCGCAGGAGTGCATCGAGAAGCTGCGCTTCTTCCTGGCCAATCCAGCGGCGCGCATCGCGGTGGCGCAGGCGGCGCAACGGCGCGCGCAGAGCGAACACCTGTACATCCACCGGATCGAGGCGTTGCTGGCGGAAACGGCGGCGTTGCCCGCGCGCGCTGCACGTGGGGCCGAGGCCGCGGACACGCGCCGGCGCCCCAAGGTGCTGTTCGTCACCCACAACATCGCCGGCATCGAGCCCTATGGCGGCGTCGAGGTGTACCAGGACCTGATCCGCCAGTCGCTGAAGGATCGCTACGAATTCCTGTTTTACGTCCCGGACCGCTCGACCTCGCACCTGGGCAGCCGTTGCGTGCTGTACGACGAGAACCTGCGCTACCTGGAAGACCACGAGTTCAGCAACAACGTCACCGACGCCGACCTGGTGTGCGCCGATCGCGAGCGGGCGTTGTCGTCGATCCTGCAGCGGCACGGGATCGATGCCGTGCACTTCCAGCATCTGATCGGGCACACGCCGTCCCTGGCGTACCTGCCGCGCGCGCTGGGCATCCCCAGCGTGCTGAGCCTCCACGACTACTACGGCATCTGCACCCACTTCAACCTGATCGGCTACAAGGGGCGCTACTGCAATATCGCCGCGCTGCCCAAGTCGACGTGCGACATCTGCCTCAACGCGGCCGACGGCATCGCCGCGGGCAGCCAGGCGCGGCGCCGCGCGTTCATCGGCCGTGCGCTCGAGCAGATCGACGTGCTGCACGCGAACACCGCGGGCGTGGCTGCGCTGTTCGGCGCGATCTACCCGCACCTGACCGGCAGCGCGCGCATGCGCGTGTTCGGCGTGCCGATGCCCGGTGGGACCAGGCGCGAGCTGCCTACGCGGCAAGTGGACGCCGGTGGCAAGCTGAAGGTCGCGATCCTCGGCAACTTCACCCGCAACAAGGGCGCGGACGAGCTGATCCATGCCTTCAACCAGATGCGCCACGAGCCGGTGGAGTTCACGATCTTCGGCGCCCTGGAGCCGCCGTACGGATCGATCCTCGAAGCGCTCGCGCTGCCCAACGTGAAGATCCACGGCGCCTACGCCGCCGGCACGCTCGCCGAGAAGCTCGACGGGTTCTCGCTGTCGCTGCACTTCTCGCTGTGGCCGGAAACCTACTGCATCACGCTGTCGGAAGCCTGGCAGGCAGGACTGGTTCCGGTGGTATCGGACATCGGCGCACTGGGCGAACGCGTCAGCCATGGAGTTAACGGTTTCAAGGTGCCTAACGCCGAGGCCGGCGCGCTGGTCGAGCTGCTGCGGACGCTCGCCTACGACCGTGCGCAGATCGAGGAAGCGCGGGCGCGGATCACGCCCGACCTGTACGTCGAAGCGGGCGCGCACATGCAGTGGTTGTCCGGCGTCTACGAGGAGTTGCTCGCGGCCAAGCCGCTGCCGCGGAGAGCCGCGGTACGACCGCAGCCCGTGCCGGGCGAGTCGCTCGCGGATTTCGGCGTGATCGTGAACCACCGCACCTGGTCGCGCGGCAACAGCGGACCGATGCTGGCGACTGGCGGCACCGGTGCGCTGACCGTGGTGAGCACCTCGCTGCTGGGCAAGACCATGGCCTACGTGCGCCAGCATGGCGTGCTGGCGACGGCGCGGCGCATCCTCCAGGAACTGCCCGGCGCCAGGCGCGCGGGGGGCAGGGCATGAGCCAGATGCGCGTGCTGGTCACGGGCGCCTCGCCCGACAACGAGAACCGCAACACCATCCTGCGCAGCTATGTCGCCGAGGGATTCCGCCAGGAGCTCGGCGACGCCGCTGTCACGCACGTTCCGCTCGAGGTCGCGCTGGCGACGGTGCAACGGCAGCGCCCCGACCTGGTCGTGTGCTTCGGCTCGTGCATGCCGGACGACGCTGATTACCTCGAATTGCGCCAGTACTGCGACAAATCGGGCGCGGTCCTCGCGTTCTGGCTGCACGACGATCCGTACGAATTCGACTTCAGCTACCGCATCCGCGGGATCGCCGACCTCGTCTTCAGCAACGACCGTTGGGCCGCGCAGCACTACAACCATCCGCACGCCTACCACCTGCCGCTGGCAGCCAGCCGCGAGGCGCACTGGCGTCCGCTCAACCCGTCCAAGGACATCGGCGTCTTCTTCTGCGGAGTCGCCTTCGCCAACCGGATCCGGCTGGTCAAGGACCTCAAGCCGGTGCTGCAGAAGTTCGACACCCGCATCCTCGGCGACCAGTGGCCAGAGGGCGAGCTGCCGTTCGCCCGCAACCGGCGCCTGTCGAACGACGACCTGTCGCGGCAGTACTCGCGTGCTCTGGTCACCCTCAACATGGGGCGCGACTACCACTACGCCAACGACCGCTACAAGCTCGATCCCTCCACGCCAGGGCCGCGCACGTTCGAGGCGGCGATGGCGGGGACGACCCAGATGTACTTCGTCGAAAGCCTGGAAATCGAGGACTACTACGTGCCGGACAAGGAAATCGTCCTGTACAACTCGGTGGCGGAGTTCGAGCGGAAGCTGCGCGCGCTGATGGATGACGTGCATGTATGCATTGGCGTGGCCGCCGCGGCGCAGGAGCGCACGCTGCGCGACCATACCTATCGCAATCGGGCCGCCAGCATCCTCGCAACCGTTGCCAGTTTCCGCGCATGACCGTCCGCGGATGACGGGGCCGCGGCGGACAGGCGCGCCCGCACGGTAAGCCCGGGTCCAACGGGCTGCGGCCCGTCAACCTGATTACCCAACCCATTACCAGGCACGGCATGCAGATGAATGCGATCTCGATGACGGTGGTTTCCAGCCTGTTCGGCGGTGGCTACCTGCTAGTCGCGGCGGCGTTCGGCGACAAGCTGGCCCGGCTCGCCTGGCGTCACCCGGACGAAGAGCTCCGGGAGCTGCGTGGCGTGGCGGCGCCGATGTTCGGCATCGTGGCGCATGCGCTACTGGCAGCGGTTGCGTTGGCACTGGCCCCCGCGGCCCTGCCGTGGCTGCTATGGCTGATGCTCGCCGTCGTCTGCATCGACCTGCGCGGCACGCGCCGCTATCTCGCCGACAACTGGAAGGCCCTTGGGCTGGCGCTCGGTTACGGCGCCATCTGCTATGCGGTGCTGGTCAGCTATCACGTCGGTGCCGGTCGCGGCGACAACCTGTTCTGGTCGATCTACAACCTGACCGCCGTCACCCCGGGCGATTCGCCGCAGGGCTTGCTGCAGGCCCAATACCTGCTGCACGGCCAGTCCCTGGCCGGGCTGCGCGACTTCTCGCTGTTCGACCGCCCATTCCTCGGCGGACTGGTTTCGCTGGCGGCGCTGGGGTCGGTGGGGGAGTTGCCGGGCAAGGCCTTCAACGACTTCCCGCCGCACCAGGCCTACCTCTACATCGCACTGTGGACCTGGTTGAACGCGACCTTCGCGCTCGCGGTCGCCGCGATCGCGCGCCGCGTCCTTCCGCCCAACCTGCGTCTTCCGGCACTGCTCCTGGTGCTGTGCGCGCCGTTCCTGGTGTTCAACGCAATCGGCGCGTGGCCCAAGCTGCTGGCCGCCTACTTCACCTCGATAGCGGCCCTGCTCGCGCTCGGCGGGCGCTGGCGCTGGGCGGTCGTCGCCAGCGGCGTGGCGTTCCTGACGCACGGTTCGTTCCTGTGGTCGCACCTGTCGCTGGCGGGCCTGCTGGTCATCTACGTCGCGTTGTTCACGCAGCGGCGCGCGCGCTGGCTGGAGGGCGGATTGCTTGCGGCGATCGCGTTCGCATTCCCCGCGCTGTGGTTCCTCGCCGAGCACCATTACGGCAGCGCGACCCCGCTGCGCACCTATTACCTCTACGCGGTACCGGTCAACTATGGCTTGACGCACGACGCCGCCGAGATCGCGCGCCAGTTCTACGCGTCGACGAGTCCCGGCAACCTGGCGCTGCTGCCCTTCATGAACCTGTTGAAGGCGCTGGTCCCCGCGGAGATGCTGAACTGGTTGCTGGCGTTCTCCATGGCCGGACCCGGCACGGACCTGCGCAGGTTGGCGAGCGCGCTGTTCTACACCCAGTTCAACCGGCCGCTGTTCGCGTTGTGCCTGACGGCAGGCGTGGTCGCGATGCTCGGCCTGCGCAGGGGGCTGACGCGCGACTGGAAGCTGGCCCTGGCCGTCGCCGCGTTCTTCCTGCTGCCGCTGTTGCCGGGCTTGGGGCTGTATCGGCGGGACGACCACTTCATTACCCCGACCATGCTGTTCGCAGTCATCCCGCTGCTGCTTGCCTTCTTCAATGGATTGGCGGAACTGTCGAGGCGGACGCTGACGATCGTGGCCACGCTGATGATGGCCGAGTACCTGCTCCTCTACTGGTCGCGGTATCCGGAAGTGCGCTACCAGTCGGACTTCTACGAGTACTACCTGTGGCTGTGCGTGGCGCTGCTCGCGTGCGCGTTCGTGGTCGTGGTCCGGCTACTGGCGCGACAGCCTCAGGCCGCGCCGGCCGCCCCCGCGCGGCCCTTCGCCGCGGCCGGCATCCGCGGGGTCCGCATGACCCCGGCCCGTGTGGCCGGCGCAGCGCTCGCGGTCGTGGTGCTGGGGGGGCTGTGCAGTCCGTTGCTGGTGCGTAGCGCCATCGGCGATGGCGGCTTCGCACGCCATGGCTGGAACATCGACCTCTCGCGCTGGCCAGACCTGCAGGCGCGACGCGATGGCCAGGCGCTGCTGCATACCAACATGCGCGTCAACGAAAATGGCGTCGAACATGCGGAGACCTGGATCAACTCCGGCCAGGGGCTGACGTTCCGCAACGTGCCGACGAGCGATGTCGCGAACTTCAGCGTGCTCGCGCGCGTGCACCCGGCCTGGAACGCCGGGGCGCCGCTGCCGCCGATCGTGTTTCGCGTGTCGGTCGTGGCCAACGGCGAGCAGCGCGTCGCCGAAGTGAAGGTCGACGGGGCTCGCGAACAGGCAGGCGAGTGGCAGCGGATCGAGGTCCCGCTGTCACCATTCTCCGGACGTGCCGTCGATATCCAGATGGAGCCGATCGCGCAGCAGCCGGGCGTCTGGACGCTGTGGCGGGACCCGGCCGTCACCCCCAAGCCGCAGGGATAAGGCCACCGGCCCGCAGGCGCGCGGGATCAGCGCGATTCGCTGCTGCGGCGGAAGGTGAGGCGGTTGTGCGCGATGTAGCTGGTCAGGGCCGGGGCGGCCACGCCCACCACGTGCGCCCACGTCTCGGCGGCAGGGACGCCCAGCGGCGGCAGCACCCAGCGCGCCAGCACCAGGCTGATCGCCGCCGTCTGCAGCAACGCGAACAGGTTCACCAGCACGAACCACGCCGCCTGCGCATGCACCTGTCCGCGACGGTCGCGGAAGACGACCAGGCGGTTGAGCGTGAACGCGGTGCCCAGGCCGACGAAGAACGCCAGCACGATCGATGGCAGATAGGGCATCCACTGCCCGAACAGGATGCGCGCGCCGACGTTGGCGGCGGCCGCGAAGCCGCTCACCAGCAGGAACAGCAGGAATCGCCTGCTCATGCGGCCGGCTGCATCGCCGTCCTGGCGAGGGTGCGGCCAACGGCCAGGCTTTCGGAGATCGACCGGTCTTCGGGGTAGTAGTACGACGTGTCGGCCATGTACAACCCGTGCAGCGGCGTGCGCATGGGCGGCAGCAAGTCGTAGAAGCCGGGCGGGCAGATGGTCTGGGCGAAATCGTAGCGGTGGCAATGCTGCGCCAGCACCCACTCCGGCTTGAACGCCGGGTTGATGCGCGGCAGGTAGCCGATCACTTCCGCGATCAGCTCCTCGTTGGACTGCGCCCACTTCGGATGCGTCTTGGGCATGTAGAACGGCGCATACACGATGGTTTCGCGCGATTCCGGGTTGAGGTTGGAATACTCGATGAGGCCCGGGATCGCGATGCCGTCGTCGCTGATGTTGAGCCAGAAGTTCTCCGTGAGCTGCCGGTCGAGCTTGAGGATCACGCAGGCGACCGGAATGTTCTTGATCGCATCGATCCTGGCGCGGAAGTCGGCAGGCAGCTGCGGCGCGAACCGCGGCACGTACTGGATCGGCGCCGTAGACAGCACCGCGTCGGCGTCGAACCGTTCGCCGCCGGCGATCACGCCGGTGACCTTGCCGTTCTCGGAAAGCACCTCGTCGATGCCCTTGCGCAGGTGGATGCGGCCGCCGTGCTGCAGGATGAACTTCTCCATTTCGGCCAGCAGGGTTTCCGAGCCGCCCTGCAGGTAGCCGAGCGCCTCTTCCATCAGGCTCTTGCGCGACAGCGCGATGCGCTTGATCCGGGTGCCGATCCACGCCGCCGACAGGTTGTCGGTGTATTCGAAGAACTTGAGCGCGAACGCGCGGCGCCAGAGCACGTCGTAGCAGCGTTCGCCCAGCCAGCGACGCAGCCAGGCCGTCGCATTGACGCGGTCGAGGCGGCTCCAGTCGCTGACGCGCTTGGTCGCGAGCACGTGCAGGGCGTAACGGATCTTGCTGACGATGCCGAGCTTGGGAAAGCTGAGCAGCGCCAGCGGCGTGCCCCACTTGTAGAGCCGGCCGTCGTAGTAGTAGCCCATCTTGGTGGCGGTCCACTTCAGCTTGTCCGTCAGGCCGAGCTGTTCGAGCAGTTCGAACAGCGGGTAGTCGGTCTTGCAGATGAAATGGTAATAGCGCTCGATCGCCAGGCCGTCGAAGTCGAAGCTGGCCGACATGCCGCCGATGCGGTCGTCGCGTTCGTAGATGTCGACGCTGTGTCCGTTGCGCAGCAGTTCCATCGCGGACATCAGCCCCATCGGGCCGGCGCCGAGAACGACGTACTTCATGCCTTCGTACCCACGACCAGCGCCTGCTTGCCGAGGAAATTCCACGCGAACGGAACCTTGAGGTACAGCGACACCAGCGCCGGCGACTTCGGCAGGCGGCTCTTGGTGGTGTAGGGAAGGAAGCGCGGAATGCAGGTGGTCACCGCGAAGCCGGCCAGGTTGACGGCCTCGGCGAGGCTGCGGTCGGTGAGCGGCGTGTGGTGGTCGAAGAAGTCCCAGTACTCGCCCGGGAGGAAGCGGATGTTCGGCTGCAGCACGATGACCCGGCCGCCGCTGCGCAGGATGCGGTGGCATTCCTGCAGCGTGCTCAGGACCAGGTCCTTGCTCGGCAGGTGTTCGAGGAAATTGCTCATGAACACGCAGTCGGTGCTGGCGTCCGGCAGCGACGCGATCTGCGTGCACGATTCGTTGATCACCCGCACGCCGGGCGCCGCGCGCTTGGCGACATCCGGGTTGAGGTCGACGGCGATCTTTTCGGCGCAGTCGATGTGGTTGATGAATTCGCAGTAGCCGGCGCCGATGTCGACCACGGTATCGGTGGCCTTCACGTAGCGCGAGAAGAAATCGCGGCACAGGACCTGCCAGATCCGATCCTTTTCGGCCTGCGCGCTGGCATCGAAGCGCGATTCGTACAAATTCTTCAGAAGGGTCGATTCATTGGTCTGCATGTTCGTTCCTGTCCGGACAAGTCCGGGCGCCTCAGCGCTTGAGCACTACGTTGGAATATCTGGCGTCAGTGTAGCTTTCCCGCACGGCCTGCTCGAACGGCGTCTGGCGGACGCCGAAGACTTCCCAGGTGTCCACGCCCTTGAAGTCGTCGCCCGCCGATAGCGCCTTGAGCTGGTCGGCGGTGAACGGCGGCTTCGCGCTGAACAAGGCGTAGGTCCGCAGCAGGAACGCGAAGAAACCGATCGGGATGTGCACGATCCACGTGCGCAGTCCCTTGACCCGCTTGATCGTGCGGATGATGTCGACGTAGTCGATGCGCGTGTCGCCGACCACGTCGTAGACCACGCCGTCGGGCTCGCGCTCGATGCAGCGCACGATGCAGCGGCAGAAGTCGCGCTCGTACAGCGGCTGGCGCATGAACCGGCCGTCGCCGGGAATGGGAAACACCGGCGTGCGGGCCATGAAGCGCGACAGCCAGCCCAGGTGCTTGGGGTCGAACCAGCCGAACATCAGCGTCGGGCGCAGCACGCAATGGCGCAGGCCGCTCTCCACGACCAGGGCCTCCTGCGCCTTCTTGGTGTTGGTGTAGTCGTCGCTGGCGACCGAATTCACCACCGACGAGCTGATGTGCACCAGGTAGGGGACGCCGTGGCGGCGGCAGGCATCGAGTACCCGGCGCGAGGCGTCGATGTTGTTGCGGGTGAACAGCTCGGTGTACTTGCCGGTGATCTGCGCGTGCAGCTGCACCACGCAGGACGCGCCGGCGAAGGCCTGTTCCCAGTCGCCGGGTTCGGCGAGGTCGGCTTCGATGCGCTCGACGTCGGGATGCAGGCGCCCGAGGATGGCCAGGTTGTGGGCGTGCTTGTCGATCGCGACGAGACGGGTGTAGCCCTGGGCCTTGAGCTCGACGATCAGGTTCTGGCCCACCAGCCCGGCGGCGCCGGTGAGGACGATCTTGCGGTTCTTGTCGGGCATGGTCACAGCGAGATGCGGCGGAATACGAATTCGGGAATCGAGCGGATGACTAGCATGATCGGCGACCAGAACCAGGGCAGGTAGGCGACCGAGCGGCGGCGATCGACCGCGCGCACGATGCCGCGCGCGATCTGCGCCGGCGTGGCCCACAGCGCGCCCTTCTTGAATGCCTTCGTCATCGGGGTGTCGACGAAGCCCGGCTTGATCGTCAGCACGTTCACGCCGCTGGCGTTGAGGCGCTGGCGCAGGCCGCTGAGATACGCGCTCACCGCGGCCTTGGCGCTGCCGTACAGGTAGTTGCTGGCGCGGCCGCGATCGCCCGCCACCGAGGAAATCACCGCCAGCGTGCCGGCGCCCTGCGCGCGCAGGCGCCGCGCGATCGCCCCGCACAGCGCGATGGTGGCCGTGCCATTGGTGGCGAACTCGCGCATCGCCAGCGCATCGGAGGCCTCGCACTCGGCCTGGTTGGGCAGGGTGCCGTGGGCGAGCAGGGCGACATCGACGCCGCCCATCGCGTGCACGGCGGCGTCCAGCAGCGCTTCGTGCCGGGCGAGGTCGTTGACGTCGAGCGCGAACGTGCCGGTCGACGTCGCGCCGCGGACGCCGAGGTCGGCCGCGATGGACTCCAGCCGCACGGCGTCGCGCGCGGCGAGGAACAAGGCGGCGCCACGCGCGGCGTACAGGCGCGCGGTCGCTTCGGCAATTGCCGAGGTCGCGCCGACGATCAGGATTCGTTGCATGGGTTCTCCATCACCCGGCGCCAGAAGCCGGAAGAAAAGCGGGGATCGACGAAGTCGGCGAAACGTTCCCAGTTCGGGAATGCGCGGCGGAAACTCGCGCCGCCAAGGCGCGCATCCTTGGCCGGATAGACCGCGCCGTCGGCGGCATCGACGATCCGGTCGAGCCGGTCGAGCAGCGCGAACACGGCTGCGCCGTCATTGGGAAAGTCCAGCGCCAGCGTGGTGCCGGGGCGCGGGAACGACAGCATCCCGAGCGATTCGCGCGTGCCGAATTCCTTCAGCACCGCCAGGAACGAGCCGCTGCCACTGGCCGCGATCTCGCGCATGAGCGCCGCGATGCCGTCGCGCGCCGCTGCCGGCGGCAGCACGCACTGGTACTGCAGGAAGCCGCGCGGGCCGTACATGCGGTTCCAGTTGCGGATGCCGTCGAGCGGATAGAAATAAGGTGCGTAGTGCACGGTGTCTCGCCGCGCCGCCGCGCGCTGGCGCCGGTAGTAGAGCGCGTTGAACGGGCGCAGGGTGAGCCGGTTCACCAGCGAGAACGGCGGCGTGAATGGCATGGCCCAGCGCTCGCGCGGCGCCTCGGGCCGGCGTTCGGGGCGGGCCGGCGCGTGGTTGGCGCGCATGAACAGACCGCGCCCCAGCGAAGCGCCGCGCGCCAGGCAGTCGATCCACGCGACCGTGTACTCGTGGTCGGCCGCGGACGCGCGCGACAGCGCGAAGAACTCGTCGAGCGAGCCGAAGCGCAGCGTTTCGGTTTCCATCCACGGCCCGTGGATGCGCCTGAGCCGGAGCTGTGCCCAGGTGATCACGCCGGTCAGGCCGAGGCCGCCGACGGTGGCTGCGAACAGGCCATGCGCGTCGCCCGGCATGCACAGGACGCGGGCGCCGTCGCTGCGCAGGAGTTCGAACTGCTCGACGTGGTGGCCGAACGTGCCGGCGGAGTGGTGGTTCTTGCCGTGCACGTCGTTCGCGATCGCACCGCCGACGGTGACGTGGCGCGTGCCGGGCGACACCGGCAGGAACCAGCCCTGCGGCACGACCTGGTCGAGGATCTCCCCCAGCAGCACGCCGGCCTCGCAGCGCAGCACGCCGGTCGCGGCATCGAAGGCGATGAAGCGATCCATCCCGCGGGTCCGCAGCAGCGCGCCGTTCGGGTTGAGGCAGCTGTCGCCGTAGCTGCGGCCGTTGCCGTGCGGCAAGGCGGTGCCGTCGAAGGCGGGCAGCGACGCATGCCGGTCCGTCATCGCGTGGACGACGTGGTCGGCGCGCGGATAGCGCCCCCAGGACTGGCCGATCGCTGCCATCAGTGCGATGCCATCAGATCGCGCTGGCCACGACCACGCCCGACACCAGCAGCAACGCCTGGCTGGCGCGATCGGTTACCGCGAAGACGACCGGGTCGTCGTCCATGCCGCCGCGATGGGCGATCACCCACACGCGGCTCACCCAGTACAGCAGGATCGGGCACAGCAGCCACAGGATCTGCGGATGACGATAGAGCGCGAGGCTCTCCGGGCTGTTGATGTACAGCGCGAGCACCAGCACGGCGAGGTAGCCGGCGGAGCCGCCGAGCGATTGCAGCAGCGGCAGGTCCTCGACGCTGTAGCCGCGGCCGCTGGCGACGGTCCGGCCATCGGCAAGCATCACGCTCAGTTCCGCGTAGCGCTTGAGCAGCGCCAGGCTCAGGAACAGGAACATCGAGAACGCCAGGATCCAGAACGAGAGCACCGAACCCAGGGCCACCGCGCCACCGATGATGCGCACGGTGTACAGCGCTGCCAGCAGGACCACGTCGACCATCACGACGCGCTTCAGGCGCAGCGAATACGCCAGCGTCATGCAGTAGTAGCCCAGCAGCAGCACCATGAACATCGGGTTCACGGCATAGGCGACCGCCAGGCCCGCGAGCGTGAGCAGGGGCGCGGCGATCATGCCGTGCAGCAGGGGCAGCGCGCCCGAGGCGAACGGGCGCAGGCGCTTGCGCGGATGCTGCCGGTCGGCGGCGAGGTCGAGCAGGTCGTTGAGCAGGTACACGCCGGATGCGCACAGCCCGAACGCGAGGAACGCCAGCGCGGAGTGGGTCGCGGCCGGGATGTCCAGCAAGCGGTGCGACGCGAGCAGCGGCAGGAACACCAGCAGGTTCTTCAGCCACTGGTGGATGCGCACGGCCTTGATCCAGCGGCGGGCGGAACCGGCTTGCGGCGGCAGATGCCCGGCCACTTCGCATTCCGCGGCGGCAAGGGTGGCCAGCCGGTTGGGGGCGTTGACGACCCAGGCGCGGCGCGCGCGGCGCCATACCGCAAGATCGACCCGGCCGTTGCCCGCGTAATCGAAACCACGCTCGCCGAAACGGCCGGCCAATGCATCGGCCTTGCGCGATCCGGACAGATTGGTCTGCCCATCGCTGGCCAGGACCATGTCGAAGACGCCGAGGTGGTCGGACACCGCCTGCGCCAGGCGCATGTCGCTGGCGGTGCACAGCACGCGCACGCGGTCGCTGGCCTCGCGCAACTGCGCGACCACGCGTTCGTCGTAGGGCAAGTGACGGGGATCGAGTTCCACCCGCGCCGAGATCTCGCGCTTCAGGGCGGCCTTGCCACGCAGCAGCCACCAGGGCAGGGCGAAAACGTACAGCGGGTTGTGCGAAAGCAGGACCAGCACCGACTCCAGCAGGAGGTCGCTCTTGAGCAGGGTCCCGTCGAGGTCGACGCAGAGCGGCATCTCGCGGCCCGGCAACGGGTTCGCTGGTTGTTCCATGCTTCCTCACTGATGGGCGCCGGTTCCAGCGAACCGGCCGGCGATTATAGCGAGCGACCCCATTTCCCCATGGCCTGCCGCGGCGTTTGGCCGGGCCTGTAGCACCATTCCGCTGCCGGGCAGGCTAACATCGCCATCCCGACACCGCGGGCCCAACAGGCACGCGATGGACGGTGGATTACGGAGCCAGGGGATCTCGTGAATCGTTGGATGTCGTGTGTGGTGGCCAGCCTGCTGGTGGCCGCCTGCAATGGGGAATCGCGGCAGGGATCGGTCCCTGCGGACGCCAGGCCGGCGGAGCTGAAGGGCACGGTGGAATCGCCGCTGGGGTCCATGTGCTTCGTCGAAAAGGTGAACCACAAGGCCATCCGCTCGCGGCCGGTGCTGAAGGCTGGCCAGGCGGGCGTGTTCGTGGGCTGGGCCAGCGTCGCCAACCAGGACGAGCCCGCGCCACGACTGGTGCACGTAGTGTTGAGGCCGCGCTCCGCCGCAGGCACCAGCGCCAGCGACGTGTATCTGCCGATGGGCCGGATGCCGCGTCCTGAACTGGCCAACGGCGACGAACGCCGGGAACTGGTGGGTTTCGAGGGGGAAGCCAACCTGCCTGCGGCCGGGTCCTACGATGTACTGGTTTCGCAATCGAATGGCCGGTGGCAGACGATCTGCCGCACGCGCATGGTGCTTGAAATCGCCCAGTAACGGCCTGGCCGTACGGGACTACTTTGCTGTCTTTGATCAGAACGAACCGCCAAGGGGAACAATGATGAAACGTGCCGTGTTGTGGGCAGCCCTCGCTGCCGCTGTTGCAATTTCCTCCGGGACCGCCAGTGCAGAGGGCGCCCGCACGACGCGACCCGCGCAGGCGGGGACCCTGTCGCCGAAGCAGCGCGGTGAAATGGCGCATGCGTTCGTCATGCGCTGGGGCACCTACGTGCAGCGCGCGTACGGCCTCGACGTCAATTCCTGGTCCAAGCGCATGGTCACGACCTTCGTCCATGCCGACCCGACCAACTTCAAGCGCGCGCTGAAGCGTTCGACGCTGGAAGGCGCCATGGCGGAACTGGATGGCCATGGCAGGAACCTGAGCGACACCCAGGTCATCAACACCCTGGCCGCACAGCCGGCCAACGCGCAGATCACCCCGGCTTCGGCGCTGGACGGCGTCGAAGACCTCGTCTTCACCCCAGTCGATCCGTGCCGCATCGTCGACACCCGCAATACCGGCGCGGGCGCCATCGCCGGCGGCACCAGCCGCGGCTTCTACGCATGGGGTTTCCCGGACTTCAGCTTCCAGGGCGGATCCGCCACCGATTGCGGCGGTCTCTCCCAGCAGGCTCCGCAGGCCATCGTCGTGAACGTCACCGTGGTGTCCCCGGCGGCGCTGGGCTACGCGACGTTGTATCCGGCCAACGCCGCGCAGGTGCCGACTGCGGCCACGCTGATCTACCCCAGCGCGGGCGCGATCATCAGCAACAGCGCCACGGTCACGCTCGGCACCATCGACAACGACGACTTCCGCATCTTCAGCGAGAAGAACGCGCAGTACGTCGTCGACATCGTCGGCTACTACGACTTCCCCTACGCGATGGAGCTGGACTGCTCGAACCAGGCCGCCTCGTGGGTGGTCAACGGCTCGGCCACGTTCAACAACACCCTGGCATGCGAAGCAGGCTTCACCCTGACCGGCGCGGGCTGCAGCACCACTGGTTTCAACGACGCGTCCTGGGCGGTCAACGGCCTTTTCACCAACGCGGGCGGCCAGGTCGAAGCGGGCTGCGCTGGCACGAACCTGACGGCCTCGCAGATCACGGTCAAGGGTACGGCGCAGTGCTGCCGCATCCCGGGTCGCTGAGCGGATCGCGAAGCAAAAGAAAAGCCGGCGCAAGCCGGCTTTTTCTTTGGCGCGAGGCGGGGGTTACAGCGCCTTCTGCAGTTCCGGCAGCAGCGTGAACAGATCGCCGACCAGGCCGATGTCCGCGATCTCGAAGATCGGCGCGTCGCCGTCCTTGTTGATCGCAACGATGGTGCCCGCATCCTTGATGCCGGTCAGGTGCTGGATCGCGCCGGAAATGCCCACCGCAACGTAGAGCTCCGGCGCGATGATCTTGCCGGTCTGGCCGACCTGCAGTTCGTTCGGCACGTAGCCCGCGTCGACCGCGGCGCGCGAGGCGCCCACGGCGGCGCCGAGCTTGTCGGCGAGTTCGTAGATGATCCTGAAGTTCTCCGCCGAGCCGACGCCGCGTCCGCCCGAAACCACTCGCCGCGCGCTCTGCAGGTCCGGACGGTCCGACTTGCCGGCGGCAAGCCCGACGTAGCGCGTATGCGTCGGCAGCGCCGCATCGACGCTGATCGATTCGACCGCCGCGGAGCCGCCGCGCGCCGCTTCCGGCCACGACGCCGTGCGCACGGTGGCGACCACGGCGTGGTCCTTCGGCGCCTCGACCGTGACGATCGCGTTGCCGGCGTAGATCGGGCGCTTGAACGTGTGGCTGCCTTCCACCGCCATCACGTCGGAGACCTGGGCGACGCCCAGCAACGCGGCAACGCACGGCATCAGGTCCTTGCCGAACGTGGTCGACGGGCCGAACACGTGCGAGTAGCCAGCGGCGGCCTTGGCGACCTGCGGCGCGAGCACCTGCGCGATGGCGTTTGCGTTCGCCGCGTTGGCGATGGTCAGCACCTTCGACACGCCGGCGATCTGCGCGGCTTCCGCGGCAATGTCGGCGGGGTCGGCGGCGAGCACGAGGATGTCGATGGTCTCGGGCTTGAGCGCCTGCGCGGCGGACACGCACTTGGCCGTTGCGGCGTTGAGCTTGCCGTCCAGGTGTTCGGCGACGATGAGTACCTTGCTCATTACAGCAACCCCTTGGCCTTGAGTGCGGCGACCAGTTCGGCCGCGTCCTTCACCATCACGCCCTTGCTGCGCTTGCTCGGCGCGGCGTAATGCGTGGTCTTGAGCGTGTCGCCGGTGTCGACGCCGAGGTCGGCGAAGGCGATCGATTCCAGCGGCTTGCTCTTGGCCTTCATGATGTCCGGCAGCTTGATGAAGCGCGGCTCGTTGAGGCGCAGGTCGGTGGTGATGACCGCCGGCAGGTCCACTTCCAGGGTTTCGAGCCCGGCGTCGACTTCGCGCGTCACCGTGGCCTTGCCGCCGGCAACGTCCAGCTTCGAAGCGAATGTGGCCTGCGGGCGGCCCCACAGCGTGGCCAGCATCTGGCCGGTCTGGTTGGCGTCGTCATCGATGGCCTGCTTGCCGAGGATGACCAGGTCCGGCTGCTCCTTCTCAATCAGCTTGAGCAGGGTGCGCGCCGCGGTGAGCGGCTGGATCGGCTGGTCGCTGACCACGTGGATCGCGCGATTGGCGCCCATCGCCAGGCCGTTGCGCAGGTGCGCCTGGGCGTCCGCCGGGGCGATCGTGGCGACCACGACTTCGGTGGCGATGCCCTTGTCGCGCAGGCGCAGCGCTTCCTCGAGCGCGATTTCGTCGAACGGATTGGCCGACAGCTTGACGCCGTCGGTGACCACGCCGGAACCGTCCGGCTTGACCTGGATGCGGACGTTGTAGTCCACCACGCGCTTGTAGCCGACGAGGATCTTCATCGGATGGGGGTCCTGTGAAAGATTGCTGGGCCGCGCTGCGGCCGAGGGGCTGCAATTCTAGCGGAGCGGGCTGTCCGGTGCAGGGCGAGGGCCGCGCCGACGGCAGGCGGCCACTCATGGCACTCGCCGCCCTGCATCGCCTCCCGTGCCGCGGGAGAGCGCATCGATGGCACGCGCAGTGCGCGACGCCCCGGCCCTCGGCACGGCGCGGGCGGCCGCGCGGCGAGGGCGAACCGGGCGGGCTCGCTTGGGGCCGCGTGGGCGGCAATCTTCACGCTGTCCTCATTCGAACTGGAACGGCGTTACTGACTTGGGCGGAACGAGATTCCGCCTACGTGCTCAGGCACGTCCAATCCATAAGTTTCTGGGGAAAAGGATGAAAGCCAATTTGAAACTGAGCTGCGCCATCGCGGCTGCAATGCTGCTGTGCGCGGGCGCCAGCAATGCGCAGGAAGCGGATACCGTACGTGCTGCCAAGTCGCAGAAGATGACGCTCGCGCCCAGCGAGCGCGGACAGCTGGCCGGGCAGTTCGTGCGCAAGTGGGGCAACTATGTGAGCCAGGTTTACGGCGTCGATGTGCGTGCCTGGTCGCAGCGGATGGTGTCGACGTTCGTGCACGCCGATGCGGTGAATTTCCAGAACGCGATGAAGCGCTCCACCTATGAAGGTGCGCTGGCCACGCTCGATGGCGGCGGCCACAAGCTGAGCGACGACAAGGTGATCACCGCCTTGGCGCAGTCCAGCACCGGCACCGTCACCCCGGCGGCGCTGGGCGAGACCACGCAGGACCTGGTCTACACCGCCGTCGAGCCATGCCGCATCGTGGACACGCGCACGACCGGCGCCGGCGCAATCCCGGCCGGAACCAACCGCGGTTTCTACGCCTGGGGCTTCGCCAACTTCACCGCCCAGGGCGGCTCGGCCACCGATTGCGGACTGAATGGACAGAGTCCGGAAGTGATCGTGGTCAACCTCACCGCCGTCGCCCCGCCGCAACAGGGCTACGCCACGATGTACCCGGCCAGCGCCCTCAGCCAGCCGCTCGCGGCCAGCCTCGTGTACGGCGCCGGCGACGTCCTCAGCAACGCCGTCACGGTGAAGCTCGGTGCGTCCGGCCTGCTCGACTTCCGCATCTTCAGCGAGCGCACCGCGCACTACGTCGTCGACATCGTCGGCTTCTACGACGCGCCGCACGCAACGCCGGTCGAATGCCAGACGGTGACGGTCGACATCGCCATGGCGGCGGGGTCCACGGGGTCGGCCACGGCCACGTGCCCGACCGGCTTCACGGTCACCGGAGGCGGCTGCAACAGCGCCGGGTTCACCGCGGCCGACGGCATGATCAACGCCTTCCCGTACAACAACGGCTATTTCTGCCGCACCGCCAACAGCGGTGGCGTTGCGCGTACGGGCACGGCCTACGCCACCTGCTGTCGCGTGCCCGGGCGCTGATCCGGCAGGCTGCATCGCAGGGCAGGATGGGCGCGGATCTCGCGCCCATCCTCTTTTCGGGACGATGAAACTGGCTTCGCAGCGCGGCGGGCGAGGGGGAATAATTCCTGTACCCTTCGGCGCGCCCCACCAGTGGAGTCAGCATGCTTCGCCCCGTAATCCTCAGTGGCGGAAGCGGAACGCGGTTGTGGCCGCTTTCGCGACAGAACCAGCCCAAGCAGTTCCTGGCGCTGGTGGGCGACCACTCGCTGTTCCAGGAGACCGTGCTGCGCGCCAGCCGGCTGCCCGGCGTACAGGCGCCGGTGACCGTATGCAGCGACGATCACCGCTTCATGGTCGGCGAGCAGCTGCAGGAAATCGGCGTCTCCAGCGGCGGCATCCTGCTCGAACCGATGGCGCGCAACACCGCGCCGGCGATCGCGCTGGCGGCGCAGCACGTCGCTGCGGCGGATCCGGACGCGCTGATGCTGGTGATGCCGGCCGACCACCTGATCGAGAACGAGGCGGCGTTCCGCGACGCGGTTGCGACCGCACGCGAGCTCGCCGATGCGGGCTGGCTCGTCACCTTCGGCATCCGTCCGGACTACGCCGAAACCGGCTACGGCTACATCCTGCGCGGCGAAAAGCTCGGCGATGGCGGCTTCCAGGTCGAACGCTTCGTCGAGAAGCCGGACCTGGCGACCGCCGAGCGTTACGTCGCCGAAGGCACCTACGCGTGGAACTCCGGCATGTTCCTGTTCCGCGCCAGCCGCTACCTGGAGGAGCTGGAACGGCATGCGCCCGGCATTGCCGCTGCGGCGCGGGCGGCGTACGCACGCGCGCGCTCGGACCTCGATTTCATGCGCGTGGATGGCGACGCTTTCGCCGCCAGTCCCAGCGATTCGATCGACTATGCGGTGATGGAGAAGACCGATCGCGCGGCGGTGGTGCCGGTGAGTTGCGGCTGGAGCGACATCGGTTCGTGGTCGTCGCTGTGGTCGGTGGCCGAGCGCGACGCGGACGGTAACCGCCACGAAGGCGACGTGATTTCGGTGGACACCAAGGGCAGCCTGGTCCGTGCCTCGGAACGGCGCATGATCGCAACGCTGGGCGTCGAGGATCTCGTCGTCATCGACACGGCCGACGCGACGCTGGTGGCGCGCAAGGACCGCGTGCAGGACGTCAAGACGATCGTCGATGCGCTCAAGGCGGCCGGACGGACCGAGCATCTGTTCCATCGCAAGGTGTACCGGCCGTGGGGCAGTTACGACTCGATCGGCGTGGGCGAGCGGTTCCAGGTCAAGCGCATCGTGGTCAAGCCGGGCGCGGCGCTGAGCCTGCAGAAGCACGCGCAGCGCGCCGAGCACTGGATCGTGGTCTCGGGCGTGGCCGAGGTCACCTGCGACGACCGGGTATTCGACCTGCACGAGAACCAGAGCACCTACATCCCGCTCGGCAGCGTGCACCGCCTGCGCAACCGCGGCAGCGAACCGGTCGAGCTGATCGAGGTGCAGTCGGGTACCTATCTCGGCGAGGACGACATCGTCCGGCTCGAGGACGTCTACGGGCGCTCCTGATCGGTCCGCGACGCGGGCCATGCCCGAAAGTACGGTATGGCGCGGCCGGCGCCCGCGCTAAACTTCGCGCCTCCCCACTTGGAGTCGCACGATGGCCGAGGCCACCGCCAGGAGCAAGGTTTACCCGAATGCCGCCGCGGCGTTGCAGGGATTGATCGCGGACGGGCAGACGCTCGCCGTGGGCGGTTTCGGCCTGTGCGGCATTCCCGAGGCGCTGATCGCCGCGCTGCGCGACACCGGGGCCAAGGACCTGACCGCGATTTCCAACAACGCCGGCGTCGACGGCTTCGGCCTCGGCCAGCTGCTGGCCACGCGGCAGATCAAGAAGATGATTTCGTCGTACGTCGGCGAGAACAAGGAATTCGAGCGCCAGTTCCTGTCCGGCGAGCTCGAGCTCGAGTTCAACCCGCAGGGCACGCTCGCCGAGCGCCTGCGCGCGGGCGGCGCGGGCATTCCCGCGTTCTACACGCGCACCGGCTACGGCACGATCGTCGCGGAGGGCAAGGAAACACGCCAGTTCGACGACGGCCACTGGTACGTGATGGAAACCGCGCTACGCGCCGACGTGTCCCTGGTGAAGGCGTGGAAGGCCGACAAGGCCGGCAACCTCGTGTTCCGCAAGACCGCGCGCAACTTCAACCCGGCCTGCGCGATGGCGGGCAAGGTGTGCATCGCCGAGGTCGAGGAGATCGTCGAGGTCGGCGCCATCGATCCCGACCACGTGCACCTGCCTGGCATCTACGTGGACCGCATCGTCCACAACCCGACGCCGGAAAAGCGCATCGAACAGCGCACCGTGCGCGCCGCCTGACGAGAGACAAGGAAACCCAAATGGCCTGGACCCGCGACCAGATGGCGCAGCGCGCCGCGCAGGAACTCACCGACGGCGCCTACGTCAACCTCGGCATCGGCTTGCCGACGCTCGTGGCCAACTTCATTCCCGAGGGGATGGACGTGTGGCTGCAGAGCGAGAACGGCCTGCTCGGCATCGGCCCGTTCCCGAGCGAGGACGAAGTCGATGCCGACCTGATCAATGCCGGCAAGCAGACCGTGACCGCGAGACCTGGCGCAAGCTATTTCGGCAGCCACGACTCGTTCGCGATGATCCGCGGCGGCCACATCGACCTGGCGATCCTCGGCGCGATGCAGGTGACCGACCAGGGCGACCTCGCCAACTGGATGGTGCCCGGCAAGATGGTCAAGGGCATGGGCGGGGCGATGGATCTCGTCGCCGGGGTCAAGCGCGTGGTGGTGCTGATGGAGCACACGGCCAAGAACGGCGAGCACAAGATCCTGCCCGAGTGCACGCTGCCGCTGACCGGCGTGGGCGTGGTGAACCGCATCATCACGGACCTGGCCGTGATGGATGTCGATGCGGCCGGTCTTCAGGTTCGTGAACTGGCTCCGGGCGTCACCCTGGACGAATTGCGGGCGAAAACCGGGGTCCCGCTTCACGGTCCTGACTGAACCCCTAAAGCCCGAAGCGGCGCCATTGATCGCGGTGCCGGGACCCCGCACGATGCCGGCAACCCCCACAGGTGGCTTGCCATGCGTCGTCTCCTGCTCCTCAGCGCCCCGATCCTGCTGGCCGCCGGCTTGTCCGGCGGCTGTTCCAAATCGGTAACGCAAGCGGCTTCCGGTGCGAGCGTCATGGCCGGGGGCGCGCAGACCGCGACTCCGCCCACGCTGGCGGCTGCCGCGCGTCACAGTGGAATCGCCGCGCTCGCCGACCGCGGCAATCTGGTTGCCTATCCGTCGCAGCCCGAGGTGCGCAGGGAGTCCGCATCGACCTGGTACCGCGCCGACGTGAGCGAGGCGCACGCGATGCGCGCCATCATCACCGGCGAGATGAACCTGACCACGCCCGATGGGCAGCCGGTTCGCTTGCGCTACCAGCGCCATATCGAACACCCCAACGGCAACTGGACCTGGATCGGTCGCGACGCCAATGGCCAGGATGCAGTGTTGACCTTCGGCGAAAAGGCCGTGTTCGGTGCGTTGCCCGACGAAGACGGCCAGGAGCTTGCGCTCACCACCATCGGCGGTCGAACCTGGATAGTGAAGACGGATCCGTCGCGGCAACTGCATCCCGACACCAGCGAGCCAGACTTCATCGTTCCGCCCAAGCTCGCCTCGGCGATGAGCGCCGAGGCGCAACCGGCGTCCGAGCCGGCCATCGCGGCTGCCGCCAGCGCGACGGCCGTGCCGACCGTCGACGTCGCGATCGGTTACACGCCCGGTCTCGCCGCAGAATTCGGCGGCGACTCGCAGGCGGTCACCCGCGTCCAGCATCTGGTCGACATCAACAACCAGGCCTACGCCAATAGCCAGATCAACGCGCAGGTCCGCCTGGTGCGGGCGATGCTGGTCAACTATCCGGACAACACCGACAACAACGACGTGCTGTACAAGCTGTCCGGCCGCAACGGCTCCTCGACGGTGCCGGTGGATCCGGCCTTCAGTGCGCTGCGCGCCGCGCGCGAGCAGTACGGCGCCGACCTGGTGTCGGTAGTGCGTCGCTTCCGCTCGCCCGAGAACAAGGGCTGCGGCGTGGCCTGGCTGATCGGCGGCAACCTGCAGCGGATCGACGGCAGCGACGCCCCTTGGGGATATTCCGTCGTCGGTGACCACGTGGACGGTGGCGGCGACTTCGACGAAGTCGATCGCAAGAGCTACGCCTGCCGCAAGGAAAGCCTCGCCCACGAACTCGGTCACAACATGGGCCAGCAGCACAACGTCGAGGACAGTGGCGGCGATCCCGGGGCGCACGCCTATTCCTACGGGTACCGCGAAGCGGCCACGACGGGCTTCTACACCGTGATGGCCTATCGCCTGGACAACAGCAGCCAGCGATCCGTCCGTTACTTCGCCAACCCGAACGTGGCCGAAGCGCTCAGCGGGCGGCCGACCGGCGTCGCCAACACATCCGACAACGCGCGCAGCATGGCGCAGACGATCCCGCTGATCGCGCAGTTCCGCGCAACCGTCGTCCCACCGCCACCGACCCGGCAGGCACCGAGCCTGTATTCGGTGTCAAAGCTGGGCGGATCGGGCTTCACCGAAATGCATGTGCTCAACGGCTTGAGCAACTACTCGTCCTTCTCGTTGCAGACGCCGACGAGCCTGGGGCAGACCGGTACCAGCAACGTATGGCAGTTCAGCCTCGGCGATCTCAACCGCGATGGCATGCCGGATCTGTACAGCATCTACCGGCAGGGGGCATCCGGCCGCACCGAACTCTACGTGCTCGACGGTGCGCAGAACTACCGCGCGTCGCTGATGCAGGTCGCCACCGCATTGCAGGCTACCGGCAACGGCCTGGAGTGGGACTTCCTGGTGGGTGACTACAACCGCGATGGCACCCCGGACCTGTACCTGATCTACCGCATCGGCCTGTCGGGCAAGACCGAGGTGCACGTGCTGGATGGCGCGAGCAACTTCCAGACCTACCTCGCGCACATCGCCACCGCGCTGGGCCAGACCGGCACCACCAACGCGTGGCAGTTCGAACTGGCCGACCGCAACGGCGACGGCGTGCTGGACCTGTACTGCATCAATCGCGCCGGCCTGGAGCGGACCGAAGTCCACGTGCTGGATGGCGCGCGCAATTTCCAGGTACCGCTGCTGCAGATCGGCACGATCCTGCCGCCCACCGGCACCGGCAACGAATGGGATTTCAAGCTGGGCGACTACAACCTCGACGGGGTCGCCGACCTGTACGCGATCTACCGGACCGGCGCGTCGGGGCGGACCGAGTTGTACGTGCTCGACGGTGCGTCTTCCTTCAACAGTTCCGCGGCCAACATCGCCACGGCCCTGCCCGCGACGGGCAATGCGAACTCGTGGGAGTTCGAACTGTGGTGAGCGCCGCCCCCATCGGTTAGCCGATGCGGGCGGGCGACGCGCCGGCGCGCGCGGCGCACGGTTGCGGCGGCACTCCGGCCGCCTCGCTCCGGACGGACGTGGCGGCCAACGGCGTTCGCGCAACCGCGATGCGCAGGGCGGCTCTGGCAGTCGTCCCGGTGCAACTGCCTCGACATCACGAAGACATGTCTTTCACCTGCGCATCATCCGAACATTAGTTCGGAGTGAAATTTCGCGGGCGTGGTTGCGCTCGTTGTATGCGACGCGTGAAAGACCGGCATCGCTTTGCATCCGCGCGCGCAAACAATGGCCGCTTTCGACCGTGGCAGTGCGTATTACAAGTACCGGCCCAACAAGGACCATCACAGGGGTATAGGTACATGCGCGCTTTCCTGTTCGTCTTCGCAGTGATCCTGGCTGTGGGACTGCTTTTCACGATCAACGGTCCGGATGCGGGTAAACGTGTCGCACCGCATCCCGCAACCCAGGCAGCAACCGCGACCCCGGTCGCCACGCCCGCGGCCATTTCGGCCATCGCGGACTATCCGGATCGCGGCGAACTTGTCGTCGGCGACGACACGCGGCAAGTGGTCCGCGTCGGCGCGTCCACCTGGCACCCGGTGCAGATCAGCGAAGCGCACGCGCTGCGTGCGATCGCCGACGGCGCCATGACGGTGCAGGCGCCCAACGGCGAGACGCTCCGCCTGAACTACGAGCGCCATGTCGAGCATCCCGACGGCAACTGGAGCTGGATCGGGCGCGAGGAGGGCAGCGCGCCAGGCACGGAGAGCGTGCTGACCTTCGGTGAGAAGGCCGTGTTCGGCACCATCCGCCAGGGCAACTCCGACCTCAAGGTGACCACCGAGGCGGGGTCGACCTGGCTGGTGGAAACCGACGCGAGCCGCAGCGCTGGCAGCAAGGTCGCCGCGAACGACGACGACTTCCTGATCGCCGGGGCCATCGCGAAGGCAAAGGCGAGCGCGGCCGAACCGATGCCGGCCGCCAACGCCCTGGTCGGGCAGGAGCCCGGCACCCAGGCCGTGACCGCCGCCGCCGCCGCGCCGGCGGTCGTCGACATCGCGATGGGCTTCACCACCGGGTTCGCGAGCCGCCTGGGTGGCGACTCGCAGGCGCGCACGCGCCTGAACTTCCTGATCGACCTCACCAACCAGGCGCTCACGGCCAGCGGCATCAATGCCCAGATCCGTCTGGTGCATGCGCTTCAGGTCGATTACCCCGACGCCACCCCGAGCCGCACGGCCTTGTTCGACCTGACCGGCGTGGATTGCACGACGGCGACCAACGGCAGCCAGTACCTGAGCGACCGGCGCGTCAACTGCACCCCGATCACCCAGCCCGCCGGGCTGGTACCGCTGACCCAGGCGCGCAACACCTTCGGCGCCGACGTACTGGTGCTCGTGCGCAAGTTCGAGGATCCGGAACAGGTCAGCTGCGGTTCGGCCTGGATGCTGGGCGGCGGCCAGAACACGCTCGACGCCAGCAGCGCGCCGTACGCCATGACGGTGATCAGCGACTCCAGCGGCGAACTGTTCCCCGA
Organism: Lysobacter oryzae DSM 21044; assembly: GCF_059568595.1. Lineage (NCBI taxonomy): Bacteria > Pseudomonadati > Pseudomonadota > Gammaproteobacteria > Lysobacterales > Lysobacteraceae > Lysobacter > Lysobacter oryzae. The sequence goes on along the minus strand of NZ_JCANTQ010000010.1, from coordinate 345,009 downwards.
CAACGGCAACACCTGCCACGAACTGCAACTGGCGCACGAGATCGGCCACAACTTCGGCCAGCAGCATGACGTGGTCACGGCCAGCGGCACCGACGACTCCGACGGCAACGGCAGCCTGCTCGATCCCGAGGAGTTCGGGCGTCATCCGTATTCGTTCGGCTACAGCACCGACGGTACCGCGGCCGACATCTCCACGATCATGTCCAATCGCCGGCCGACCCAGACCCGCTTCCGGGTCTACGCCAACCCGCTCATCACCTGCGGCACCCAGCCGTGCGGAGACGCCGCCACGGCGGACAACGCGCGCAGCATGGCGCAGACGATCCCGGCGGTGGCGCTGTTCCGCGCCACGGTCGTGCCGCCCGCCGCCAGGCCGTTCGCCGGCCTGTATTCCATCCACACCATGGGAGCGAGCGGTTTCACCGACATGCACGTGCTGACGGGCGAGTCCGGTTACCAGACCTTCTCGCTGCACACGCCCACCAGCCTGGGCCAGGCTGGCACCAGCAACCTGTGGGCGTTCGCGCTGAACGACCTCAACCGCGACGGCGTGCCGGACCTGTACTGCATCTACCGCATGGGCGCCTCGGGCCACACCGAGCTGTACGTGCTCGACGGTGCCAACAACTACCGCTCGGCATTGCTGCAGATCGCCACGGTCCTGCCGCCGACCGGCACCGGCCTGGAATGGGTCTTCAGGCTCGGCGACTACAACCGCGACGGCGTCGCCGATCTCTATACGCTCTATCGCATCGGCGCTTCGGGCAAGACCGAACTCCATGTGGTCGATGGTGCGACCAACTTCCAGACTTATCTCGCGCATATCGCCACTGGCCTGGGCCAGACCGGAACCACCAATGCCTGGCAGTTCGAACTGGCCGACCGCAATGGCGACGGCGTGCTCGACCTGTACTGCATCAATCGCGCCGGACTGCAGAACACGGAAGTGCATGTGCTCGACGGTGCGGGTGGTTTCCAGACCCCGTTGCTGCAGATCGGCACGGCGCTCGCGCCGGTCGGTACCGGCAACGAATGGGACTTCAAGCTCGCCGACTACGATCGCGACGGCGTCACCGACCTCTACACGATCTATCGCATCGGCGCGTCCGGGAAGACCGAGTTGCACATCCTCGACGGCCGCTCCAACTTCAGCCAGTTCAGCGCGCACATCGCGACCGGCGTGCCTGCCACCGGAACCGATACGGCGTGGAAGTTCGAGCTCTGGCCGCAATGATGGGAGCCCGGCGCAGGCAGGCCCGGACCAGCACAAGGTTGCGGTCCGGGGACCTGCGCCGGGAAGGTTTTCAGTAGTCGCGTAGCGCCCGGCCAGCTTCGTCGCTGGCCGGGCAAGTCGTTACGCGGAATCCGGCGGCATCCACCGCGATGCCGACCATGCGCTCGATGGCGTGCGCCAGCGTCCCGTCGATCTGGCCGGCTTCGGCCTCGAATTCCGACTCCGCCAGGTGCGCGTCGAGTAGCGGCGACAGTGCCGCCAGCCGCGCCCAGAACATCGTGCCGGACGGAAAGCGGTCGCACGTCGCATCGGGCTCGCGGATGCCAAGGCGCACGGCGAGGGCACGCAGGGTCTCTTCGTTAGCGCCCAAGGCCTCGACCAGCGGCGGATGGTGCGCTTCCACGACGCCCAGGCCCAGCCGCGGGTCCGAGGCGAATGCGGCCAGCACCGAGGGCGCATCGGCCAGCAGGCCCTGCACCAGTTCCTGGCGCCAGCGCCCGCCTTCGCGGATGTGCGGTGATTGCTTGGTGTGCAGCTTGAGCACGAGATCCTCGCCTTCCGCGCGCAAGCGGCTGGCGACGCGCAGGAACGGCAGCACGTCGCGGCCATGGTTCTCGGCGACCTCGATTTCCGCGGTGACGCCGGCGCTGGCGAGGATCATCCGGATCGCGTCGGCCTTTTCCGGAACGGTGGTGACGATCAGGCGGTGCTCGATGCGCGCGTGCGACAGGGTGTCGAGGATCTCGGCGAAGGTCTCCGGGTACCACGCGTGCACGACCACGCACGGCCGCCGCGGCGGCGTGGCGCTCGCGCGCGCCGCATGCGCGAGCGCATCGCGCGTGGCTTGCAGCCACGCATGGCCCAGGCGGGCGTCGGGTTCGAGCACCGCGCCTTCGGCCCATTCGTTCCAGGCGTTGATGAACACCAGGCGCCGGTCCGGCGCAACGGGGCCCATGCGCCCGGCGATGGTCCGCTGCAGCCACTGGCCGTAACGATGGGGCGAGGCGTGCGCGTAGATGCGGCCCCGGCCCGCGCGCCGCGGTTCGTTGTCCCAGCCGCAATTGACGCCGGGAAAGAGCGGGTATTCCGGCAAGGGCCGGGCTTCGTAATCGCGCGCGAGTTCGCGCCAGTCGACGACGTCGCCCTGGAAATCGGGATTGAGCAGGCGCTGGCGCGCGGACAGCGAGGCCGGTGTCGCCAGGTTGGGCGGGAATTCCACCGCCGCGTCGAAACCGATCCGGCGCGGATCGATGCTGTCGAACGATTGCACGCAGGCGATGTGGATTTCGCCGATGCCGTTGTCGCGGCACCACGCGCGCCAGCGTGCGGCGGTGGCGGCGGCGTCCGGCAACAGCCCCGGGCGATACACCAGCAGCAGCGGCTTGCCATCGTGCCGCAGGTAGCGTGGGTCGCGCAGGTAGCGCGCCACGTGCGCGATGAAAGCGAGGTCGTCCTCGGCGCTGTGCGACTGCGCGATCAGCACGTCGTCCGCGCGGCCGTCCCAGCGGCGCGACCAGTTTTCATTGGCCCAGCACAGGCAGAACGGCAGGTCGATCGAGGGATCGTCCAGCCACTGCTGCAGCGGCGCCTCCAGCAGCGTCTTGCCGCCGAACCAGTAGAAATAGAAGCAGAACGCGCCGATGCCGTATTCGCGTGCAAGCTGCGCCTGGTCGCGCATCACCTGCGGATTGCGCAGGTCGTAGAAGCCCAGGTCGCCGGGCAGGCGCGGCTGCGCGTGGCCTTCGAACTGCGGCAGCGCGCGCGCGACGTTGCGCCACTCGGTGAAGCCCTTGCCCCACCAGGCGTCGTTTTCCGGAATGGTGTGGAACTGCGGCAGGTAGAACGCGACCAGCGTCGCGGGCAGGGGCTGCGGCAGCGGCTGGATGCGATGGTCGACGTACCCGACCGCGCGTCCGCCGGCGTGCACGCGCGGGCGACGCGCGTTGCCCGCTACCGCGTGGCCGCGCGCCGGGGCCGGGCGGATGCGCGGAAAGCGGTCGAGGAACCGCTGCCGCCACTGGTCGCGCTGGGCATCGCCGATCGGCAGCACCCGGAACAGCGCGCGCAGCGCATGGAAGAGCGCGCTGCGCAGTCGCGGAGGTGCGGCGGAGTTCATCGCGGTAGCCGCGTCACAGGTTCTGGTAGTTCGGCCCCGATCCGCCTTCCGGCGTGACCCAGGTGATGATCTCGTAGGGATCCTTGATGTCGCAGGTCTTGCAGTGCACGCAGTTGGCGGCGTTGATCTGCAGGCGCTTGCCCGCGCTGCCGTCGGCGCGCGCTTCGTCGACGATTTCGTAGACGCCCGCGGGGCAGAAGCGCGTGCACGGGTTGCCGTATTCCTCGGTGCAGCGGGTGACGCAGATGCTGGTATCGGCGACGTGCAGGTGCACGGGCTGGTCTTCGTCGTGCTCGGTGGCGGCGAAGTACACGCCGGCCAGGCGGTCGCGCGGCGCGAGGGTGCGGTCCACATAGTCGCGTCGCGGCTGCTCGTGCGCGCCGAGCTTTTCGAGCGAGGACCAGTCGGGCTTGTTCTTCAGCGTCCACGGCGAGCGGCCGCCGGTGAGGGTTTCCCACGCGGCGTTCAACATGCCGAACCACAGCCCGCGCTTGAAGCCGGGCTTGATGTTGCGGACCTTCTTCAATTCCGCCATCGCTTCGGACGCACGCAGCTTCGCGTCGAAGCCTTCCGGTGCGAGTTGCGTTGCGACCAGGTGTTCGGCGGCGAGCATGCCCGAGCGGATCGCCTGGTGCGTGCCCTTGATCTTGGGCACGTTGAGCAGGCCGGCGGTATCGCCGATCAGCAGCGCGCCCGGCATCTCGACCTTGGGCAGCGACTGCCAGCCGCCGGTGACGATCGCGCGCGCGCCGGCGGAGACGATGCTGCCGCCTTCGAGCAGCGGCTTCACCATCGGATGGTTCTTCCATTGCTGGAAGGCCTCCCACGGCTTGTATTCCGGGTCGTGGTAGTCGAGGCCGCTGACGTAGCCCAGGGCGATGCGGCCCTTGTCGAGGTGATAGAGGAAGCTGCCGGCGTAGGTCCTGCTGTCGGCCGGCCAGCCGAAGCTGTGCACGATCTTGCCCGGTTGCACGCGCTCTTCCGGCACGTGCCACAGTTCCTTGATGCCGATCGAATAGCCCTGCGGATCGCTGCCGGCGTCGAGTCCAAACTTCTTGACCAGGCGCTTGGTGAGGTGTCCGCGCGCGCCTTCGGCCAGCACGGTGACCTTGGCGCGGATGTCGATGCCCGCGGTGTAGCCCGGCTTGTGCGAACCGTCCTTGGCGATGCCCATGTCGCCGATGCGCACGCCGGCGACCTTGCCGTCGGCGTCGTGCAGGGTTTCCGCGGCGGCGAAGCCGGGGTAGATCTCCACGCCCAGCGCTTCGGCCTGCGGCGCCAGCCACGCGCACATCGCGCCGAGGCTAACGATCACGTTGCCGTGGTTGTTCATGCCCGGCGGCACCGGCAGCTTGCGGCCGCCGGTCTTGCTCAGCAGCCAGAACTCGTCTTCGGTTGCCGGTACGCAGATCGGCGGCGGATTGTCGCGCCAGTTCGGCAGCAGCGCGTCGAGCGGTCCGGTTTCGATCACCGCGCCGGACAGGATGTGCGCGCCGATGGTGGAGGCCTTCTCGATCACGCAGACCGAGATCTCCGGATTGAGCTGCTTCAGGCGGATCGCGAAGGCAAGGCCGGCCGGGCCGGCACCGACGGTCACGACGTCGTATTCCATGACATCGCGCTCGACGTGCGGTTCGGTTTCGGGCACGTCGAATTGGGGGGCGTCGGTCATCGGGGGCTCCGCAGGTGCAGCATGGCTGTGAATCCGGCAATTTTCGCGGCTTGGGGCGGGCCGGGCAAATCGGCCACCGGGGAACGGACGGCGGCCCATGCTAGCGTCGTGGCATGGGCCTGCAGCCGCTGCCGCTGGAAGACGCCGAGATCGCGGTAGACCGGGCGTGGCTGCCGCGCTCCGAGGCCGACCGCCTGCTGCAGGCGCTGGGCGAGGCTGTCCCGTGGGAGGTGCACCGCATCCGCCTGTTCGGGCGCGAGCATCCTTCGCCGCGCCTGAGCTGCTGGATCGGCGATCCCGGTACCGCCTACCGCTATTCGGGCAGCGTGTTCGAGCCCCGGCCGTGGCCGTCAGCGCTCGTGCCGCTACGCGAGCGCCTGGACGGGGAGCTGGGCGCCGGCTTCAACAGCGTGCTGGCCAACCTGTACCGCGATGGCCGCGATTGCATGGGCTGGCACAGCGACGCCGAGCCGGAGCTCGGCCCCGCGCCGGTGATCGCCTCGCTGAGCCTGGGCGCTACCCGGCGGTTCTCGTTCAAGCATCGCGCGACCGGACGGACGCTGGCACTGGACTTGCCGCACGGCAGCCTGCTGGTGATGGCAGGCGCGACCCAGCGGCATTACCGCCACGCCCTGCCGCGCACGGCCCGGCCGGTGGGGGTACGGATCAACCTGACCTTCCGCCGGATCCTCTCCGCCCCCGCGTAAGCGCCACGCGGCGCACCCGCGCGGCAAACCGCACCGGACCGGCTCCTCGCGTTGCGCTGCGCTCAGCGATGCGAGCGCTCGTACTGCTCGCCCGTGGCCAGGGTCCAGCCGGCGAGTTCGCCGGTGACGGCGGTCAAGGCCTGGTCGAACGCGGCGACCACGTCGGGTATCGCAGTGGTCGCCGCCGGCTGCGCCCGCAGGAACGTGTGCGAACCGGCGAGCTGCTGGTCCTTCACGTGCAGCAGCTTGGCGGTGACTTCAATCGTGGCCGCGGGTACGGCGCCGCCGTTGTAGTCGGATTCGAAGCGGCGGACGTCGAGCATCAGGCGGTAGTCCGCGCTGAAACCGCTGCCTTGGCGCGCGACGACGGCGATGCGGCCGGAATCCTCGAGCGCATGCAGGACGCCGTCCTCGAGCATGTCGCCCGGCGGCTTCGCCCACTGCGCGTCCTTGTACACCTGCAACTCGTTCGGCGCGGGCCGGACCATGATGCGCTGGCTGTCCGCGCTGCGTGCGCCAGTGGTGCGGCCCATCGCCAGCTGCCAGCGCACCTGCGGCCACGCCTGCGCGTCGATCGCGCCCACATCGGGCGCATAGATCGAGGTGTCGTGCTTGCTCCCGCCGAGCAGCGAGCTGCAGGCGGACAACGCCGGGACGAGGAGGCACAGGCCGGCGATTCGAAGTGCGGCGATGGACATGCGCGGCGATCCCGTCTTCATTTGGGTTCGAACTCCTTGGGTGCGTCGCGTCCCAGCAGGTACTGCGTGGGACCGTTGTCGAGGCGGTCGCTGATGCGGCGCAGGTCGCGCAGGAGCGCGCGCAGGTCGACCAGGGTCGGCCCCAGCTGGCCGAGGCCGTCATTGGCGAAGCTGCTGATCGCCGCGCGGTTGTCGTTGACGATGCCGTTGACCCCGGTCGCCGCGGAATCGAGCTTGGACAGGGTGCCGTCGAGCTTGGTGATCAGGGCCGGGAGCTTCTGCACCAGCTCGCGGTCGATGTCGCTGACCGCGGCATCGGTGGTCGCCAGGGTCTTCTCGAGCTGCTCGCTCGAGCGCCGTGCGCTGACGATCATGGCGCGGATGTCCTCGTGCTGGCCGCCGACGGCGCCGGTCATGGCTTCGATGCTGGCCAGCGAGTTGGAGATGCGCTTGATGTTCTCCTCGCTCAGCAGTTCGTCCATGCGCGCCACCAGTTTGTTGGCGGTGTCGGCGATGTTCTGCAGCGCGGAAGCTTCCGCCCGGATGACCGGGATTTCGCGGTGGTCCACTTCGACCAGCCTGCGCGCCTGCGGGCTGCCGCCGGTGAGCTGGATGACCGGCGGCGCGGTCAGGCTCGGCGTGGAGATCTTCGCGCGCGTGTCCGTCTTGACCGGCGTGCGTGCCTGGATGCGGATGGTGGCGAGCACCCGGCGCGGATCCTGCGGCGCCAGGCGCAGCGAGTCGATCGTGCCCACGGAAATGCCGTTGTAGAGCACGGGACTGCCCTCGGTCAGGCCCGTCACGGGTTCTTCGAATACCACCGCATACTCCATCCAGTCCTTCTCGGACGAGTATTTGGCCGCCCACAGGGCGAACAGCAGCAGGAACAGCGTCACCACGATGGTGAAGGCGCCGATCAGGACGTAGTTGGCCTTGGTTTCCATGTCAGTTGTCCTTGCCGTCCCGCGTGCGCGCCGCCTGTGCGGCGCGGGCGCGCGGACCGTGGAAGTATTCCTGCACCCAGGGATGATCGTACCGCTCCACTTCCTCGATCGGCGCGCACACGACGACCTTGTGGTCGGCGAGCACCGCCACGCGGTCGCAGATGGCGTACAGGGTGTCGAGGTCGTGGGTGATCAGGAAGACGGTGAGCCCCAGCGCGCGCTGCAGCGTCAGGATCAGGCGGTCGAACGCGGCGGCGCCGATCGGGTCCAGCCCGGCGGTCGGTTCGTCCAGGAACAGCAGTGGTGGATCCAGGGCCAGTGCGCGCGCCAGGCCCGCGCGCTTGCGCATGCCGCCGGACAACTGCGAGGGCAGCTTGTTGATCGCATCCGCGGGCAGGCCGGCGAGCTTCACCTTCAGCAGCGCGAGCTCGTAGCGCAGCGAGTCGGGCAGGTCGCGGTGGTATTCCTTCAGCGGGACCTGCACGTTCTCGCCGACTGTGAGCGAGGAGAACAGGGCGCCATCCTGGAACAGCACGCCGGTGCTGCGTTCGATCTGGCGATGGGTGTCGGCCGCCGGATTGCGCGCGTCGATGCCGAGCACCTCGATCTCGCCCGCGTTGGGCTCGCGCAGGCCGAGGATGGAACGCATCAGTACCGATTTGCCGCTGCCCGAGCCGCCCACCACGCCGAGGATCTCGCCTGGCCGCACGTCGAGGTCGAGGCCGTCGTGGACCAGCTGTTCGCCGAAGCGGTTGACCAGCCCGCGCACGCGGATGATCGGTTGTGCGGGTTCGTCGGCGGCGCGCACGGCGTTCAATACCCCATCTCCATGAACCAGATCGCCGCGAGCGCATCGAGCACGATCACCACCGAGATGGCCTGCACCACGCTCGACGTGGTGCGCTTGCCGACCGACTCCGCCGTGCCTTCGACCTGCATGCCTTCCAGGCAGCCGATCAGGGCGATGACCAGCGCGAAGACCGGCGCCTTCACCAGTCCCACGACGAAATGCCGCAGTTCCATCGTGTCGTGCATGCGCGCGAGGTATTGCGTCGGCGGGATGTCGAGGCCGTAGGCGCCGACGGTGAGGCCGCCGAGCAGGCCGAACACCATCGCGATGAAGGTCAGCAGCGGCAGCATCACCAGCAGGGCGAGCACGCGCGGGATGACCAGCAGGTCGATCGGATCCATGCCGAGCGTGCGGATGGCATCGATCTCCTCGCGGCTCTTCATGGCGCCGATCTGCGCGGTGAAGGCGCTGGCGGTGCGGCCGGCGAGGATGATCGCGGTGAGCAGCACCCCGAATTCGCGCAGGAAGGCGATGCTCACCAGTTCCACGACGTAGATGGTGGCGCCGAAGTCGCGCAGGATGTTGGAACCGAGGAAGGCGATCACCGAGCCGACCAGGTAGGACAGCAGCGCCACCAGCGGCACCGCGTCGAGGCCGACCTGCTCCATGTGGTGCACGGTGGCGGTGGGGCGGAAGCGGCTGGGTTCCTTGAAGGTGCGTACCAGCTTCACCAGCGTCTCGCCGAAGAAGCCGACCAGCGCGCGTACCTCCCCGGCATTGTCGTTGACGGCGTAGCCCAGGCGCGCCAGCGCGGCGGCGATGCCGTATTCGCGCTTCTTCTTCGGGCGGTCGTCGGCCACGTCCTCGATCGCGGCGACCAGGTTGCGGTGTTCGTCGCTGAACTCTATCCGGGTGAAGTCGAAGCCGCGCCGGCGCGAGAAGCGCAGCAGTTGCAGGACGCCCAGTGAATCCAGGCGGTCGACCCCGGTGGCATCGACGGCTTCGATCTCGCGCGGCGCCGCGTGCAATTCCTGGCTGATGCCTTCGGCATGCTCCAGCGTCCACGGCCCCCGGAGGTGCACGTGCGAGGGACTGCCTTCGGCGACGAGCTGCGGTCGGGACACGTTCGGAGCGGTCATGGCGTGCGGTCAGGATACAGCCCGCAAGGGCATTGGCCCACGGCGGGCCGTCGGCGTCATGTGGACTTCTGCGCGTGACGGATGCGTGCACGCGGGTGGGGTGGCCCGTCCACGCGAGCGTGATGCCGGAGGCCGCGCGGCGTGCGATGCTTCGCGCCATTGCAATGGCGCCGCCTCCCTTGTCCGCATCCACCGTGTCCTTCGCGTCCATCAGCTTCGCCGATCGCGTGGCCTTCCTCGTCGAGCTGGCCGAGCGCCTGCACCTGTACGGAACCACCGCGCAGCGCCTGGAAGGCGCGATCAGCGCGGTTTCGCGACGGTTGCAGGTGGGCTGCGAACCATGGTCCAACCCGACCGGCATGATCCTGACCTTCAGCGATCCGCAACGGCCCGAGGGCGAGAGCGAAGTCACGCGCGTGCTGCGCCTGCCGCTGGGCGACACCGACCTGTACCGGCTGGCGGAGACCGATCGCATCGCCGAGGACGTGATGGCCGGCCGCCTCGGACTGCGCGAGGCGCATGCACTGATGAGCGCGCTCGACCGTCCGCCCAGCCGGCGTGGACGGGTCATGCAGGTGCTCGGATTCGGGCTCGCCGCCACGGCCATTGCCGGCCTGCTGCGCCTGCCGTGGCTGGACATTTCCGTCGCCGGATTGAACGGCCTCATGGCTGGCGCACTGGTCGACTACTCGGCGACGCGGCCGCGATTCAAGGAAGCCAGCGACGCGATCGCGGCCATGCTGGCGGCGTTCACCACGGCGCTGGTGGCCAGCTTCGTGGCCCCGCTGAACCAGAACACCGTCATCATCGCCTCGCTGATCGTGCTGCTGCCCGGCATGGCGCTCACCAATGCGGTCAACGAGCTCACCAGCCAGCACCTGGTGTCCGGTACCGCGCGCTTCGCCGACGCGGTGACCACGGTGCTCAAGCTCACCGTCGGCACGGTCATCGCGCTGTACGTGGTCGGCCTGCTGGGGCTGGCGCCGCAGGTGCAGGCGTCGCGGCCGCAACCGGGTTGGGTGGAGGGGGCGTCGCTGCTGCTGGCGACGTTCGCGTTCGCGGTGCTGTTCCGCGCCGATCGCCGCGACTACCTGCGGGTGATGCTGGCGGCGGCGGGCGGCTACCTGATCGCGCGCTACGCCGGCGAGGCCTTCGGCAGTCCGGCGGGCATCTTCCTCGCCGCGCTGGTGATGACCGCCATCGGCAACGCGTACGCGCGCTGGTGGAAGCGGCCGGGGGCGATCATCCGCGTGCCTGGCATCATCATGCTGGTCCCCGGCAGCACCAGCCTGCGCGGGCTGCTGACGATGATCCAGCAGCAGGACGCGGTGGTCGCCCAGGATGCATTGCTGGCGGTGGTGAACATCCTGCTGGCGCTGCTGGCCGGCCTGCTGTTCGGCAACCTGTTGTTGCCGCCGGGACGCAATCTCTGACGCTGCAACGAAAAACGCCGGCTTGCGCCGGCGTTTTCGCTTCGCGACTCAGCGAATGAGGAACTCTTCGATCCTGCGCCCGTCGTCCAGGTAGGTCGCCAGCCAGCGCGGCGGCTTGCCGCGTCCCGCCCAGGTCTCCTCGGCATTGGCCGGGTTGCGGTACTTGGGCGCGACCTTGCCGAGCTTGTAGCCCTTGGTGGTCTTGCGCGCCTTGGTGCCTGCGGTGGCCGGCCTGGCCGTGGCCTTGGCTACCGGGGCGCCGCCGAACAGCTCGGCGATCGTGTAGCCCTCGGCCCTGGCCAGGTCGGCGAGCTTCCGGCGCACCGCGGCGATCGGCTTGCGCTTGTTGAGCGTGGTCTTGCGCTTCTTCGCCTGGTTGATCAGCGCGTCCAGCTCCTTCGCGGACAGGCCGGTGATGTCGATCGACATGAAACCTCCGGAATTGCGGTGGAAATCCTGGCCGCGCCAGTCTGGTCCCGATTATGCCGCGCCCAGTCGCGCGAGCAATGCCGCGCGGTCCAGGCTCTCCGCTTCGCTCGCGCGGCGATGACGGTACTCGAACGAGCCGGCCGCCAGGCCGCGTTCGGACACCACCACGCGATGCGGGATGCCGATCAGCTCGATATCCGCGAACATCGCGCCGGGGCGCAGGCCGCGGTCGTCGAGCACCGCGTCGATGCCGGCGTCGTTGAGTTCGCGGTACAGGGCTTCGGCCGCGGCGCTGACGTTCGCGTCGTTCTTCGGGTTGATCATGCACACGGCGACCTGCCACGGCGCCATCGCGTCGGGCCAGATGATGCCGTTGTCGTCGTGGTTCTGTTCGATCGCCGCGGCGACGATGCGCGAGACGCCGATGCCGTAGCAGCCCATTGCCGGCTCGATCGCCTTGCCGTTGGCGTCGAGCACGGTGCACTGCATCGCCTCGGAGTACTTGCGGCCGAGCGCGAACACATGGCCGACCTCGATGCCGCGGGCGATGCCGAGCGTGCCCTTGCCGTCGGGCGAGGGATCGCCGGCGGCGACATTGCGGATGTCGGCGACTTCGGAAGGTTCGGGCAGGTCGCGGCCCCAGTTGACGCCGGCGAGGTGGAAGCCCTTCTCGTTGGCGCCGACGACGAAGTCGGCCATCGCCGCGACGCTGCGGTCGGCGATGACGCGGATGGCCTGCTTCGGTCCGACCGGGCCGAGGAAGCCCGGCTCACTGCCCAGGTGCGCATCGATCTCGCCTTCGCTGGCCAGGCGGTAGTCGGCCAGGCCGGCGAGCTTGGCCAGCTTTATTTCGTTGACGACGTGGTCGCCGCGGACCAGCGCGAGCGCGAACTGCGGGTTGCCGTCGGCGTCGGCGCCCATCAGCGCCACCGACTTCACCGTGCGCTGCAGCGGCAGGCCCAGCAGCGCGGCGACGTCCTCGCAGGTCTTCTGCGCCGGCGTGTCGACCTTGCGCATGGCTTCGCCAGCGGCGGGACGCGCGCCCGGCGCGATGGCTTCGGCGAGTTCGACGTTGGCGGCGTAATCGGACGCATCCGAGAATGCGATCGCGTCCTCGCCCGAATCGGCCAGGACGTGGAACTCGTGCGAGGCGCTGCCGCCGATGGCGCCGGTGTCGGCGAACACGGCGCGGAACTTCAGGCCCAGGCGGGTGAAGATGCGGCCGTAGGTGTCGTACATGTTCCGGTATTCGGCGCCGAGCGACTCGTCGTCGACATGGAACGAGTACGCGTCCTTCATCAGAAATTCGCGTGCGCGCATCACGCCGAAGCGCGGGCGGATCTCGTCGCGGAACTTCCACTGGATGTTGTAGAAGTTCACCGGCAGCTGCTTGTAGCTCGACAGTTCGCTGCGCGCGTAGTCGGTGATGACCTCCTCGGCGGTGGGGCCGTAGCAGTACTCGGCCTCCTTGCGGTCCTTGATCTTCAGCAGCTGTCCGCCGAACTTCTGCCAGCGCCCGGTTTCCTCCCACAGCTCCTTGGGCTGGATCGTCGGCATCAGCAGTTCCAGCGCGCCGGCGCGGTCCATCTCCTCGCGCACCGCGCGCTCGACCTTGCGCAGCACGCGCAGGCCCAGCGGGCTCCAGGTGTAGAGACCCGCGGCGAGCTTGCGCATCATCCCGGCCTTGAGCATCAGCTTGTGGCTGACAATCTCTGCCTCGGCGGGGGTTTCCTTGCTGGTATGGAGGTGGAACTGCGACAGGCGCATCGTGGGGCTTCACGCAAAGGGAAGCCGGCATTTTGCCATGCGTTGCGCGGGTTGACGGGTTTGGACGCTGCGCGCGCCCGCGCAGTGTCGCGGCTACTGTTCCGGCGCTTCGGGCAGGTCGGCGCCGCGGTTGCCGTGGACTTCGATGCCACCGTACGGCTCGCGCTCGATCCGCTGGTACTTGCGGCCGGCATTCCTGCCCGCGGGTGGCCGCTCGGTGATCTGCAGCACGCCCTCGGCGTCGCGCCAGCGGTAGAGCTTCGGGCTCGCCGCCTCGGCCGCGGCGGTGGCCTTGCGTTCGCGTTCGATGCGGGCGTGTTCGCGCTCGTCGCGCGTCGTCCACCACCATAGGCCGGCGCCAATCGCGACGCCGCCCAGCAGGGCCCAGGCCAGGCGCACGTCAGGCCTGCGCCGGCTTGTCGCAGAATTCCTTGAGCATCTGCTCGGTCTTCTTGACCTGTTGCGCGCGTTCTTCCGCGGTCATGTAGCTGTCCGGCTTGCCGTCGCCATTCGCATCCTGGCCCACGGGCCGGGCGTCCTTGAGCTGCAACAGATTCTTGCGCGCGATGACGCAGTTCGGGTCTTCGGCGGGCTCGCCGGCCTGCTCCGCGGGCGCGCCCGGGCCGTCCTTGAGTTGCCGGTTCTGCACGCCCTTGCGGTCGGGCGGCGGTGCATCGGAGTAATGGGTGACGCCCTTGGCGTCCTTCCACTGGTAGACGCTGGCGGCAAGGGCGGGCAGGGCGGCCAGCAGGGTTGCGAGCGCCAGGAACGTGCGGATCGTGCGGCTGGTCATGGCGGAGCTCGGATCGGCGGCGGTAGCGGGATTGCAGCACCGTGCCCCTGCGCAGGCAAGGGTTAAACTCACGGAATGGACCAATCGCATCCCCCACGGCCTCGCGGCCGCGGCATTTACCTGCTTCCCAACCTGTTCACGACCGGCGGCATGTTCGCCGGCTTCTACGCGATCATCGCCGCGACCCAGGGGCACTACGAGGACGCCTGCATCGCGATCTTCATCGCCGCGGTCCTGGACGGGCTCGACGGGCGCGTCGCGCGCCTGACCAACACCCAGAGCGAGTTCGGCATGCAGTACGACTCGCTGGCCGACCTGATCAGTTTCGGCCTGGCGCCGGCGCTGGTGATGTACCACTGGGCGCTGGCGTCCACGCGCCTGGACGGCGTGGTGCCGGGCAAGATCGGCTGGATCGCCGCGTTCCTGTATGCCGCGTGCGCCGCGATCCGGCTGGCGCGCTTCAATTCCCAGGTCGGGCAGGTGGACAAGCGCTGGTTCATCGGACTGGCCAGTCCGGCGTCGGCGGGCCTGGTGGCGAGTTTCGTGTGGACCTGCGACGACAACGGATTCACCGGCGAGCAACTGCGCTGGTTCGCGCTGGGGGTCACCGTGACCGCGGCGCTGCTGATGGTGAGCCGGCTGCGCTACTTCAGCTTCAAGGGCGGCGGTCCGCGCAGCGATCGCATGCCCTTCCTGGTCGTGATCGTGGTGCTGGCGGTGCTGGTCGCGATCGCGATCGACCCGCCTTCGGTGCTGCTCGCGATCGGCGTGCTGTACGCGCTGTCCGGCCCGGTGTATGCGCTGTGGCGACGGCTGCGCCGGCTGCCGCCGGAGGCATCGGCCTGATGGCCACGCACGGGATGCCATGGAGCGAAGAGCAGCGCGAATGGCTGCGCGCGCTCGGGCATGACGTGCTGATGCCGGCGCCGGCCGACGGGCAGGCCTTCGCGCCGGAGCCGATCGCGCCGCACGCATCCGCCGTCGAATCCCGGGGCCGCGCGGCCCCCGCCGCCGGCGCGCCCACGCCGCTGCTGCGGGCGCTCGCGCGCGCCGCGGGCCGCGGCGAGGATGATGCCGAGTTCCTCCAGGTGCTTCCCGACCTGGCCATGCTGCGCGGCAATCCCGCCGCGCGTCGCGCGTTGTGGCCGCGGTTGCGCAGCCTGCGCCGGCGGACCGCGCGATGAACGCACGCGTCAAGGATCCGCCGCTGCAGCTGCCGCTGCGCCCGATGCGCGAGGATGACCTGGCCGCCGTGCAGCTGATCGAGGCGCGGGCCTACGAATTCCCGTGGACGGTGGGGATCTTCCGCGACTGCCTGCGCGCCGACTATCCGGCGTGGGTGCTGCACCACGAGGAGCGCATCGCCGGCTATTTCCTGATGTCGGTGGCCGCGGGCGAAGCGCACGTGCTCAACATCTGCATTGCGCCCGAACTCCAGGGGCGCGGCCACGGCCGCCGCCTGCTGCACGCGTTGTTGCAGGTCGCGCGCGGGCGCGGTGTCGCGCGCGTGTTCCTGGAGGTGCGCCCGTCGAACGCCAATGCGATCGCGCTGTACCACGACGAGGGTTTCAACGAGATCGGCCGGCGTCCGCGCTACTACCCGGCGAAGGACGGGCGGGAGGACGCGCTGGTGATGGCGATGGAGCTGTTGCCCGCCCTCGACTGACTGCAGGCCACGGGATGTCTCGCACGGGCGGTCGATAACGGGGGCCGTGTTCTCCTTCACCGCAACAGTAGTCGCGGCGTGGCCGGGCGACCGAAGCTCCGGCGGGCAAGGCCGGCACCTGCGGCGCCGAGTCAGCCCAGCTTGGCGCGCTGCGCCTGCAACGCCGACAGTTGGGTGCTCCAGTCGGCCAGGCGCTGGCGCTCCTGCTCGACCACCGCGGCGGGCACCTTGTCGGTGAACTTGCCGAGCTTGGCCTCGCTCTTGTCCTTCTCGCTGGCGACGCGGGCGATTTCCTTGTCCAGGCGCACGCGCTCGGCGGACAGGTCGACCAGGCCCTCCAGCGGCACGAGCAGCTTCAATTCGCCGACGACCGCGGCGGCCGAGGCCGGCGCCTTCTTCGCGTCGGCGATGAAGTCGATCCGCTCGACCTTGGTCAGGAAGCGCAGCTGCGAGTCGAAGCGGCGCGCGCGATCGTGGTCGGCGTGGGTGCCTTCGGCCAGCAGCAGGTTCACCAGCTTGGACGGCGCGACATTGAGTTCGCTGCGGACGCGGCGCAGTGCCGACACCATCGCCTTGAGCCATTCGATGTCGGCTTCGGCCGCGGCATGGTCCGCGCCGGTGAAGTCGGCCGCCTGCGGATACGGACGCAGCATGATCGATTGCTCGGCGATCCCGAGCTTGGGCGCCACGGCCTGCCACAGTTCCTCGGTGACGAACGGGATCAGCGGGTGCAGCAGCGACAGCAGGCGTTCCAGCACGTACAGCAGGGTGTGGCGCGTGCTGTGGGCGGCGGTCGCGTCCTCCCCGTTAAGCGCCGGCTTCGCGAACTCGACGAACCAGTCGCAGAAATCGTTCCAGGCAAATTCGTACAGCGCCTGCGCCAGCAGGTCGAAGCGGTAGGTCGCGAAGTGCTGTTCGGCCTCGGCGGCGGCCTTCGCCAGCTGCGCGAGGATCCAGCGTTCGGCATCGGTCTTCGGCTGCGGCGTGCCGGTGAACTGCGCGCCTTCGGTATTCATCAGCACGAAGCGCGTGGCGTTCCACAGCTTGTTGCAGAAGTTCTTGTAGCCTTCGGCACGGCCGAGGTCGAACTTGATGTCGCGGCCGTGGCCGGCGAGCGCGGCGATGGTGAAGCGCAGCGCGTCGGCGCCGAAGGCGGGGATCCCGTCCGGAAATTCCTTGCGCGTGGCCTTCTCGATCTTCTCGGCCATCTTCGGCTGCATCAGGCCGGTGGTGCGCTTGGCGACCAGGGCGTCGGCGCTGATGCCGTCGATGATGTCGATCGGGTCGAGGATGTTGCCCTTGGACTTCGACATCTTCTGCCCGTGCGAATCGCGCACCAGGCCGGTGATGTACACGTCCTTGAAGGGCACGCGGCCGGTGAAGTGGTCGGTCATGAATATCATGCGCGCCACCCAGAAGAAGATGATGTCGAAGCCGGTAACCAGCACCGACGACGGCACATAGCGGTCGAAGCCGCGTGCGTCCATCAGCGCCTGGTTCGGCCAGCCCATGGTGCTGAACGGCCACAGCGCCGAGGAGAACCAGGTCTCCAGCACGTCGTTGTCCTGGGTCAGCGCGACGTCAACGGCGAGCGCGTGCTTGGCGCGCACCTCCGCTTCGTTGCGGCCCACGTAGAAATTGCCCGCTTCGTCGTACCACGCCGGAATGCGATGGCCCCACCACAGCTGGCGGCTGATGCACCAGTCCTGGATGTTCTCCATCCAGTGGCGGTAGGTGCTGATCCAGTTCGCCGGCACGAATTCGATGTGGCCTTCCTCGACCAGGTCGAGGCCGCGCGTGGCGAATCCGTCCATCGACACGAACCACTGGTCGGTCAGGTAGGGCTCGATCACCTGGTTGGTGCGGTCGCCGCGCGGCACCTGCAGCTTGTGCGGCTTGGTTTCCACCAGCAGCTCCGCGGCCTCCAGGTCGGCGAGCACCGCCTTGCGCGCGACGTAGCGATCCAGGCCGCGATACTTCTCCGGCACGTTGTCGTTAGTCACCGCCTCAGGCGTGAAGATGTTGATCATCGGCAGCTTGTGGCGCTGCCCGACGGCGTAGTCGTTGAAGTCGTGCGCGGGCGTGACCTTGACCACGCCGGTGCCGAACTCGCGGTCGACGTAGGCATCGGCGATTACCGGGATCTCGCGGCCGGTGAGCGGCAGCGTCACCGTCCTGCCGATCAGGTGCGCGTAGCGCTCGTCCTCCGGATGCACCATCACCGCGGTGTCGCCGAGCATGGTTTCCGGGCGCGTGGTGGCCACCACGAGCGTGCCGCTGCCGTCGGTCAGCGGATAGCTGATCGACCACAGGTGCCCGTCTTCCTCTTCGTTGACGACCTCGAGATCGGAGATCGCCGTCTTCAGCACCGGATCCCAGTTGACCAGGCGCTGGCCGCGGTAGATTAGGCCCTGCTCGTGCAGTTTCACGAAGGCCTCGACCACGGCCTCGGCCGCCATCGGGTCCATGGTGAAGGTGCTGCGGGTCCAGTCGCCGGACGTGCCCAAGCGGCGCATCTGCCGCTCGATGGTGTCGCCGGACTGCTGCTTCCATTCCCAGACCTTGCCGATGAAGGCTTCGCGGCCGAGCGAGTCGCGCGTCTCGCCCTTGCCCTCGGCGGCGAGGTTGCGCGAGACCACCATCTCGGTGGCGATGCCCGCGTGGTCGGTGCCCATCTGCCACAGCGTGTCGAAGCCGCGCATGCGGTGGTAGCGGATCAGCGCGTCCTGCAGCGTGTGCTGGAACGCGTGGCCCATGTGCAGCGTGCCGGTGACGTTCGGCGGCGGCAGCAGGATGGTGTAGGGCTCGCCCTGGCCGGTCGGCTTGAATACGCCGCTGCTCTCCCACTGCTGGTACAGGCGGGTTTCGAACTGGGTGGGGTCGTAGCTGGAGGAGAGCGTCTGGGTCATGGCGGCTTCTTGGAAATCTTCTTCCGGACGGGCAGGGCGAGGGTGCACTCGTCCGCCCTTCGGGCAACTTCTTCCGCCAGGCGGGAGAAGGGGTTTGCATGCGGGCTTCCGCGCGATCGCGGAAGCGATTACATGTCGTACTTCTTCACTTCCAGGCCGCGGGACTGGTACTGCTTCCAGCGCTCGCGCAGCGGGCCGCGCGCGGACTCGTCGGCAGGCACGACTTCGAGCACCCGGTCGAACGCGCCGTCGACCGCGGCATCGCGCAGGTTGATCACCAGCGGCCGCAGCGGCGCGTCGGTATCGGGCGCGGCGATGAGCACCGCGGCTTCGTCCTCGTCGCTGTCGGCGCCGGCGATCTGGTGCGGGATGTAGACATCCTCGCCCATGTCCCACAGCAGGTCGTCGAGTTGCTCCGCCTGCGCCGCGTCGCGCGCGAGCACCAGCGTCCACAGCCCCGCGTCGTGCGCCTTGCGCGCGAGTTCGCACACCAGGCGCAGCGGTTCGGCGCGGAAGCGCTCCTTCGCGATCAGGTAGAAATCGGCGCGCGGCACGTCGTCGTCGCGATCAGGCGGCGGCGCGGTCGAGCAGCCACTGGCTCAGCAGGCCGACCGGGCGGCCGGTCGCCATGCCGCGCTTGCCTTCGTCGTTGGCCACGCCGGCGATGTCCAGGTGCGCCCAGCGCTGGCTCTCGGTGAAGCGCGCGAGGAAGCAACCCGCGGTGATCGCGCCCGCCCAGCGGCCGCCGATGTTGTAGACGTCGGCGAAGGTGGAATCGAGCAGCGACTGGTATTCGTCCCACAGCGGCAGGCGCCAGCTGCGGTCGAACACGTTCTCGCCGGCGGCGATCAGCTCGCCCGCGAGGTCGTCGTCCTTCGTCATCAGGCCGGTGGCGTACTTGCCCAGCGCGATCACGCAGGCGCCGGTCAGCGTGGCGACGTCCACCAGCGCCTGCGGTTCGAAGCGCTGCGCGTAGGTGAGCGCGTCGCACAGGATCAGGCGGCCCTCGGCGTCGGTGTTCCCGACTTCGATGGTCTTGCCCGACATCGAGGTGATGACGTCGGACGGACGGTACGAATCGGCGTCGGGCATGTTCTCGACCGCCGGCACGATGACGACGAGATTGATCGGCAGGTGCATGCCGACCGCCGCCACGAACGCGCCCATCACGCTGGCGGCGCCGCACATGTCGTACTTCATCTCCTCGATGCCGCCCTGGGTCTTCAGGTTGATGCCGCCGGTGTCGAAGGTGATGCCCTTGCCGACCAGCACGTAGGGCTTGGCGTCGCCGCCGTTGCTCCACTTCATCACGATCAGCTTGGGCGGATTGGCCGAGCCGCGCGCGACGGCGAGCAGCGAGCCCATGCCCAGCTCCTGCATCTGTGCGCGGTCGAGCACTTCGCAGCTGGCCTTGTCGAAGCGGGCGGTGAATTCCTGCGCCTGCTCGGCGAGGTAGGTCGGGTTGCAGATGTTCGGCGGCAGGTTGCCCAGTTCGCGGGTGAAGGCGACGCCCGCGGCGATGGCCTTGCCGTGGGCGAGCGCAGCCTTGTCGTCGCCACGCACGGACAGGTGCTTGAGTCCGGTTTCCTCGCGGCGCTTGTTCTTGGCGCCGAGGGTGGCGGTGTAGGCGTAGCAGGCGTGGTCGGACACGATCGCGGCCTGGCGCAGGTTCCAGGCCTGGTCGCGGCCCTTCACCTCGAGCTCGCTCAGGGTCAGCAGGGCGCTGGCGACCGGGCCGGCCTTGAGCGCGCGGGCGGCATCGCCCAGCGCCTTGATGTATTGCGGCACCCCGAACTTGGCGGCATCGCCCAGGCCGATCACCAGCACGCGCGGCGCGCTCACGCCCGGCAGGTCATGCAGGAGTGCGGTCTTGCCGGTCTTGCCGCTGATGTCGCCGCGCTCGAGCAGGGCGCGCAGGCGGCCGCCGCTGGCTTCGTCGATGGCCTGGCCCGACGGGCTCAGGCTCTGGTCGGCAAAGGCGCCTACCACGACGCAGTCGGTGGCAACGGTCGCGGCGGCGGCGAGGTTCAGGTCGAATTCGAGGGCCATCCAACAGATTCCGGGGGAAGTAAGAAGGGTTCGGTCTGCAGTCGCGTCCGGCGAAACCGTGCCCGACCCCGCTGGCGTGACGTCAAGGGACTCACCTTAACGGCGCGCCGGTACAATCGCGGATCGGTCGCGACGGCCGGGTTGGCATGAGGCGGTGAAACCGCCTGCCGACCCTGGCCGGACCAAACCACAAGTCTACCAGCCTGCATGAAGCACGCCCCCTGATGCCCAAGCTCGATCGCTACCTGTTCGGCGAATTCGTCCAGTCCACCTTCGCCGCCGGCGTCGTGCTGATGATCGTGGCCTTCGGCGGGGTCTTCACGGACGTCCTGCGCGACATGGCGACCGGCCGCATCCCGGTGGGGATGCTGCTGCCCCAACTCGGCCTGGTGATGCTCAATTGGCTGCCGCTGATCCTGCCCCTGGCGCTGATGCTCGGGTTGATGCTGGGCATCGGCCGCCTGTACCGGGACTCGGAAATGCCGGTGATCGCGGCGATCGGCGTGGGGCCGCGGCGGCTGCTCAAGCCCTTGCTGTTGCTGGTGCTGCCCATGGTCGCCACGGTCGCCGCGTGCTCGCTGTGGCTGGGGCCGTGGGCGGAGCGCGAATCGCGGCAGATGGTGTCCCAGGCCAACCGCAACCTGATCGTCGCCGGACTGGAGCCGGGCGCCTTCACCGAAATGCCAGGCGGCAACGGGGTGATCTTCGTCGGTGCGATGAGCCCCGATGGCAGCCGCTTCAGCCGGATCTTCGTCTACCGGCAGAAGGGCGACCGCCTCGACGTGACCACGTCCAACGACGGCGAAGTCACCGCCGACGAGAACGGCGAGCGCTTCCTGACCCTCAACAACGGCTTCGAGGTCGAGGGGCCGCGCGAGGCCGGCCTGAACTACCGGCTGCTGAGCTACAAGCGCAACGAGGTCGCGTTGCCCGCCGGCGAGTCCAAGTTCGATCCCAACGATCCCGAGTACCTGCCCACCACGCGGCTGTTCGGCGACAAGCGCAGGGAAGCCAATGCGCAGTTGCACTCGCGCATCGCGCCGCCGTTGCTGACCCTGGCGTTCGCGCTGATGGCGGTGCCGCTGGCACGCAGCATGCCGCGCCAGGCGCGCTACGGCCGGCTCATGACCGGCTTCCTCGCCTACATGATCGGCATGAACCTGATGCTCATGGGCACCAAGTGGCTGGAGAAGGGCAAGCTGCCGGCGGAACTGGGCCTGTGGTGGCTGGTGCTGCCGTTGCTGGTGGCCGCGCTGTGGCTGTACTTCACCGACGGCCGCATGACCCGCGCCCAGCGGCCTGCGGCGTGAGGGGCCTGCGCGCATGAAGCCTTTCCCCAAGATCCACGACTTCTACGTCGGCCGCATCGTCTTCGGCACCGTGGTGCTGGTGTGGGCCGTGCTGGTCGGACTCGACCTGATGCTGAGCTTCGTCGGCGAGTTCGGTGACATCGGCAAGGGCAACTACGGCATCACCGCGGCGATCGCCTACATGGCGTACACGCTGCCGCGGCGCCTGTACGAGCTGTTCCCGTACGCCGCCGTGGTCGGCGCGCTGATGGCGCTCGGCCAGCTGGCGGCGTCCTCGGAGCTGACCGCGCTGCGTGCGCTGGGCCTGTCGCGGCGGCGCCTGAGCGTGGCCGTGGCCGGCGCGCTTGCGGTGCTGACCCTGCTGATGGTGATCAGCGGGGAGACCACGGGCCCGTGGGGCGACCGGCGCGCCAACGCGCTGAAGACGTCGGCGAAATCCAAGGACATGATCGTCGCCCGGTATTCCGGCCTGTGGGCGCGCGAAGGCGACGTCATCCTCAACGCCAACGGCGGCGAGGAGCGCGACAACGGCAAGGATCGCTGGCTCGAACTTCACGACGTACGCCTGTACGAGTTCGCCGAGGACGGCCGGCTGAAGTCGCTGGCCCTGGTGAAGATCGCCGAGCACCGGCCCGGCGGGTGGTTGCTGCGCGACGTGACCCGCACGAATTTCAAGGCCCGATCGGTGACCCAGGAGAAGGTGCCCGAGGAGCGCTGGCAGTCGAAGCTGGATGCGGTCGCGTTGACCGCGGGCACCGACAAGCCGCGGTACCTGCCCGCCGGGGAACTGCGCAAGGCGATCGACTATCGCCAGCGCAACAGCCTGGACGCCTCCGAATTCGAGGTCATCTACTGGGGGCGCTGGTTCTATGCGCTGAACATCCTCGCCCTGTGCCTGGCCGCGGTGCCCTTCGCCTTCGGCACGCTGCGCAGCGGCGGCCTCGGCAAGCGCTTGTTCATCGGCATCATCTTCTCGCTGGGCTTCTGGCTGCTGCAGCAGCAGTGCGTGCGCCTGGCGCAGGTCTACCACTTCGACTACCGCGTCGCCTACGTGATGCCGACCGTGGTGATGCTGGCGGTGTCCTGGTTCCTGTTCCGCCGCCGCTCGGGGTGAGCGGCCGCGCTTAGCCGATGCCCTATCGGCATCGGCTGCGGCCGCGAACGCCCCGCCATGGATGGCCGGGCCGGACGATTCGGAGCCGGGGTGTCACGCCATGGAGGGCAACCGTGAATCGATCGAAGCCGAGGCCACCTATCGGCGGCAATTGCAACGGAAGCGGCCCACGCCGCAGGTTGGGCGCGGGCCGGATCGACTGCTCAGCGGTTGATGATGTTCGGGTCGCAGTAGATCGTGCAGCCGTTGTTGCCCGCGTCGATCACCACCACGGTGTGCTTGGCATCCTCGACCGCCGTGTTGCCGTCGATAACGTGCCCGTGCGGTTGCCGTTGCCCTCCCAGCTGGGCTGGTGTCCGGGATCGCGGACGAAGTTGACTCTATTGATCTCGTAGAGCTGGTCGGGAAGGCGCGCATGCACGATCCCTTCGCTCACGGCATGCGCCGCGTTTCCCCAGGCGCAACGCGGGATGCGCGACTGGATGTCAACGGGCGCCTGCGGCTCTGCGGTGCATCTTCCCGAGTCGCGACGCGCTCCGGCGCTGTGCACGACGGGCCATGCCCGCTTGGGCATGCGCACCGCTCGCGTGTTGTCGGCGCGGTCGTGCCGCGCCGCCCCCGGCGTGACACCGCGATGCATCCGACCGCGACGCAGCGCGCGTGGATCCGGCGACTACGACTTGGGGAAACGAATCGGCCGGGTGGCGCTGGCGCGGTCATGCCGCGCCGCCATCGGCGACACGCCGCGATGCATCCGAACGCGTTGCAGCGCGCGCGAATCCAGCGACTACGACTTGGGGAAACGAATCAGCCGGGTGCCGCTGGCACGGTCATGCCAGGCAAGCCGCCCGCTATCGACCCACGCCCACCAGAACCCCAGTCCGCCCGCCAGCAGTGACAGCGTGCCGACGGCATAGCGGATCCATAGTCCCGACCAGGACGGCTTGCCGCCCTCGGCCGCAGCCACGTGCAAACGCCACGGGCGCATGCCCAGCGTCTGTCCACCGCGCCGCCAGCTCAGCGTCGCGTACAGGCCCGCCACCAGCCAGCAGCTGAGCCACAACAACCACCACAACGGCGAATACGCGCGGATGTTCTGGTGCGGATCGTGATGGCCGAGGTAGGTATAGCCGAGCGTGAATGCGGTGGAGATCACCATCCACATCGCAAGCACGGGCCAGAAGTCGTAGACCAGCGCGAGCAGGCGCCAGCCGATCAGCGCGGCGGGCCTGGGAGCGGAAGATGCGTCGGGTGCGGGAGCTGCGGAGGAAGTCATCGCACCAGCATATAAGCTTGCCGCATGAGTCCGCACACTCCCGCCGAACGTCGCACGCAGGCCATGGCGCTGCCGCCGCTGGCCGATGACGATGCGCGCGCGATCCAGGCCTTCCTCGACGCGGCCTGGGCCGAGAGCGGCCTGTCGCGCCAGACCCTCGACAGTTATCGCCGCGACCTGGAAGGAATCGCGCGCTGGCGCGACGGTCGCGGCGGCGGCCTGCCCGCAGCCGATCGCGCGGTGCTGTTCGACTATCTCGCCTGGCGCAGCCGCAACGGCTACTCGCCGCGCAGCAACGCACGCCTGCTCTCGGCGTTGCGCGCTTTCTTCGCCCACCGCGTGCGCAGCGGCGCGCGCGGCGAGGATCCCACCGCACTGCTCGATCCGCCCAAGCTGCCCCGGCTGCTGCCCAAGGCACTGGGCGAAAGCCAGGTCGAAGGCCTGCTGGCGGCGCCCGACGTCGCTTCCCCATCGGGCCTGCGCGATCGCGCGATGCTGGAGCTGATGTATGCCTGCGGCCTGCGCGTGAGCGAACTGGTGAACCTGCCCGCCACCGCGGTCAACCTGCGCCAGGGCGTGCTGCGCGTCACCGGCAAGGGCAGCAAGGAACGCCTGGTGCCCTTGGGCGAGGAGGCGCAGCATTGGCTCGAACGCTACCTTGCGCAGGCGCGGCCGCAACTCGCGGGCAAGCGCGCGCTGGCCTCGTTGTTCCTGAATGCGAATGGCGAGGCGCCAAGCCGCCAGCAGTTCTGGCAACTGGTGAAGCGCTACGCCGTGGTCGCCGGCATCGATCCGGCCAAGGTCAGCCCGCACGGCTTGCGCCACAGCTTCGCCACCCACCTGCTCAACCATGGCGCCGACCTGCGTGCCCTGCAGATGCTGCTCGGGCACAGTTCGCTGTCGACCACGCAGATCTACACGCTGGTCGCGCGCGAGCAGTTGAAGCAGTTGCACGCCAGGCACCATCCGCGCGGGTGAGCCCGGGCTCTCGCGAGCCGAAAATGCCGGTGCGCGCTCCGCCACCGACCGCCGGTCCCGAGCAGGGGCGCCGCCCGTCGCGCCCGTGCGACAATCGCGAAACTCCCTGCGCCGCAGGCGTTCCAACCTTGGTCAACCAACCGCAAGGATTTCCATGAAGCGAGTTCTTTTTGCCCTGATAGGCGCGATCAGTCTGTCGGCCTGCGCGCAGGGGCCCCAGTCGGGTACCGAAGCCGGCAAGGCACCGGGCGCCCAGGCTGCCAGCGCGGGCCAGGCGGCCCCCGGCGCCACGGGCAACGCGCCCAAGGTCGCGGCGGGCACGCCGGACGCACGCGCGATCGCGGCCGTGCACACGCTCAATCCGCGCGTGACCATCGACAGCGTCAAGGCCGCGCCGATCGCGGGTTTCCGCGAAGCGATCGTCCAGGGCCAGGTGGTCTACGTCAGCGATGACGGCCGCTACCTGTTCCTCCCGGGTCCGCAGGGTGCCCTGTACGACGTGACGGCGAAGAAGGACCTGAGCGAGCAGTCGCTCGCGGCGGTGCGCAAGGACCTGCTCAAGAAGATCCCGGTCAGCGAGCGCATCGTCTTCGCGCCGCCGAATCCGAAGTACACGGTCTCGATCTTCACCGACGTCGAGTGCGCCTACTGCCGCAAGTTCCACAGCGAGATCGCCGAGTACAACCGCCAGGGCATCGCGGTGCAGTACATCGCGTTCCCGCGCATGGGCCTGGGCAGCCCCGACCACAAGAAGATGATCGCCGTGTGGTGCGCCCCCGACCGCAAGCGTGCGCTCACCGATGCGAAGAACGATCGCCCGGTGCCGCCGCGCGACTGCAAGAACACGGTCACGATGCAGTACGACATCGGCCAGCGCGTCGGCCTGACCGGCACGCCGATGATCATCGCCGAGGACGGCACCACCGTCGGCGGCTACCTGCCGCCGCAGCGCCTGCGCGAAGCGCTGGACCGCCTGGCCCAGGGCAAGGGCGTGGCCCCGGCCGGTGCAACCGACCCGGTGGCATCGACCGGCGGCTGATCAGGCCTGCAATCGGACATGGGAACGGGGGCTGCGGCCCCCGTTTTCATTGGGGCGCTTCGACCCCCGCCCGCGGCTGCCGCTACAATAGCCGGCCCGTTACCCCACGGTTCCCCGGACATGATGGTCCTCGAGGGCGCGTCTGCCCTGTCTTCGTTCCGCCGCGAACGCCTGCAAGCCCGCCTTCAAGCCGTCCATCCCGACCTGCGCCTGCTCGACGCGTGGTGGACCTACTGGGTCCTCCCCCAGGCCTCGGCCCAGCCCGACCCCGCGATCCTCGCCCGCGTCCTGCAGGGCGGTTTCGACGAGGCGGCCCGCGCCCCGGGCGCGGTTTCCCGCTACGTCACCCCGCGCCTGGGCACGCTGTCGCCGTGGGCGAGCAAGGCGACCGAACTGCTGCAGGGCGCCGGCCAACCGGTCGCACGCGTCGAACGCGGCCTGCGCTATGACCTGGCCGGGTGGCCCGGCGATGCGCCGACGCAGGGCGCGGTGGCCAAGCTGCTGCACGATCCGATGACCCAGTCGCTGCTGGAGGCGCGCGACGATGCCGAGGCGTTGTTCGCGGTGCCCGCGCGCGGTGAGCTGGAGCGCATCCCGCTGGCGGCGCTGGAAGAAGCGAACGGCCGGCTCGGCCTGGCGCTGGCTGACGACGAGATCGCCTACCTGCGCGAGCGCTATGCCGCGCTCGGGCGCGGCCCGTCCGACGTCGAGCTGATGATGTTCGCGCAGGCGAACTCGGAGCATTGCCGCCACAAGATCTTCAACGCGTCGTGGACGCTGGATGGTCGCGAACAGCCGCTGTCGTTGTTCAAGATGATCAAGAACACGCACGCGACCACGCCGCAGTACACGCTGTCGGCATACAGCGACAACGCCGCCGTCGTCGAGGGCTATCCGGCGCGCCGCTTCCGCCCGCGCCCGGATACCCAGGCCTACGCGAGCGAAGCGGAAGTGCCGTCGGCGTTCTGCATCAAGGTCGAGACCCATAACCACCCCACCGCGATTGCACCCTTTCCGGGAGCAAGCACCGGCAACGGCGGCGAGATCCGCGACGAGGGCGCGACCGGCCGCGGTGGTCGTCCGAAGGCCGGCCTATGCGGGTTCTCGGTGTCGCACCTGCGCATCCCGACCCTGCCGCAGCCATGGGAAACCGAGCGCGCGTTGAACCCGCGCATGGCGCCGGCGCTCGAGATCATGCTCGACGGCCCGCTCGGCGGCGCCGCCTTCAACAACGAATTCGGCCGCCCGAACCTCACCGGTTACTTCCGCAGCTTCGAACTCGACGAAGGCGCACACACCCGCGCGTACGACAAGCCGATCATGCTCGCCGGCGGCCTCGGCGCGATGGACCGGATCCAGGTGCAGAAACACTCGCTGCGTCCGGGCGACGCGGTGGTCGTGCTCGGCGGACCGGCGATGCTGATCGGCCTGGGCGGTGGCGCTGCCAGTTCGGTCGCCTCGGGCGAGAGCGCGGAGGAACTCGATTTCGCCAGCGTGCAGCGCGACAACCCGGAAATGGAACGCCGCTGCCAGGAAGTGCTCGACCGCTGCGTCGCCATGGGCGAGGACAACCCGATCGTCAGCGCGCACGACGTCGGCGCCGGCGGCTTGTCCAATGCGATTCCCGAACTGCTGCACGACTCCAGCGTCGGCGGCGTGATCGACCTGGGCCAGGTGCCCGCGGACGACCCCTCGCTGTCGCCGATGCAGCTGTGGTGCAACGAGTCGCAGGAACGCTACGTGCTCGGCCTGCCGGCCGAGCGCATCGCCGAATTCGCCGCCCTGTGCGAGCGCGAGCGCTGCCCGTTCGCGGTGGTCGGCCATGCCACCGCCGAGGAGCACCTGGTCGTCGGTTACGGCGCCACCGTCGCCAATGCGGGCGAGGCCGGCCGCGACTGGCCGATCGACCTGCCCATGGACGTGCTGTTCGGCAAGCCGCCGAAGATGCACCGCGACACCAGGCATCCCAACGCGGCACCGTGGCCCGCGCTGGACTGGAGCGGGATCGGCCTGCGCGATGCCGCGCTGCGCGTACTTGCGCATCCGACCGTCGCGGCCAAGCAGTTCCTCGTCACGATCGGTGACCGCACCGTCGGCGGCCTCACCGCGCGCGACCAGCTGGTCGGGCCGTGGCAGATGCCGGTGGCCGACTGCGCGATCACCCTGGCCGGCTTCGACTCCCACGTCGGCGAGGCAATGGCGATCGGCGAACGCGCGCCGCTGGCATTGCTGGATGCCGCCGCCGCGGCGCGCATGGCCGTAGGCGAGGCGATCACCAATCTCGTCGCCGCGCCGGTGGAATCGCTCGACCGCATCAAGCTGTCCGCGAACTGGATGGCCGCCGCCGGCCACCCGGGCGAGGACGCGCTGCTGTTCGACGCCGTGAAGGCCGTGGGCATGGAGCTGTGCCCCGCGCTCGACCTCAGCATCCCGGTGGGCAAGGACTCGCTGTCGATGCAGGCGCAATGGCATCACGACGGCGAGGCGCACAAGTCGGTGTCGCCGGTGTCGCTGATCGTCAGCGCCTTCGCGCCGGTGACCGACGTACGCGAGCAATTGACGCCGCTGCTGTCGCGCGAGGAAGACTCCGAGCTGTGGTTGATCGGCTTGGGCGCGGGCAGGCAGCGCATGGGCGGCTCGATCCTGGCGCAGTGCTTCCCGGAAGCGGGCGCCGGCGAACTCCCGGCCTTCGCGGGCCGCTCCTCCGACCGCGACGATCCGGCAGTACCCGACCTCGACGATCCGCAGCGCCTGCGCGCCTTCTTCGAGCTGATCCGCGATGGCCGCAGCCACGGCCTGCTGCGCGCTTACCACGACCGCAGCGACGGCGGCGCCTTCGCGACGCTGTGCGAAATGGCGTTCGCCTCGCACGTCGGCCTCGACATCGACCTCGACGGCTGGGGCGACGACCGCGGCAGCGATGCACTGCGCACGCTCTTCAACGAGGAACTCGGCGCCATCGTGCAGATCGCCACCGAGGACCGCGCGGAATTCGCCGACCTGGTCGCGCGCCACGGCCTCATCGACTGCGCGCAGCGCATCGCCCGGCCGACCACCGCGCCGGTGGTCCGCGTGCGCCAGGACGGCGAGGTCCTGGCGGAATGGCGCTGGGAAGAGCTGTTCGACGCCTGGTGGTCGGTCACGCACGCAATGCAGAAGCTGCGCGACAACCCGGCCGCCGCCGACGAGGAACGCGCGGCCGCGCGCGACTTCGCCGCGCCCGGCCTGAAGCCGCGCCTGTCGTTCGATCCGGGCGAGGACATCGCCGCGCCGGTCGTCGACAAGTTGTTCAACATCGGTGGCGCACGGCCGAAGGTCGCGATCCTGCGCGAGCAGGGCGTCAACAGCCAGGTCGAGACGGCCTATGCGTTCGACCGGGCCGGTTTCGAAGCCTTCGACGTGCACATGAGCGACCTGATCAACGGCCGCTTCAAGCTCGACGACTTCGCCGGGCTCGTGGCCTGCGGCGGCTTCAGCTACGGCGACGTCCTGGGTGCCGGCCGCGGCTGGGCGACGTCGGTGCTGGAACGTTCCGCGTTGCGCGAGGCGTTCGCCGCGTTCTTCGCCCGCACGGGCAGCTTCGCGCTGGGCGTGTGCAACGGCTGCCAGATGCTGTCGCAGCTCAAGGACCTGATCCCCGGCGCGGAGCATTTCCCGCAGTTCCTGCGCAACGCCAGCGAGCAGTACGAAGGCCGCGTCGCGCTGCTGGAAGTGGCCGACTCGCCGTCGCTGTTCCTCGCCGGCATGCAGGGCTCGCGCATTCCGGTCGCGGTCGCGCACGGCGAAGGCCGCGCCTCGTTCGACGCCACCGGTGACGCCGCCCGCGTCGCCGTGGCGCTGAACTACGTCAATGGCGACGGCGGCCTTGCCACCACCTACCCGGCCAATCCCAACGGCTCGGCGAATGCCATCGCCGGCCTGTGCAACGACGACGGCCGCGTCACCATCCTGATGCCGCATCCGGAGCGCACGCTGCGCAACGCCAACTTCAGCTGGGCGCCGCGCGACTGGCAGCGCGGCTCGGCGGCCGAGTCGCCGTGGCAGCGCATGTTCCGCAATGCGCGGGTGTGGGTGGGCTAGCTTCCCAGCACTGGGGTCGCTCACCAGCCCGCAGCGCGATCAATCGGGCGTGCGCAAAAAGAAAGAAGCCTGGCCTTTCGGCCAGGCTTCTCCTTTTCCCGGGCGGGGACGGCCCGGGGGGGCTCACTTGAACTTGAACAGTGCCGTCTTGCTGCTGCCGTCCTTCAGCTTGACCTGCAGGATGCGGCACTGGCCGACCCAGCTCTTCTCCGTCTTCCAGACGTAGATGTACTGGCCGGTGCCGGGGTCGAACTGCAGGCTGCTGCTGCCGGCGGTGACGGTTTCCTCGATCGCGTCGCCTTCGGTTGCGCCGCACGCGATCAGGCCCGAAGCAGGGCTCGACTGGAAGATCGCCATGCCCTGGTTGCCGCCCAGGCTGAACTTCACCGGGATGGCGCTGCCCGCCTTGACCGCATTGAGGGTGGGTGAGGCGTCGATCGGCTGGAAGAAGCCGTTGAAGTTGTAGCTCACCACGACCGCGAACGTGCTCGAGGCGCCGTTGCCGCGGCTGTCCTGCGCGCTGCAGGTGACCGTGGTGCTGCCGACGCCAAACACGCTGCCGGACGCGGGCGTGCAGTTCACCGGCACGTTCCCGTCGACCAGGTCGGTCGCGGTGGGCGAGGCGTAGCTGACCGTCGCGCTGGAGTTGCCGCTCGCAATTGCGTTGACGGTGGCGTGCGGGCTGATCGCCGGCGGCGTGGTGTCGCGCACCGTGATCATGAAGCTGCCGCTGGCGCTGTTGCCCGCGTCATCGGTCGCGCTGCAATTCACCGTGGTGGTGCCCAGGACGAAGGTGTCGCCGGACTGCGCGGAGCAGCTCGGGATCACGCTGGCATCGACCGCGTCGCTCGCCGAGACGGTGAAGGCCACCGCCGCGCCGCCGGGGCCCGTGGCTTCGGCGGTGATGTTCGCCGGCAGCGTCAGCGTCGGCGCCGTGGTGTCGACGACCGTCACCGTGAACCCGGACGATGCGCCGTTGCCGCGCGTATCGCTGGCCGTGCAGGTCACCGCCGTGGCACCCAGCGGATAAGTCCCGGGCGTGGCCAGCGCCGGCGCCGGCGTGCAAACGACCGGACGGTTGCCATCGACCAGGTCGCTGGCGGTCGGGGTCGCGTAGGCGAAGGGGGCACCGGCGGCCGACACGGCCTCCAGGGTCTGGTCGCCGGGCACGCCGCTCAACGCCGGCGGCGTCGTGTCCTGCACGGTGACCTTGAACGCGACGCCCAGCGCCTTGTCCTTGGTGCTGTTGCCGCGCGAGTCGGTGGCATCGCACTGCACGGTGGTGTCGCCAAGCGGGAACACCTGCGCCGAGGCCGGCGTGCAGGCTACCGTCACGTGGGCCAGGTCGACGAGGTCGCTGGCCGAAGGCAGGGCGAACGTCACCGCGGCACCGGCGGACGAGGTGGCTTCCGCAGTGAGGTCCGGGCTGACGCTGTCCTTGTCGAATGCCGGCGGCGTGGTGTCATGCACGGCCACGGTGAAGGTGCGTTCCGCGGCAATGTTGCCGTGCCGGTCGGTGGCGTTGCAGGCGACGGTGGTGGTGGGACCCGGGCTGTTGATCGGGAACACCGAACCGGAAGCCGGAGCGCAATCGGCTCCCTGTTCGCCGTCCACGGCGTCCTCGGAGGTCACCGCGAAGTCCGCCGGCGCGCCATCGGGGCCGGTCGCCTCGACCGCGACCGACTCCGGCACCTGGATGGTGGGCGCCGTGGTGTCGACGACACTGACGGAGAAGCCCGCGCTGCCTTCATTGCCGGCCGAATCCCAGGCGCGGCACAGCACCGGTGTCACCGCATCGAGCGCGAACAGGGCGCCCGGCGGCGGTTCGCACAGGAAATACTCGCTCAGGTTGACGATCGGCAGGTTGCCGTCGACGTTGTCGAAGGCGGAAACCACATAGCCCTCGTTGGCACCGACGGTGGCACCGTCCTTCGAGCTCGCTTCGGCCGTGATGAGGCCGCCAGCGGGCACGCTGATCGCCGGCCTGGTGATGTCATGCACGAAGATCGCGCATTCCGCGGTCGACTTCGCGCCGGAATGATCGGTCACGGTCAGCTTGAACGGGATGTAGCCGTCCTGGCCGAAACCCAGCGCGGGTGCGTTGAAGCTGACCACGGGCGTGTTCCAGGTGGCGACGCCCGGCACTTCCGGGAAGCCCACCAGTTGTTCCCAGGCATAGCTGGCGATGCCGTCGTCACTGTCGCTCGAACCGCTGGCGTCGAAGGTGTGCGACTGGCCCTCGTTCAATTCGAAGCCGCCGTTCGGGCAATACAGCGCGGCGGCGGGACCGTTGTTGGTCCAGGACACGTTGACGTGGACGACGTCGGAATTGCTCAGCGATCCGTCCGACACGGTGAGCCGGAACGTCAGCACGGTGCTGGCGGCGAGGTCCGGCGCGACGAAGGTCTTGATCGCCGGGTTGGCGGTGGACGCGAGGGTCACCGCCGGTCCGGCGGTCTGCAGCCACGCGTAGCTGAGACTGCTGCGCTCGGGATCCCATGATCCGGTGCCGTCGAGCGTTACCAGCGTGCCCTCGGTGGCCGACGTGGGGGAGGCGGCCGGCACGGCATGCGGAGCGGTATTGACGACCACGTCGTGCGCGTTGGTGATGGTGATCGGAATGTCTTCCGAATCGCTGCCGGGGCAGCCGGCCTGGGTCACGGTCAGGCGCAGCGTCACCTGGACGCTGGTGGTGACGTCGGGCGGGGTGAACTGCACCTGCTCGTTGTTGGCGTTCGTCAGGCTGCCCGCAGGCGTGCCTACGAACGTCCACTGGAACAACCCGCCTTGGTTCGCCTTCGGCTTGGACGGCTGGCCGTTGATCGTGACCGTGTTGATCCCCCAGCCGCCACCGGTGAGCGGAAGGAAGTCCGGCATCGTCAGCGAGTTGGGATTGATCCTGGCCTCGGGCGTCTCGCAAGTAGGCGCGGGCGGCGCCGCGTGCGCCGCCATCGGCAACGCGAACATGGCAGCAACGGCGAGACAGCAAGGCCACACCCGCGACGCGGGCGTCCATCGAGATTTCATGAGAGTCCCCCTTGGGCACGCCCCCGCGCGCCCGGTATCGCACGCTAGGCAGTCGCGGCAGGCACCGTCATCACCCACGTGGGGTAGGCGCGGCCGGGCGGTCGAATCAGGCGCCCGACCGGTGCGCCACCAGGGCCACCAGGCCGGCCTGGGTGTGGGTCCCCGTTTTCTGCATCGCCGCCTTCAGCTGCGTGCGGATGGTATGCACGGATTTGCCGGCGGAGCGGGCGAGGTTCTCGACGGAACCCATCGCGCATAGCCCCAGCGCGGCTTCGGCCTCCTTGCGGGTGAGCCGGAACTCCGTGCACAGCTGCTGCATGCCGCGCGCCGCTGAAGCGGATTCGCGCAACTCGAGCATCAGCACCTTCGAAACCGGCAGGTCATGGCTGGCGCCGAATTCGAGCAACTGCACGCATGCACTGGCGGGATCGGTGGGCGAGGGCAGTGCCACCTCCTGCGGATGCCCGGGTCCGAGCGCACAGGCTCTGGCGATCGCCTGAGCCATGGCCTGGGCGCGCGCCGGAGCGGTGCTCAGCAGCCCATCGCGTATGCGCAGTTCCGGATGGATGCTGAGCCGATGGCGTGCCGCCGCATTCGCATGCCACACCTGCAGCGGCTCGCCCGGCAGGAGCAGCACGATGGGTTGCAGCAGCAGGTCGAGCGTCGCCGCCAGCGCGCGTGCGCGTGCGATCCAGCGCAGCTGGTCGGGATGTTGTTCCCGGCGTAACCGGCGTTCCACCGCCCGGCCCGCAACCTGATCGTCCATCTCGATCCTCCCCCAAGGATTGCGCCCCACGATAGCGCGGGCTTCGGGCCGGTGCGACCGTGCGGCGCGAGTGCACCGGACTTATCCGCTGCGCCTGTTAAAGTCGGCTCCCCGAACAGGAACGGCCCGGACGAACGTGAACGCGGCAGTCGCCAACGACACCACCTCGGATCCCGGCATCGACGAGCGCATCGTCGCGGCGCTGCTGGAAAAGGGTCGCCTCAAGGACGCGGATCTCGCCCGCGCGCGGCGCCTGCAGGAAGAAGCCGGCGGCAGCCTGCTGTCGCTGCTGACTCGGCTGGGCCTGGTCTCCGAGCGCGACCACGCCGAGACCGTCGCCAGCGTGCTCGACCTGCCGCTGGTCAGCGCCAAGGACGCGCCCGAGTTGCCGCCGGAAGGCGTGGCCCTCACCAGCAAGTTCATGAAGCAGTTCCATGTCTGCCCGGTCGCCGAAAGCGAACGCAGCGTGGACGTGCTGATGGCCGACCCGCAGGACGCCTACCTGCTCGATGCCGTGCGCCTGGCCACCGGACGCGAGGTGCGGCCGTTGGTGGCGCTGCGTTCGGAGATCGACGACCTGGTCGAGCGCTGGCACGGCCAGGGCCGCAGCGCGATGGGCGCGATCGTCGAGACCGCCGAAGGCGAAGGCGCGGGCGACCTCGAGGACGTCGAGCACCTGCGCGACCTGGCGTCGGAAGCGCCGGTCATCCGCCTGGTCAACCTGATCATCCAGCGCGCGGTCGAACTGCGCGCGTCCGACATCCACATCGAACCGTTCGAGAACCGCCTCAAGGTGCGCTACCGCATCGACGGCGTGCTCGAGGAAGGCGAATCGCCGCCCGCCAACCTCACCGCCGCGGTGATCTCGCGCGTCAAGATCATGGCCAAGCTCAACATCGCCGAGCGCCGCCTGCCGCAGGATGGCCGCATCATGCTGCGCGTGCAGGGCAAGGAGCTCGACCTGCGCGTGAGCACCATGCCGACCTCGCACGGCGAGTCGGTGGTGATGCGCCTGCTCGATCGCGAGACCGTGGTCTTCGACTTCAAGAAGCTCGGTTTCACCGACAACTTCCTGCCGCAGTTCCAGCACGTGCTGGAGCAACCGCACGGCATCCTGCTCGTTACCGGCCCGACCGGCTCGGGCAAGACCACCACGCTGTACACGGCGCTGAGCAAGCTCAACACCCCCGACGTCAAGATCATCACCGTCGAGGACCCGGTCGAATACCAGATCGAGGGCATCAACCAGATCCAGGCCAAGCCGCAGATCGGGCTGGATTTCGCCCACGCATTGCGGTCGATCGTGCGCCAGGACCCGGACATCATCATGATCGGCGAAATGCGCGACCTCGAGACCGCGCGAATCGCGATCCAGTCCGCGCTCACCGGCCACCTGGTGCTGTCGACCCTGCACACCAACAATGCCGCCGGCGGCATCACCCGCCTGCTCGACATGGGCGTCGAGGATTACCTGCTGACCTCGACGATCAACGGCATCCTCGCCCAGCGCCTGGTGCGCCGGCTGGAGCCGACGCATGCCGAGCGTTATCCCGCCTCGCCCGAGGAAATCGAGAAGTTCGGCCTGCGCAAGTACCAGCCGCAGGGCGAGATCTACCTGTACCACCCGCGTGCCTCGGCGCTGGCGCCGACCGGCTACCTCGGACGGACCACGATCATGGAATTCCTGGTCATGAACGACGAGCTCCGCCGCGCGGTGATGCGCCACGCCGGCATGGGCGAGATCGAACAGATCGCGCGCCAGCACGGGATGCGCACGATGTACGAGGACGGCATCGTCAAGGCGCTCGCCGGCGAGACCACGATCGAGGAAGTCCTGCGCGTGACCGAGGACGCCTGACCGCATGGCGCTCTACCACTACCAGGCGTTGAATGCGCGCGGCGAACTGCTCGACGGCCAGATGGAAGCCGCCAGCAGCGCCGAAGTGGTCGCGCGCCTGCAGGAACAGGGACATCTGCCGGTCGAAGCCAAGCTCGCCAGCGAGGCCCGCGGGGCTGCGATCTGGAAGGGTTTGTTCAAGGCCAAGCCCTTCGCCGGCGCGCGCCTGGTGCAGTTCACCCAGCAACTGGCGACGCTGCTCGGCGCCGGGCAACCGCTCGACCGCGCCCTGGGCATCCTTCTCGAACTGCCCGAGGACGAGGCCGCCAAGCGTACCGTCGCCGACATCCGCGATGCGGTGCGCGGCGGCAGCTCGCTGTCGACGGCGCTGGATCGCCAGCACGGCACCTTCTCGCGCCTCTACATCAACATGGTCCGCGCGGGCGAAGCCGGCGGCAGCCTGCACGAGACGCTGTCGCGGCTGGCCGACTACCTCGAGCGCGCGCGCGCCTTGCAGGGACGCCTGATCAACGCCCTCATCTATCCGGCGATCCTGTTGGTGATGGTTGGGCTCAGCCTGCTGTTCCTGCTCGGCTATGTGGTGCCGCAGTTCGCGGTGATGTACGAAAGCCTGGATGCCGAATTGCCGATGTTCACCAAGATCGTGCTGGGCATTGGCCTGTTCGTGCGCGACTGGTGGGTGCTGCTGCTGATCGTTCCCGCGGCCGCGCTGTGGTGGCTCGACCGCAAGCGCCGGGAAGCCGCGTTCAGGGAGAAGTTCGACGCATGGCTGCTGCAGCGCCGCTTCGCCGGTGCGCTGGTCGCCAAGGTCGAAACCGCGCGCCTGGCGCGCACGCTGGGCACGCTGGTGCGCAACGGCGTGCCATTGCTGACCGCGCTGGGCATCGGGCGCAACGTGCTCGGGAACCGGGTGCTGGCCGCGGATGTCGAAACCGCTGCGGAAGAAGTGAAGAACGGTGTCGCGCTGTCCACGGCGCTGGCGCGCGGCAAGCGCTTCCCGCGGCTGGCGCTGCAGATGATCTCGGTCGGTGAGGAATCCGGCGCGCTCGATGCGATGCTGGTGAAGACCGCCGAGACGTTCGAGCAGGAAACCGCGCTGAGCCTGGACCGCATGCTCGCCGCCCTGGTGCCGGTGGTGACCGTGGTGCTGGCGGGCGTCATCGGCATCGTGGTGATGTCGGTGCTGCTGCCGCTGTACGACCTCACCAATGCGATCGGGTGAAGCGGGCGATTCGCGGCACTGCCGCGCGGCCTGCAGTGACCGGGCGGAGGCCGATTCCGCCACCGCGGCGCGCAGTGAAACAACGCAATACGCTTCGTCCTACCATTGAACCAACAGCCGCGGGCCCGGCTCCCGAAACTTCCTAAAGTGGAATTCACCATGAGCAAGCTGCGTTCGAATCCCCGTTTTGCCAGTGCCGCCAAGCAACGCGGCATGAGCCTCATCGAGATCATCATCGTTATCGTGCTGATCGGCGCGGTATTGACCTTCGTCGGCAGCCGCGTGATCGGCGGCAAGGATCGCGGCGACTACAACCTCGGCAAGTCCGCGGTGCAGACGCTGGCCGGCAAGATCGAGTCCTTCCGCATGGACACCGGGCGCCTGCCGAACTCGCTGGACGAACTGGTGACCGCGCCGGGCGATGCCAGCGGCTGGCTCGGCCCGTACGCGAAGGCGACCGAGCTGAAGGATCCGTTCGGCCATCCGTACGAGTACCACGTGCCGGGCGAGAACGGCGATTTCGACCTGGTGTTCCTCGGCAAGGACGGCAAGCCGGGCGGCACCAGCACGGACGCCGACTTCAAGTTCGAGTAAGGCGGATCGCTCCGGGATCCAACGCATGAGGCGGCAGATGCGGCGCAACGCACACGGAGTCTCCTTGCTGGAGATGCTGCTGGTGATCGCCCTGCTGGCCGCCATCAGCGTGGTCGCCGCCGGCGTGCTGACCGGCGGTTTTGCCGGCATGCAGTTGCGCAGCGAGGCCCGGCAGCTGGGTGCACAACTGCGCTACACGCGCACGCAGGCGATCGCGACCGGACAGCCGCAGCGCTTCACCATCGATCCGGAGCAGCGCACGTGGACGGCGCCCAACAACCGCCATGGCGAGATCCCGGAAAAGCTGGGCATACGCTTCGTCGGCGCACGCGAGGTGCAGCCACGGCGCGGCGAGGGTGCGATCGTGTTCTTTCCCGATGGCGCATCGACCGGCGGTCGCGTCCAGTTGAGCGCGAAGCGCGCGGCGATGAACATCGACGTGACCTGGCTGACCGGCGAGGTGCGCCTGAAGCGCGGCGAGGTGGAGCGATGAAGGCAGGCCCGGCCCGCGGCCGCCAACGCGGCTACACGCTGATCGAGGTGATCGTCGCCTTCGCGTTGCTCGCGGGCGCGCTGACCTTGCTGCTGGGTACGCTGTCGGGCGCGGCGCGGCAGGTGCGTGGCTCCGCCGACGCAGGCCGGGCCGCGTTGTACGCACAGTCGTTGATGGCGGAAGTCGGGGTCGGCGAGCCGCTCCAGCCTGGGTCGAAGAACGGCGAATTCGAGGACGGCCGCTACCGTTGGGCCCTGGACATCCAGCGCTGGACCGATCCGGCGCGCCCGGGCAATGCCGCCGCCGATCCGGCCGCACCGGCCCTGCTAGAAGTGCGCCTGGGCATCGAATGGGGCGACGGCGGCCCATCGCGGCGACTGCTCCTGCGTTCGCTGCGCCTGGTGCCAGCCTCCGTGCAGACGGGGCTATGACCATGCGGCGCACGCGCGATTCCGGTCCGATCCCGCACGGGCGCGGGGCATGCAGCCAGCGCGGCGGCACTCCCGCGCGAGCGACCGGCTTCACCCTGATCGAAGTGCTGATCGCGACCGTGCTGCTGGCGGCCGGACTCACGCTTGCATTCGCCACGCTCGGCGCGTCGACCAAGACCGCGCAGCGTGGCGAGGCGATGGCGGCGCACAGCGAACGCATCCGCGCGGTGGAAAGCTTCCTGCGCCGCCGCCTGGAAGCGGTGCGCCCGGTGCCTTTCAGTTTCGATGCATCCACCGGCGCCGCCCAGCGCTTCATCGGCGATAGCGAGCGCATGCGTTTCGTCGCCGACCTGCCCGATTATCTTGGGCGCGGCGGTCCGTACCTCCACGAGTTCGCCATCGAGGACGGCGGCGAGCGCATCACGCTGGCGCTCGCCATGGTGCTGGCAGGCCAGACCGTCGAAGAGGACGACCAGCGTCCGCCCGAAGTGCTGGTGGAGGGATTGAAGTCGGCCACCTTCCGCTATCGCAGCTACGCGCCCGAAGGCGGGCTGGGCGAGTGGCAGGACGAATGGGAAAACGGCGAGCAACTGCCGCTGCTGGTGGAAGTCCGCATCGTCGATGGCAATGACGACGCGTGGCCACCGGTGGTGGTGGCACTGCCGGCGGCCGCGATCACCACGACCAGCAGCGTGCTGCCGGTGGCCCGATGACGCCGATGGAGCGCCAGCGCGGCGTGGCCCTGCTGCTGGTGATGTGGCTGGTCATGCTGCTCGCCGCGCTGGTTGGCGCGTTCGCCCTGATCGCGCGGACCGAGCACCTGCAGGGCCGCGTGCTGGTGCGGGGCCTGGTCGCGGAGAACGCCGCGCGGGCCGGGCTCGAATATTCGCTGACCCGCGTAGCCGCCAGCGATCCACGCCTGCAGTGGCTGCCCGACGGCCGCCCGCACCGCTGGCGCTACGGCAACGCCGAGGTCGAACTGAAGATCGTCGACGAGAACGGCAAGATCGACCTCAACCAGGCCGACGCGACCCTGCTGACCGAATTCATCCGTCGCTTCGACGTCGACCAGCAGCGCGCGGCGCAACTGGCCGCCGCGATCATCGACTGGCGCGATCCCGACAGCCTCTCGCAGCCCGCCGGTGGCGGCGAGGACAACGACTACGCCAGCGCCGGCTTGCCCTACGGCGCCAAGGATGCCGAGTTCGAAAGCGTGGCCGAACTCGAGCAGGTGCTCGGCTTCACCCCCGCGTTGTACGCCCGGATGGCCCCGCACCTGACGGTGTTCAGTGGCCGCGCGCGACCGGATCCGGCGTTTGCCTCGGCCGAGGTACTCGATGCGATGGGCATGGATGGCGCCGAGGTGGTCGCACTGCGGCAGCGCTGGAACCCCGCGTCCGGATTGCCTCCGCCGACCTTGCCCGATGGAGGTGCGCTCGTGGGGGGAAGCAGCGGCACGTATAGTATTGAGAGCCGCGCACGTCTGGCGGATCGTCGCGAAGCGGTGTTGCGGGCCGTGGTGCGTGGGGGTGGGCCCATGCCCGGCATGGCCTATACGCCGTTGCGTTGGCAGGTCGGGGATTGAATGGCCTGCTGCATACATCAGCCAGTGGAGGAAGGAGCGTCGCCACGATGAGCACACCTGCAGGGCGTTTGCAGGACCGTCTGAGCCGTTTCGGTGTCCGGGTGAGCGGTTCGACGCTCAGGTCCGGTACCGGCGGCTTTCTCTCGTGGTGGGCGACCGCGCTCGCGTCCTGGCTGCCGCCGCGCGTACGGCAACTGCTCGGCATGGATCGCGGCCGCCTGTTGCTGCTGGTCGAAGGCGATGCGCTGCGGTTGCGGCTGCAGCGCGGCGGCGACATCCAGGACCTGGACAGCCTGCCCGCGCTGGGCGATCTCGAACCCGGCGGCGACCCGCTCGCGCGCGTGCTTGGTACGCGCTTGTCCGACCTGCCGCGTTGGCTGTTGCTGCCGGCCGGCAGTTCGCTGCGTCGTCGCCTGTCGCTGCCGGCGGCAGCGCTCGACCGCCTGCGCGATGTCGTTGGTTTCGAGATCGAGCGCCAGACGCCTTTTGCCGCCGACGCCGTCGCCTACGATGCGCGCGTGGTCGCCCGTCGCGAAGCCGACGGTCCGATCGACGCCGAGCTGATCGCGGTTCCGCGCGCAGCGCTGGATCCGCAACTCGCCGCGATCGGGCCGCTCGCGCCGCTGCTCGCCGGCATCGACGTGGCCGGCCCCGATGGGGTGCCGCTGCAGATCAACCTGCTACCGCCGTCGCAACGACAGCGCACGCGCGACCCGTGGCGGACCTGGAACCTCGCCTTCGCCGCGGTGGCGGTGCTCGCTATCGGCCTGACCCTGTGGCAGGTGCTGGAAAACCGGCGCGCGGCCGCGGACGCCTTCGATGCGCGGATCGCGCGCGAATCCGGTCCCGCGCGACGCGCGGCCGCGCAACGGCGCGAACTGGTCGACCTGATCGAAGGCCAGGCCTTCCTGCAGCGCACGCGTGCGGCCTATCCGACCGCGGTGGAAGTGATCGATGAACTCAGCCGGCGCCTGCCGGACGGGACCTACCTGGAAAAGCTCGCCATCGAGGACAACCGCCTCACCCTGATCGGCCTGAGCAACGAGGCGCCGGCGCTGATCGGCCGCCTGCAGGACTCCAAGCTGTGGCGTTCGCCGGCCCTGGCCGGCGCGCTGCAGACCGATCCCACCTCGCGCAAGGACCGCTTCACGCTGACCGCGGAAATCGGTCCGGCCAACGCCACCAAGGAGAACCCCGGTGCAAGTAGCGGTCAGTAACCGCGATCGCTGGCTTGCGCTGGGCCTGCTCGCGGGCGTGCTGGCGCTTGCCTACGCGGTCCTGGTGCATCCCTGGTTCACCGTGCCGATGCGCGAAGTCGGCGCGCGCATCGAGGGCGCGCGCGAGCGTGAACTGCGCCTGCGCACCGAAATCAAACAGGCTCCCGCGGTGCAGCAGCGCCTGCAGCAGGCGCGCGCTTCGCTCGCCGGTACGCCGGGGTTCCTGCCCGAGCGCAGCCCGGAGCTCGCGACCGCGGCGCTCGTGCAACGGCTGGAAGCGGTGGTGGCGCAGGCCAGCCCCGGGCGTCGCGCCTGCGAAATCACCAACCGCTCGCCGCTGCAGGAACCCTCGCGCGAAAAATACGCGCGCGTCACCGTCCAGGTGCGGCTGCGCTGCGGCACTCCGGAACTGGCGAGCGTCCTGTACCTGCTCGAGGGCGGTTCGCCGCGGCTGTTCGTCGGCAACCTCAACATCCTCGGCCAGCGCATCTTCTTCAATCCGGGGCAAAGCGGCGCGCAGGGCGGACTCGACATCAGCTTCGACCTGTTCGGCTACCTGCCGCCCAGCGCCTCGCCGGCGACGACGGCGAAGCCGGCGCGCGCCAATGCGCCGCGAGGAACCGACGATGCGCTTTGAGAGCACCAGCCCGCGCACGTGGTTGCTCGCGACGCTTGCCGCATGGGCCCTGCTAGCGCTGATCCTGGCCTTGTTCGGCATGGGCGGCCGCATCGCTCCGTTGCCCGAGGATGCCGCGCTGGTGCGTCCGCTGCCGGTGCTGCCCAAGGCCACGCCCGAGCGCCTGAAGGCACTCACCCAATACGCCGAAATCGCCAACCGCCCGTTGTTTGCGGACGATCGCCGCCCGCATCCGTTCTCGCTGCAGCCACAGGGCGAAGACCAGGCCAAGACCTTCGACTACGTGCTCACCAGCGTGATGATCACGCCGACCTTCAAGATGGCGATCATCCAGTCCCCCGAAGGCAGCTCGCCGCCGCTGCGGGTGAAGCTCGGCGAGACCGACGCCGCGCTGCCGAACTGGCGGCTGCAGTCGCTGGATCCGCGCAGCGCCGTGTTCGTCGGTCCGGAAGGTGAGCGCCGGCTCGAGTTGCGCGTGTACAACGGCGTGGGCGGGGAAGCGCCGACCGCCGTCACCAAGACGGACGCGCCGCGGCCGCAGGGGCAGCCGGTCACGCCTCCGCCTGCGCAGGCGCTGCCCACGCAGACGGCCGCCGCCGAAGCGCCGGGGCCGCAAGGCCCGCCCGTTGTTTCGCCTCCCGCCGCGGCCGCGACGCCCACCCGCGCGGAGCCGAGCCAGCCGATGACGGAACAGGCGCAGATGGAAGCCATCCGCAAGCGCATCGAAGCCCGTCGCGCGCAGCTGAGGCAGGAAGCCCTGAAGCAACAGCAACAAAAACCGCCGGTCAAGTAGAGTCGCCCGCATGAATC
This sequence comes from Lysobacter oryzae DSM 21044, assembly GCF_059568595.1. Classification (NCBI taxonomy): domain Bacteria; kingdom Pseudomonadati; phylum Pseudomonadota; class Gammaproteobacteria; order Lysobacterales; family Lysobacteraceae; genus Lysobacter; species Lysobacter oryzae. The sequence continues at coordinate 302,226 of NZ_JCANTQ010000010.1, read as the reverse complement.
GTCCTTCGAATTCCCCGCTCTGGTCCGGCCAAACGTCCGTGGTGAACGCGGGCATTGCCTCCGCGGTCGCGATCGCGCTGGCCGCCTGTTCCGCGGTACCCGTCGCCAGCATCCGCCGCGATGCCGATCCACGCACGCTGCACGCGCAGGCCGGTACCTCCTCGGCAACCACGGCGGGCGCAGCGACCGGCAGCGAAACCGTGATCGGCGGCGGTGCGCAACCGTTGCCGGCGGATGAGCAGGGCCCGCGCCCGCGCATCCGCCGTGGCACCGGCCAGGTGATCAACCGCGAAGCCGCGTCGGCTCCGCCGCCGGTGCTGCCGGCGACCGGTGGCGGCGCCACCTTCAACTTCGAAGGCGAATCGCTGCATGCCGTGGTCAAGGCGATCCTTGGCGACATGCTCGGCCAGAACTACGTGATCGCGCCGGGCGTGCAGGGCACCGTCACCCTGGGTACGCCCAAGCCGGTGAGCCCGGCCGAGGCGCTGAACCTGCTGGAGATGGTGCTGGGCTGGAACAACGCCCGCCTGATCTACAGCGGCGGCCGCTACAACATCGTGCCGGCCGACCAGGCCCTCTCGAGCGGCGCCGTCGCGCCGCGCACCGGTGCGCCCTCGCTCGCGCGCGGTTACGAGGTGCGCACCGTGCCGCTGCGCTACATCTCCGCAAGCGAGATGGAAAAGGTGCTCAAGCCCTACGCGCGCCCGAACGCCGTGGTCAACGTCGACAATTCGCGCAACGTCATCAGCATCGCCGGCACCCGCGCCGAACTCGAGAACTACCTGCGCACGATCGAGATCTTCGACGTCGACTGGCTTTCGGGCATGTCGGTGGGCGTGTTCCCCTTGACCTCGGGCAAGGCCAACAAGGTCGTGGCCGACCTGGAGAAGGTGTTCGGCGAGCAGAGCAAGTCGCCGGTGGCGGGCATGTTCCGCTTCATGCCCCTGGATGGCGCCAACGCGGTGCTGGTGATCACGCCGCAAGCCAGCTACCTGGACGACATCCAGGAATGGCTGGAGCGCATCGACAGCGCCGGCGGCGACATCCAGCTGTATTCCTACGAACTCAAGTACATCAAGGCGAAGGACCTGGCAGACCGCCTGTCCGAGGTGTTCGGCAGCGGCCGCGGCAGTGGCGGCGGGGGCTCGACCACCGCGCCTTCGCTGATGCCGGGCCTGGAATCGGTGCAGCTGCAGGACAGCGCCAACGGCGGCAGCACCGCCGACATCAAGGGCACCGGCGATACGGGCACGGGCACGACCGGCGGCACGTCCGGCGGCGAGATGTCGCTGGGTGCGCGCCAGAGCGGCAACGCCTCGGTCACGCTCGACGTCAACGGTGACCGTGTGGGCGTGTCGGCGGTGGAAGAAACCAACGCGCTGCTGGTGCGCAGTACGCCGTCGGCGTGGAAGTCGATCAAGGACGTCATCGCCCGGCTCGACGTGATGCCGATGCAGGTGCACATCGAGGCGCAGGTGGCGACGGTGCAGCTCTCGGGCGAGCTGAGCTACGGCGTCAACTGGTACCTCGAGGCGGCCAAGCAGGAAATCGGCCTGCCGCCGGACAGCACCGGGATTCCCAAGTGGTCGACGATCGCCGGCAAGCTCACCAACACCAGCGGGGCCGTCTGGACCCTGGTCAACAACGATGCGGCCGCGGTGATCACCGCGCTAGACCAGGTCAGCGACGTGCAGATCCTGCAGTCGCCGTCGGTGGTCGTGCGCAACAACGCCGAGGCGACCTTCAACGTCGGCAGCCGCATTCCGATCTCGTCGGTGACAGTCAATCCGACGGCGGGCACCAACAACACCATCAGCCAGGTCCAATACCTCGATACCGGCATCATCCTCAAGGTGCGCCCGCGCATCAGCAAGGACGGCATGGTATTCCTCGACATCGTGCAGGAAGTCAGCTCGCCCACCGGCCAGCCCGACGCCAACGGCAACGTGCGCATCGATACGCGCAAGCTCAAGACCGAGGCCGCCATCCAGAACGGCGACACCGTGTTGCTGGCAGGCCTGATCGACGATGGCGTGACCCGCGGCAGCAACGGCCTGCCGGGCCTGAGCCGGATTCCGATCATCGGCGGCCTGTTCGGCCGGCAGACTTCGCGCACGGCCCGCAGCGAGACGATCGTGCTGCTCACCCCGACCGTCATCCGCAATCCCCAGGAAGCGCGCAACCTGACCGACGAATACGGTTCGCGCTTCCGCGCCCTGGAGCCGCTGCACCGCAGGCCACGCGATCCCCGCAAGTAACCCTGGGGCATGCCCGAAAACCTCCACGTGCAGTCCATCGCGAACGCACTCCCCGTTGTCGTCGTGCCGGTAGGGGTTGACGACGACTCGCTTGACGCCTGCCTCGCGGCGCTGGAGGCCCACACGCCGCCGGCGACGCGGGTGTGGCTCGCCGACGACGCGCAGGCGGGTCCGCGCGGCCACGCCATCATCGAGCGCTGGATCGCGCGCACCGCGCTGCAGGCGCACTACACGCGCCGGCAGCGCAGCGTGGGCGAAGTGGCGCATCTGGATGAAGTGCTGGCCGCCTGCGGCGATGCCGATGTCGTCGTGCTCGCCAGTGATGCCACGCCACTGCCCGGCTGGCTGACGCGGATGTCCGCCTGCCTGCGGGCCGATGGCGCGATCGCCTCGGCCACCCCTTGGAGCAACGCGGGCGAAACCGCATCGTTTCCGCGCATCGGCGAGATCAACGAGGCACCGGCGGATCCCGGGCGGATGGCGCGCGCGGCCGCCGCCATGCCGGGCACCGCGCCGGAGCTGCCGACGGCGCTGAGCCACGCGGTGCTGCTGCGCGGCAGTGCACGCCTGCGTGCCGGTGGGCTGGATGCCGCGAGTTACGGGTCGTGGTATGCGGCGCTGATCGACCTCTCGCTGCGATTCTCCGGGCTGGGCTGGCGCAACGTGCTGTGCGACACCGCCCTGGTCGCGCGCCGGCACGAAGGGGCTCCGGCCGATGGCGACCTCGATGCCATCGCGGCGCGCTGGCCGGCGTGGCATGCGCGCGTCGCCCATTTCCTGATGGACGATCCGCTGCGCGCCACGCGCGAGCAGCTGGAAACCCTGCTAGCCACCATCGGCCCGCCCGATGCGCAGGGCGATCTGTTTGCATGAAGCATCCCGCATGACCGAGCCCGACATCGCCGCCATCGTCGTCAGCTACCAGAGCGCCGAGACCATCGATGATTGCCTGCTGCGCCTGCGTGCGGCGCAGGACGTTGCTGCGATCCGCGTGATCGACAACGGGTCCGACGACGGCACCATGGAAATCGTGCAGCGGCACGCCACGCGCGACCCGCGCCTGCGTTTCATCGCCAATCCCGACAATCCGGGATTTGCCGTCGCCTGCAACCAGGGCGCAACGGATCTTGCCGACGCCGGCGCCGTGCAGTGGCTGGCCTTCGTGAATCCCGACTGCCTGGTCGACACCGATACGCTCGCCCGCCTGCGCGCGCACGCGCTGGCCAACGGTGGCGACGTGCTGCTCGGCGCCGACCTGGTGGACGAAGCCGGCGTGCGCGACGTCGCCGCGCGTCGCCGCGATCCGGACTTCGGCGCGATGCTCCAGTCCCTGTGGCGCAGGCCTCACGCGGGCCACGCCACGCAGCTTGGCATCGCCGTGGACGACAGCCGCGCCCTGCAACCGGTCGAGGCGGTGTCGGGTGCGCTGATGCTGTTGCGGCGCCGACTGTTCGCAACGCTGCGAGGTTTCGACACCGGCTATCGCCTGCACGCCGAAGACCTGGACCTGTGCCGGCGCGCGCGTGGGGCCGGAGCGCTGGTCGCCGTCGCCAACGATGTGCGCGTCGTGCATATCCGCGGCGTGTCGTCGCGCTCGCGGCCGCTGTTCGTGGAATGGCACAAGCACCGCGGCCTGTGGCGCTATTACCGCAAGTTCGATGCCTCGCGGCAGCGCATGTCCACGCGCGTGGCGGTGTTCGCCATGATCTGGATACGCTTCCCGTTCGCGCTGGCGCGCAAGCTGCTCGCGGCGCGTTGAGCCCGCCGCGCGCGGCGCCGTGGTCGCCCGCGGCCCGGCTACAATCGGCGCTCGGATCAGGGGAACGGAATGCTCCACGCGAACCATTGCGCCAACTGCGGGCGCGGCGCCGACGCGCCCGCGCAGCATTACTGCCCGGGCTGCGGCCAGCCGACCCCGGCGCACCGCATCGATTGGCACTTCCTCGGTCACGAGATCGAGCACAGCGTCCTGCACATGGACCGCGGCGTGCTCTACACGCTCAAGAGCCTGATGCTGCGGCCCGGACAGCTGATCCGCGACTATCTCGAGGGACGGCGGGCAAACCACATCAAACCGTTCCTGCTGATCATGATCACGGCGGCCGCGGTGGTGTTCCTGGCCAAGCTGCTGGGGAACGGCGATCTCGTGGGGACGCCGCTGCAGGCGGCCATCGACGAGGCGCCCGCGGGTGGCGGCGGCGCCGGTGCGGATGCGATGCGCCTGGCGCGGGTGTTCGAGGGCGTGCGGGACTGGATGAACCTGCACATCGCCGCGCTGACGCTGCTCCTGCTGCCGTTCGAGGCCTTCGCCTTCAAGCTGGCATTCCGCCGCTACCGGGAACTCAACTACCCCGAGTGGCTGGTGATCACCACCTTCCTCACTGCCCAGGCGATGGTGCTCTGGGTGCTGGCGCTTCCGTTGCAGCGCTGGTATCCGGGCATCTCGTCACTGGTCATGCTGCCGGCGACGGCCTATGGCGTCGTTTCGCTGGTGCAGTTCTTCAAGGGGCAGTCGCGCTGGAAGATCGCCCTGCGCGCCGCCTGGGGCTACGCGCTCTTCATGCTGGCCAATTCGCTGCTCACGGTGGCCCTGATGATCGCGGTGCTGCTCCTGAGCAGGACCTGACGCCGCTCCGCGGCTCACCGATAGCGATTGATCTCGTCGCGCAGCGTGCGAGCGGCATCCGCCGCCGCTATGGCGAAGTCGTGGCCATTGCCGGCATACAGGATCGCGCGCGACGAGCTGACGATGAGGCCGGCGCCGTCGGCGGTCTTTGCGTTCGTCACGACGGCTTCCACATCACCGCCCTGTGCGCCCACGCCCGGCACCAGGAAGGGCACGTCGCCGACGATCGCCCGGACTTCACGCAGCTGCTCCGGCCAGGTGGCGCCCACGACCAGCGCGCAATTGCCGTGCGCGTTCCACTCGTGCGCGACCTTGGCCGCCACGTGCTGGTACAGCGGCTGGCCCACGCCGTTGGCAGCGTGCACCAGCAGGTCCTGCAGGTCGCCCGCGCCCGCGTTCGAGGTGCGGCACAAGATCACCACGCCGCGATCGGCGCGGTCGAGGAACGGCTGCACCGAGTCGCGGCCGAGGTACGGGTTCACCGTGACCGCGTCGGCGGCGTAACGGTCGAACGCTTCGCTGGCGTAGTGCTGCGCGGTGCTGCCGATGTCGCCGCGCTTGCTGTCCAGGATCACCGGAATGCCGGGATGGGCGGCGTGGATGTGCGCGACCAGTCGCTGCAGCGCCTCCTCGGCGCCGAGCGCGGCGAAATGCGCGATCTGCGGCTTGAAGCTGCACGCGTACTGCGCGGTGGCGTCGACGATCGCACGGCAGAAGTTGAACACCGCGTCTGGATCGCCGGCGAAGCGGGACGGGAAGTTCGCGGGCTCCGGATCGAGGCCGACGCAGACCAGCGAATCGGCCTGTTGCCAGCGGTTGCGCAGTGCCTGCATGAAACTCATCGTCGATCCTCGTCGTTGCGAACCGCAGCGTCGCCGCGCGGAAAAATCAGTACGGCCGGCCGTCCTTGTGCAGGAACTGCCAGCGGCCTTCGACCAGGCACGCGGCCAGGTCGTCGTCGGGGTAGGTGACCTGGTCGCCCGGGCTGCGATCGCCAACTTCCAGATACACGACGTCACTGGCGCCGCGGTTGAGCAGTTGGTGAGCGTCGCCACTGCCCGCGGCGAACCCGGCGCACATGCCAGCCCGCAACTCGGTTTCGCCCGCATCGGTGAGCAGCGTGGCGCAGCCCTCGAGCACGAACACGAATTCGTCCTGGTGGGTATGCGCGTGGCGCAGCGCCGAGCGCGAACCCGGCGCGAGCCGGGTCAGGTTGACGCCGAAGTTCTTCAGCCCGAACACGTCGCCAAGGGCGCGCTTGGCGCGCCCGGCGACCATCGACGCGAACGGTTCGGGATACAGCGAGGTGGTGCGGGCGGGCACCGCCTCGGCTGCGATCGCGACCGGTTTCGCGTGCGCGTCCGTCATCGCCTTACTTGAGCGCCTTGAAGCGCAGGCGGTGCGGTGCGGCGCCTTCGGCGCCCATGCGGCGCTTCTTGTCTTCCTCGTACTCGCGGTAGTTGCCCTGGAAGAACTCCACGTGCGAGTCGCCCTCGAAGGCGAGGATGTGGGTGGCGATGCGGTCCAGGAACCAGCGGTCGTGCGAGATCACGAAGGTGTTGCCCGGGAACTCAAGCAGAGCGTCTTCGAGCGCGCGCAGGGTTTCGATGTCCAGGTCGTTGGACGGTTCGTCGAGCAGCAGCACGTTGCCGCCCTGCAGCAGGGTTTTGGCCATGTGCAGGCGGCCGCGTTCACCGCCGGACAGCGTGCCCACCATCTTCTGCTGGTCCTGGCCCTTGAAGTTGAAGCGGCCGATGTAGGCGCGCGACTGGATCTCGATGCCGTTGATGTTGAGGATGTCGAGGCCGCCGGAGACCTCCTGGAACACGTTGTGGTTGCCGGTCAGCGCGTCGCGACTCTGGTCGACGTAGGCCAGCTTCACGGTCGGGCCGGTTTCGATCGTGCCGGAGTCCGGCTTCTCCTTGCCGATGATCATCTTGAACAGCGTCGACTTGCCCGCGCCGTTGGGACCGATGATGCCGACGATCGCACCCGGCGGCACCGAGAACGACAGGTCGTCGATCAGCAGGCGGTCGCCGAACTTCTTGCTGACGTTCTTGAACTCGATGACCTTGTTGCCCAGGCGTTCGCCCGGCGGAATGAAGATTTCATTCGTCTCCTGGCGCTTCTGGTAGTCGACCGACTGCAGTTCCTCGATGCGCGCCAGGCGCGCCTTGCCCTTGGAGCGGCCGCCCTTGGCGTTCTGGCGGGCCCACTCGAGTTCCTTCTGGATGGCCTTCTGGCGCGACTTTTCCTGGTTCTCTTCCTGCTTCAGGCGCTCGTCCTTCTGCACCAGCCACTCGGTGTAGTTGCCCTTCCACGGAATGCCGCGGCCGCGGTCGAGCTCGAGGATCCACTCGGCCGCGTTGTCGAGGAAGTAGCGGTCGTGGGTCACCGCGACCACGGTGCCGGTGTAGCGGGCGAGGAACTGTTCCAGCCATTCGACCGATTCGGCGTCGAGGTGGTTGGTCGGTTCGTCGAGCAGCAGCATGTCCGGCTTCTGCAGCAGCAGCTGGCACAGCGCGACGCGGCGCTTCTCGCCGCCCGACAAGTTGCCGATCACCGCGTCCCACGGCGGCAGGCGCAGCGCGTCGGCGGCGACTTCCAGCTGGTTTTCCAGGGTGTGCGCGTCGCCGGCGGCGAGGATCGATTCCAGGCGCTGCTGTTCGGCGGCGAGCTTGTCGAAGTCCGCGCCTTCCTCGGCATAGGCGGCGTAGACGGCGTCGAGCGCGGCCTGCGCGTTGATGATCTCGCCCAGGCCCACTTCCACGGCCTGGCGGACGGTGTGGGTCGGATCCAGCTGCGGTTCCTGCGCCAGGTAGCCGACCTTGATGCCCGGCTGCGGGCGCGCTTCGCCGACGAAGTCCTGGTCGACGCCGGCCATGATCTTCAGAACGGTCGACTTGCCGGCGCCGTTGAGGCCGAGCAGACCGATCTTCGCGCCGGGGAAGAAGGACAGCGAGATGTCCTTGATGATCTGGCGCTTCGGCGGCACGGTCTTGCTGACGCCGTTCATGGTGTAGATGTATTGCATCGGGGGCTCCGCAGACAGACGGCGGCGTCCTGCGCGGGGCAGGGCCGGAGGGAATCGGGATAGCCGGGAATTATAGCGGGCTTTGCTCCTTCGCCCCTTGCCGGGGCGTGCCGCCGACCTCGCACGAGCACTTGGCGCGCAGCGTTGGATCGGGGCAGCGCGTGCGGCATTCCCGCCGGGTCGATGCGCGGCCTGCGCCCGCGCGCTCCGATCCATCCCTTCGAGCCGGCTTCCGCCGCGTTGCGAGGGAAGAGGACGGGCTGCTGGGCCCCGGATCCGCCAGCTTCCCCTTTGGAATGAAGGCCCGGCCGAATTGCCCGGTAAACTTGCCGCTTCGACCCACCCCACAGCTGCCGGAGTTCCGATGTTCCCGCGTGACGCCCGTATCGAAGGTTTTGACCCCGAACTCGCCCAGGCCATCGCCAACGAGAACCGCCGCCAGGAAGACCATGTCGAGCTGATCGCGTCGGAGAACTACGCCAGCCCGCGCGTGATGGAGGCGCAGGGCAGCCAGCTCACCAACAAGTACGCGGAAGGCTATCCGGGCAAGCGCTACTACGGCGGCTGCGAATACGTCGACATCGCCGAGCAGCTCGCGATCGACCGCTGCAAGCAGCTGTTCGGGGCGGACTACGCGAACGTGCAGCCGCATTCGGGCTCGCAGGCCAACCAGGCGGTGTATTTCGCGCTGCTGAATCCGGGCGACACCATCCTCGGCATGTCGCTGGCCCATGGCGGCCACCTGACCCACGGCGCCAAGGTCAACATCTCCGGCAAGCTGCTCAACGCGATCCAGTACGGCGTCAACGACCAGGGCCTGATCGACTACGACGAAGTCGAGCGCCTCGCCGTCGAGCACAAGCCGAAGATGGTCGTCGCCGGCTTCTCGGCCTATTCGCAGGTGATCGACTGGGCGCGCTTCCGCGCCATCGCCGACAAGGTCGGTGCGTACCTGTTCGTGGACATGGCCCACGTCGCCGGGCTGGTCGCCGCCGGCGTCTACCCGAACCCGGTGCCGCACGCACATGCGGTCACCTCGACCACGCACAAGACCCTGCGCGGCCCGCGAGGCGGCATCATCGTCGCCAGCCGCGCCGGCATGGGCGACAAGGCCGAGGAGATCGAGAAGAAGCTGCAGTCGATCGTGTTCCCCGGCATCCAGGGCGGCCCGCTGATGCACGTGATCGCGGCCAAGGCCGTCGCGTTCAAGGAAGCGCTGGAGCCGGACTTCACCACGTACCAGCAGCAGGTGGTGAAGAACGCGCAGGCGATGGCGAAGACGATCATCGCGCGCGGCTACAAGATCGTGTCCGGCGGCACCGAAAACCACCTGATGCTGGTCGACATGATCGGCAAGGGCATCACCGGCAAGGCCGCCGAGGAAGCGCTGGGCAAGGCGCATATCACGGTGAACAAGAACGCCGTGCCGAACGATCCGCAGAAGCCCTTCGTCACCTCCGGCCTGCGCATCGGCACCCCGGCCGTGACCACCCGCGGCTACAAGGAAGCCGACTGCGTCGCACTGGCCGAGTGGATCTGCGACGTGCTCGACCACCCCAGCGACGAGAAGGTCATCGCCGGCGTGCGCGAGAACGTGACCAAGCAGTGCAAGCAGTTCCCGGTCTATGGCTGAACGAATGGTTCGGTTGTGCGGAATTGGCTTCGCGGCTGCGGCGATCCTGCTTGCGGGCTGCGCGAGCGGCAGCCGGCCGGCGGGTCCGACCTTGGGCCGGGCCAACATCCGGAACGGCCTGGCGCTCTCGGCGGTCCGCTACCAGTCCGACTCGGGAACGTGCAGCCGCGGTGCGCTGCAGTTGCTGACGCGCGACGCGGTCGGCGCGCTGGTGAAAGATTGGGACACGCTCCGGGACGACTGCGAGGGGCCGAAGAAGCAGGCGCTCCCGGGTTATGGCCATTACCCGAGCCAGGCAATCCGCGAACGCAAGTCCGGCTCGGCCCATGTGCTCGTGCGCCTGGAAGCCGATGGCCGCATCGAATCGGTGCACGCGGTGTGCGCCAGCGATGCCGCCTTCGGCACGGCCGCCGAGGAGACGACCAGCCGGATCCGTTACGCGCCGATGACCTGCGCCGGACAGCCAACCCGCGTGGCGTTCTTCCTCCCGCTCGACTACGACATCTGACTTCACTCCCTTAGGCGGGCCGAGATATCCCATGCACTGTCCGTTCTGCCAGCACATCGACACCCGCGTGATCGACTCGCGCGTTTCCGACGACGGCGCCACCATCCGCCGTCGCCGGGTCTGCGAGGCCTGCGGCGAGCGCTTCAGCACGCTGGAAACGATCGAGCTGAAGCTGCCGCTGATCATCAAGAGCGACGGCCGGCGCGAGGCGTTCGACGCGCGCAAGCTGCGTTCCGGCTTCGACCGCGCGCTGCAGAAGCGGCCGGTGTCGGAAGAGCAGATCGAGACGGCGGTGCGCGCCGTCGTGCACCACCTGCGCATGACCGCCGAGCGCGAGCTGGATTCGCGCCGCGTCGGCGAATACGTGATGGCGGAGCTGCGCAAGCTCGACCACGTCGCCTACGTGCGCTTTGCGTCGGTCTACCGCGCGTTCGAGGACGTGGCCGATTTCCGCGAGGTGCTCGACCGGCTCGAGCACGACAGCATCACCGAAGGCCAGCTGCCGCTGATCGAGGACGAGCCGCCGCCGACCAAGAGCCGCAAGCGGTGAAGACCGCGCTCCGCACCTGCCTGCTGGCCTGCGTACTGGCGATGCCGGTGGCCTGGGGCGCGGCACCGGAGCAGCACGTCCCGGCCGCAGCGCGCGATCAAGCCGTACTGACCGGGCACTACTACCTGGAAGGCATCATGGAAACCGGCTCGGAACTGCTGCTCGCAGAAGATGGCCGCTTCCAGTGGTACTTCACCTATGGCGCGCTCGACCTGGCGGCGCAAGGGCGATGGCAACGCGAAGACGGCCACGTCGTGTTGCTGCCGGACGACTTCCGGTTTCCACCGCAGTACCCGCAGATGCAGTTCGAGCGCATGCGGTTGCGCATCGATGGCAAGGACCTGGTGCCCGCCTGGCCGTGGGATGAGGGCGCCGAGCGCGGCAGCTACGTCCTGCATTGACGCAATGGATCGGAACACGCCAGTCCAATTGCAATGAGCAAAGTGCATTGATCGAATCGCACGAATCGAGGTCGACATGTTCAGCAGCACCGATCACCTGATGATGGCCCGCGCCTTGCGGTTGGCGGAGCGCGGCGCGTACACGACGCGCCCCAACCCGATGGTCGGATGCGTCATGGCGCAGGGCGAGGAGGTCGTGGGCGAGGGCTTCCACGCCCAGGCCGGCGGTCCGCACGCGGAGGTCGTCGCGCTGCAGGCCGCGGGCGATCGTGCGCGGGGCGCGACTGCCTACGTCACGCTCGAACCGTGCGCACACGTCGGCAAGACCGGGCCTTGCGCCGACGCCCTGGTCGCCGCCGGAGTCGCGCGCGTGGTGGCGGCGATGCGCGATCCGTTCCCGCAGGTCGACGGCGCCGGTTTCGAGAAGCTGCAGGCCGCCGGCATCGTTGTCGAATCAGGATTGATGGAAGCACAGGCGCGTGCGCTCAACCGCGGCTGGCTCTCGCGCATCGAGCGCGGCCGGCCGTGGTTGCGGGTGAAGCTGGCGACCAGTCTCGATGGCCGCAGCGCGCTCGCCAGCGGCGAATCCAAGTGGATCAGCGGCGAGGCCTCGCGCCTGGACGTGCATCGCTGGCGCGCACGCGCCGGCGCCATCCTGACCGGTGCGGGCACGGTGCTGATGGACGACCCGAGCCTCACCGTGCGCTTCGACGACGGCACCGCCTTCGTGCCGCCGCTGCGGGTGGTGCTGGATCCGGGGCTGGCGACGATCGCGCGCGGCCGCGTGCGCGAAGGCGAGGCGCCGACGCTCTACATCCACGCGCCCGACGCCAAGCCGCCACGCGGCATTGATGCGCAGACCGCCGCCGCGCCGGTGCATGAGGGCCGGTTCGACCTGGGCGCGGTGCTGAAGCTGCTGGCGGCGCGCGAGATCAACGAGGTCCAGCTCGAAGCGGGCGCCACGCTGGCCGGTGCTTTCCTGGCCTCGCACCTGGTCGACGAAATCCTGTTGTACGTCGCCCCGGTGCTGCTTGGCGACCGCGCCCGGCCGCTGTTCGACGGCCTGCACATCGATGCGATGACCCAGCGCCTGAACCTGACAATCGTCGAGTCGCGGCGCATCGGCAACGATGTGCGCCTGCTGCTGCAGCCGCGAGCGGACTGACGCGGCGTCACGGGCTGCACGGCAGCCGTGTTCCAGAAGTGGGCAGCCGCGCCTAGTCCAGGCGCGTCGCTGCGCGCAGTGCTCGGGTGGGTTTGACGACGAGGTTCCGTGCATGACCCAGGCGACGTTCAACGATCACTTCTCCGCAGTCGCCGGCGCGTACGCGGCCGCCCGCCCCGAATATCCGGATGCGCTGTTCGAACTGATTGCCGCGCACGTCGCGGCCACCGCGCGCGTGTGGGAGCCCGGTTGCGGCAGCGGCCAGGCCACGCGCGGGCTGGCCGCACGCTTCGCCCTCGTGCACGCGACCGATCCGAGCGTGCAGCAGATCGCGCAGCACTGGGCGCGGCATGGGGCGGCGAACGTGAGCCTCGCGGTCGAGCCGGGCGAACGTACCGTCCTGCCCGATGCCAGCGTGCAACTGGTCGCGGTCGCGCAGGCGCTGCACTGGTTCGACCGCGGCGGATTCTTCACCGAATGCGAGCGCGTGCTGGCGCCCGGGGGCGTGCTCGCCGCGTGGGGCTACGGCGACTTTGTCCCGCCCGAAGGCATGGTCGACGCAGTCGCGGACTTCCGTGCGCTGATCGACCCGTACTGGCCGCCGGAGCGCGAGCTGGTCGACGCGCAGTACGCCGGTTTTGACTGGCCGTTCCCGGCGCTGCCGACGCCGCTGCCGTGGCTGGAAGCCGAATGGACGCTGCCGCACTTCCTGCGCTACCTGGCGAGCATGTCGGCAACCGCGCGCTGCGGGGCCGAACGCGGCGAGGATCCCGTGGCGCGCCACGCTCCGGCGCTCGCGGCTGCCTGGGGCGCAGCGGAGGACGTCCGCACGATCCGCTGGCCGCTGTTCCTGCACCTGCGCAGGCGGCCCGCGATCGACTCCCACCCCCGGAGCCGCTAAGCCGCATCGGTGGCCGTGCGTAGGCCCAATGGCGGGCCCGTTTCACGGTCGCCGGCCGACGCCGGCCCGACGTAGCGTTCCACTGGCCGCGAGCCTGGGCTCCAAAGCCCGGGTGATAGAATGCGCCGCCGGCTCGCCGGCACCACAACTCGTAACGTCTTCAGGGCGGGGTGCAATTCCCCACCGGCGGTAGGTGCAAAAGGTCCCACGGGCCGGCCGCACGAGCCCGCGAGCGCCTCCAGTGCAGCGGAGGGTCAGCAGATCCGGTCGAATGCCGGAGCCGACGGTCACAGTCCGGATGAAAGAAGACGGCTTCCGCATGGCCCTGTGTCGCCGTGCGTGTGCCTCATGCCTTGGGGACGCTTTTCGCAGGCTGGTTCGCCAGCTGACTCCGCGGGAAACGTTCACATGTACAGCTTCGAGTTTCAGTCCCTTGCCGTCTCCGCACCGGAGGCGCGCTGATGTTCACCGGCATCATCGAAGGCGTCGGCCGCATCGCAGCCCTTGAACCTCGTGGCGGCGATGTCCGCCTGCGCGTCGCCGTCGGCACCCTCCCGTTCGATGCGGTGCAGCTCGGCGAGAGCATCGCGGTCAACGGCGTGTGCCTGACCGTGATCGACTTCGACGCCGGCTCGTTCGCGGCCGATGCCTCCAACGAGACGCTCGCGCTGACCACGCTGGGCAAGCTCGCCATCGGCGCACAGGTCAACCTCGAGCGCGCGATGCGGCCCACCGATCGCCTGGGCGGCCACCTGGTCAGCGGCCACGTCGACGGAATCGGCCGCGTGCTCGCGGTTGTCGAGGACGCGCGCGCGCAGCGCTGGCGTTTCGCCGCACCCGCGAGCCTGCTGAAGTACATCGCGAAGAAGGGCTCGATCTGCGTCGATGGCGTCAGCCTCACCGTCAACGCAGTCGACGGCGAAGGCTTCGAGGTCGCACTGATCCCGCACACGGTGTCGCACACCGCCTTCGCGCACACCCGGGTCGGCGACCCGGTGAACCTGGAAATCGACCTCGTCGCCCGCTACGTCGAGCGCCTGCTGGGAGCCAACGCATGAGCTTCAGTCCCATCCCCGAACTGCTCGAGGAAATCCGCGCCGGCCGCATGGTCGTGATCGTCGACGACGAGGACCGCGAGAACGAGGGCGACCTGATCATGGCCGCCGAACTGGTGCGCCCGCAGGACATCAACTTCATGGTCACGCACGCGCGCGGCCTGGTGTGCCTGTCGCTGACCCGCGAGCGCTGCCGCCAGCTCGGACTGCCGCCGATGGTGCGCGACAACACCTCGCCACACCACACCAACTTCACCGTCTCGATCGAAGCGGCCGAAGGCGTCACCACCGGCATCTCGGCCTACGACCGCGCGCACACCGTGCGCACCGCCGTGCGTCCGGACGCGGGCGCCGCCGACCTGAGCCAGCCCGGCCACATCTTCCCGCTGATGGCGCAGCCCGGTGGCGTGCTCAACCGTGCCGGCCATACCGAGGCCGCGAGCGATCTCGCCCTGATGGCCGGCATGGAACCGGCCGGCGTGCTGGTCGAGATCCTCAATCCGGACGGCTCGATGGCGCGCCGTCCCGAGCTGGAAGCGTTCGCGCGCGAGCACGGCCTGAAGATGGGCTCGATCGAGGACCTGATCCGCTACCGCCTTGCCACCGAGCACACGATCGAGCGCGTCGACGAACGCGAGATCGAGACCGAGCACGGCGACTTCCGCCTGGTGAGCTACCGCGACCGGCTCAGCCGCGCGTTGCATTTCGCCCTGGTGCGCGGCGACGTCGACGCCGCCACGCCCACGCTGGTGCGCGTGCACGTGCAGAACCCGTTGGCCGACGCGTTGCACTGGCGCCGGCCCGACTTCGGTCCCGCCGTGGGCGACGTGCTCGCCGCGATCGCCCGGGAAGGACGCGGCGCCCTCGTGCTGCTGGGCGACCACGCCGACGCCGACGCGCTGCTGGCCCGGGTCCGCGCGCAGGCCGATGCGGATCCGGCTGCGCACGAAGCCCGGCCGAGCCGCGGCCATGCGCTCGCGGAATGGCGCCGCAACGGCGCCGGCGCGCAGATCCTGGCCGACCTCGGCCTGGGGCGCCTGCGCGTATTGGGCACCCCTCGCAAGCAAATCGGCCTCGCCGGTTTCGGCCTGGAAGTGGCCGAATACGTGGAATTGCCGCATTGAAGCCGGCCGCACCGAAGCCGGGCGCACTGATGCCGCCAGGCCTCGTCGCGGCCCCGGTCGTGGCGACGCGGTAAACTGCGCCCCCCTTCGAGACCCCTGCCCATGCCCCACTACGAAGGCGACATGCGCGCCAGCCCCGGCGCCCGCTTCGCGATCATCGCCAGCCGCTGGAACCCGCGCATCACCGATGCCCTGGTCGCCGGCGCCCGCCGCACCTTCGCCGACCATGGCGTCGCCGAGGATGCCGTGGACGTGATCCGCGTGCCGGGTGCGTGGGAGCTGCCGGTCGTCGCCCGCACGCTGGCGAGCAAGCGCTCGCACGCCGCGATCGTCGCCCTGGGCTGCGTGGTGCGCGGCGATACCCGCCACTACGAGCAGGTCGCCGACGGCTGTTCCGACGGCCTGATGCGCGTGTCGCTCGACCATGGCGTGCCGGTCGCCAACGGCGTGCTCGCGGTCGACCGCTTCGAGGACGCGCAGGCCCGCGCCGGCGGCAGCCATGGCAACAAGGGCGAGGAGGCCGCACTGGTGGTCCTGGAAATGGCGCAACTGCTGGAGCAACTCGCATGAACCGTCGCCGTTCCGATGGCATCGATCCCGTCGCACGCTCGCGTGCGCGCCGCCGCGCGCTGCAGGCCGTCTACGCCTGGCAGATGTCGGGCGCGAGCGCACGCGAGGTGGTCGCGCAGTTCGCCCACGAGCAGGCGCACGAAGTCGCCGACCTGGAGTACTTCGAAGACCTCGTCCACGGCGTGGACAAGCACTGCGAGGACCTGGACACCGCGCTGGCGCCCTTCCTCGACCGCGACATCGAGCAGGTCGATCCGATCGAGCGCGCGGTGCTGCGCATCGCCGCGTACGAATTGCGCGAACGCCGCGACGTGCCCTACCGCGTGGTGATCAACGAGGCGATCGAGACGGCCAAGCGCTTCGGTTCCGAACACGGCCACACCTACGTCAACGGCGTGCTCGACCATGCCGCGGCGCAGTGGCGCGCGGTGGAATTCCAGGCCGGCCGTACCCGCTGACACTCGCAGCGCTGGCGCCGGAGGCCTCGTGAGCGCGGAGTTCGACCTGATCGACCTGATCCGCAGTCGCGCGGCGACGCGTGACGACGTGATCCTGGGCATCGGCGACGATGCGGCGATCGTGCAGGTGCCTGTGGGACGCCAGCTCGTCATCGCGACCGACACGCTCAATCGCGGCGTGCATTTCCCCGACAACACCGCGGCGGCCGACATCGGTTGGAAGGCGCTTGCGGTCAACCTGTCCGATCTGGCGTCGATGGGCGCGGAGCCGGCGTGGTGCACGCTGTCGCTGTCGCTGCCTTCAGGCGATGCCGCCTGGGTCGATGCCTTCCTCGACGGCTTTCTTGATCTCGCCGCGCTGCATAGCGTCGCCCTGATCGGCGGCGACACCACCCGTGGGCCGTTGTCCGTCAGCATCACCGTGCACGGTTTTGTTGCGCCGGATCGTGCCTTGCGCCGAAGCGGCGCCCGTGTCGGCGACGATGTCTGGGTGACCGGCACTCTGGGCGAGGCGGCGGGTGCGCTCGCGCAGTGGCGGAGCGGGGCGGCGGTGACCGCGGCGCTGCGCCAGCGCCTGGATCGGCCGACGCCACGCGTGGCGGTGGGCACCCGCATCGCGGGCATCGCGCACGCCTGCATCGACGTCTCCGATGGCCTGCTCGCCGACTTCCAGCACGTCTGCGCGGCCAGCGGGGTCGGTGGCGAGATCGAACTCGATGCCTTGCCCGCATCGTCCGACCTGCATGGGGCGTTCGATCCGCAACGGCGCCAGACGCTGCAGGCGAGCGGCGGCGACGACTACGAGCTGTGCTTTGCCGCGCCGCCGTCCGCGCGCGAGGCGATCGCGGAAATCGCCACCGATACCGCTACCCCGATCACGCGCATCGGCCGCGTGACAGCCGGAAATCATGCCCGCGCACTGCTTGTCGACGGCAGCGAATGGTCGCCGCCCAGTACCGGCTACGTCCATTTCGCAGCTTGAGACACCGCGACGCGCGGCAAGCCTCAATCCTTGTCGGCGTCCCCGCACTTCTTCCCGAACAGGCCACCGAGGCGGCCCGGCTTGCACGGCTCGGGCGCCTTCACCGGTTCACGCGGCTTGGCCGCGGCCATGCGGTCGGCGCGCAGTTTCGCCAGTTGCGCGCGGATCTGCGGCATCACCGCCAGCGCCGCGCGCTCGCCTTCGAGGATCGCGTTGTTTCGTTGTTCGAAATCGGCCGGGCCGATGTCGTTGACCAGCGGGCGGATCACCACGTTGGCGCGCGCGAGTTCCTGCTGGCCCAGCTTCTGGCCCATGATCGTGATCGACTGGTTCACCGTGCCGAGCAGGCTGCCGGGGTTCTTGCCGCTGGCCTTGGTCGAGATGTCGATTGCGATGACGAAATCCGCGCCGAGCTGGCGCGCGGCGTCCACCGGCACCGGGCTTACCACGCCGCCGTCGACGTAATGCTTCTGCCCGATCGTCACCGGTTCGAACACGCCGGGAATGCTGCTGGACGCGCGCACGGCCTGGCCGGTGTTGCCGCGCACGAACACGGTGCGCTCGCCGGTTTCCAGCTGCGTCGACACCACGGCGAACGGCTTCTTCATCCGCTCCAGCGGACGGTTGGCGACCAGCTGGTTGACGTAGTCCTGCAGCTTCTGCCCCTTCACCACGCCGCCGGAGAACAGGCTGACGTCGCGGATCTCCGCTTCGTCGAGGCCGAACGCGGTCTTCTGCATCTGGAACGCATCCATGCCGCTGGCATACAGCGCGCCGACCACGCTGCCGGCGCTGGTGCCGGACACCACGTCGGGAACGATGCCGTTGGCTTCCAGCATCTTGATCACGCCGATGTGGGCGAAGCCCTTGGCCGCGCCGCCACCGAGCGCGATGCCGATGCGGACCGGCTTGACCGGCACCGGCAAAGGCTTGGGCGCGATGGCCTCGGGCGTGGGCCGGCTGTCGCCGCCGCTGGCGCAGGCGGCCAGCAGCAGGGTCAGGGAGAACGTGGCGAGGAACGACAGCGGACGGGCGCGGAGGGACATGCGGAAACGGAATGGACGCGAGGCGCGCAGGATACCGTCGCCGGACGCCGGTTTTTGCGGCAGCGGTGGCATCGCGAGCCGTTCGGTTCAGATCTCGCTGATGCGGGTGATCAACCCGACGCGCCACCTCGGGCTTCCGGTTCAGCGTGGGCTGCTCATGACCCCTCGCGGGCCGGCAGCAGCTTGCCCGGATTGAGGATGCCCGCCGGGTCGAAGGCGGCCTTGACCTGGTGCATCAGCGCCAGTGTCGCCGGATCGATGGCCAGGGGCATGAAGGCGCGCTTGGCCAGGCCGATGCCGTGTTCGCCCGACAGCGTGCCGCCGAGCCCGAGCGTGAACGTGAACACGCGCGCCAAGGCGGCCTTCGCACGTTCGCCCTGCGCCGCATCGGCCGGATCGAACAGGATGTTGACGTGCAGGTTGCCGTTGCCGGCATGGCCGAAGGCGACGATCGGCAGCGCGAATTCCGCGGCGAGCGCACGCACGCCGGCGACCAGCTGCGGGATCCGCGACACCGGCACGACCACGTCCTCGTTGATCTTGCCCGGAGCGAGCGTACGCAGCGCCGGCGACAGCGCCTTGCGCGCGGACCACAACTGCTCGCGCGCGGCTTCGTCGGCGGCGTCGTCCAGTGCCACCAGGCCTTCGCCTTCGGCGGCGCGCATCAGGGCCTCGATCGCGTGGGGCAGGGTCTCCGCGTCGCCGTCCGCTTCGATCATCAGCAGCGCACCGGCGTCGCCGGGCAGATCGGCGCCGCCGACATCGCGCGCCAGGCGGACGCAATCGCCGTCCATGAATTCGAGCATCGAAGGCGTGACCGGTTGCGCCATCAGCCGCGCGACGGCCTGCGCGGCCGCGGCGACATCGCGATAGAGCGCACGCAGGGCGCGCCGCTGCGGCGGCAACGGCGTGAGCCGGAGCGTGGCTTCGACGATCAGCGCGAGCGTGCCTTCGCTGCCGACGAGCAGGCGCTGCAGGTCGTAACCCGTCGCTCCCTTCGTGGTCGCGCTGCCGCAGTGGATGAGGTCGCCGGTGCCGGTGACGGCCGTGAGGGCGAGCACGTTGTCGCGGCTGGCGCCGTACTTCACCGCGCGCGGTCCGCCGGCGTTGCAGGCGAGGTTGCCGCCGATGGTGCTGAACGCCGCGCTGGTGGGATCTGGCGGCCAGAACAGTCCATGCGGCTGCAATGCGGCCTGCAGTTCGCCATTGAGTACGCCCGCCTCGACCACCGCGCAACGGTCGCCGGGCCGCACGTCGAGGATGCGGTTCATGCGCTCGAACGACACCACCACGCCGCCCTGCACCGGCACCGATGCGCCGGTGGTGTTGGTGCCGCGGCCGCGCGCCACCACGGGCACCCGGTGCGCGAAGCACGCGCGCACCAGCGCCTGCACCTGTTCGGCCGTCACCGGCAGGGCCACGGCATCGGGCAGCGATTCGCGGCGCGAATTGTCGTAGGCGTAGGCGAGGCGTTCGCCCGGATCGGTCAGCCAGCCGGTGCCTGGAGCGAGCAGGGCGGCAAGGTCGCGTTGCAGGTCGCTGGGCAGGGGCATGCGTGGATTATGCGCGCCGGTCGCCGCGGTGCAGACCGCTCAGCAGTCGTCGGCGCGGAACGCATCGCGCAGCCAGTTGAATCGCGGCGCGCCCGGATCGCCGTCGGCTTCGATCACGTCGAAGCGGCAGGCGAGGCTGGCCAGGCGCGGATGCGCGGCCAGGAAGGCCTGCGCCGCCCGCACGATCCGGCGGCGCTTGTGGGCGTCGACCGACGCCGCGCCGCCGCCGAAGCGTGAGTTGCGGCGGTAGCGGACTTCCACGAACACCAGCGCGGCATCGTGGCCGGCGCCATCGAGCATTACCAGGTCGAGTTCGCCGAAGCGGTAGTTCGCATTCGTCGCCACCTCGCGCAGGCCTGAGCGCGCCAGGTGCGCGCGCGCGGCGGCTTCGATGGCCGCGCCCAGGGCGCGGCGATCGCCGGTCGGCTTGTCGGGAAGCGGCTCGTCCATAAGCCGGGATGGCGCGGACTAGCGCCGCGCCGCGTCCGCCAGCGGCACGGACACGCCGCCACTGAACGTGGACCACGCCGGCGTGCGTTGCACGTTGCCGAAGCCGTCGATGCGCAGCACGCCGGTGGCGCCCTCGATGCCGTCGGCGGAGGTCGCCAGGTGCTCGAGGTAAGCAGTGATCAGCCAGGCGTCGTAGCCGAACGCGAACAGGCGCGCAGCCGGTCCCTTGGCGTTGGGGAGCATGGCCGCGGCGCTGGTTGGCGAGGGCAGGCCGCGTACGCCGCGGGTGGTCCAGCTCTCGCTCGGGAAGGCAATGCCATCGAGCACGCGATCGTCTTCGGGCTTGCCGGTGCCCGACAGCAATTGCGATGTCGCCACGCGCGGCTTGCCGGCGAGGCCGGCCAGGGCCAGGCGTGGCAGCACCTGGCGCGCCGCACTGCCCTTGATCGCAAGGAAGATCGCGTCGACGCCGCCATCTTTCGCCGCGAACGGTGTGAAATCGACGGTGCCTTCGCCGACGACGTCGGTGACCTTGCCGCCGCGCTCGCCGAGGCGTTCGCGTAGCGCCGCGACGGCGCGGTCCTCGGCGCCGATCACCAGGACGCGGCGAGCGCCGCGATCGAGCAGGAATTCCGCGGCGGCGATCCCTTCGTCTTCGGGCGACAGCGAGAAACTCGCATTGCCCGCCGGCGGCGGGGCCGTCGTGCGATTGAGCGCCAGCAGCGGCACCGGCAGGGTGCCGCGATTGAACAGCGCGCCGACGTCGTCGCGGCTGAGCGGTCCCACGACGAAATCGTTGCCCTCGGTCACGGCGCGGTCGTACGCCTCGGCGGCGCCGGTGGACGTGTCGTAGAAGTTGACTTCGGGGCGACGGCGCGTCTCGCCGTAGTACCCGGTGAGGAAGCCGTCGCGCACCGGCGCGGCGGCGGTCGCGAGGCTGCCCGACAGCGGCAGCAGCACGGCCAGCTTCACCGGAGGGCGGTAGCCGTCACGTTCGGCCGGCGGTCGATTGCCGGCGTTGAACTTCCACGCGCTGCGATCGAACGGGCGCGGCAGCGGCAGCCCGCGGCGCAGCAGGGCGCGACCGGCGTAGTTGTACAGGGGATCGCCGACAGCCAGCGAGGCGGCCTCGCGTTGCAGGCTGGCGTTGTCGAGCGCGGCCAGCAGCGTCTCGATCTGCTTCTCGGTCTGCACGCGTTCCGCGCCGGCCTGGGACACCGCCTGCCGCGCCAGCGCCTCGGCCTGCACCATGGCTTCGCTGCGCGGGCCGCGACTCGCGGGCGCGCCGCCGGTCGGTACCGAGGCGCAACCGGCCAGCAGTAGCAGCAGCATCGCAATGAGCACTCGTGCGAACGAGCGTTGGCTGGCGGGCGAGGACTTCGACAGGCTCATCGGCGCGGGATTCCTTGGGGGACCGGGTAGGATTCTAACCGTCCCGCTGATTCCCTCACGATGCAGACTCCCGGCACCCTCCACGTCGTCGCCACTCCGATCGGCAACCTTGGCGACCTTTCGCCGCGCGCACAGCAGACGCTGCGCAGCGTGGCGGCGATCTGCGCGGAGGACACCCGGCACACGCGCCACCTGCTGTCCCACTTCGGCCTCGAGCGGCCGCTGCTGGCGCTGCACCAGCACAACGAGGACGCGCAGGCCGCGCAACTGGTGGCACGCCTGCTGGCCGGCGATTCGCTGGCACTGGTGTCCGACGCGGGCACGCCGCTGGTCAGCGATCCGGGCTTCCGACTGGTCAGCGCGGCGCGTGCGGCGGGCATCCGTGTCTCCCCGGTACCCGGCGCGTGCGCGGCGATTGCGGCGTTGAGCGTGGCGGGATTGCCCAGCGACCGCTTCGTGTTCGAAGGCTTCCTTCCGGCCAAGGCCTCGGCGCGGCGCGAACGCCTGGCCCGGCTGGCGGGCGAGACGCGCACGGTGATGTTCTACGAATCGGCGCACCGCATCGAGGAAGCACTCAGCGACATGGCGGCGGCCTTTGGCCCGACGCGGCGCGCGGTGATCGCGCGCGAACTCACCAAGCTGTTCGAGACCATCCTCGATGGCCCGCTCGCGGAACTGCAGGCGCGCGTCGCCGCCGACGCCGACCAGCGCAAGGGCGAATTCGTGGTGATCGTGGAGGGTGCAGGCGAGGATGCCGATGCAAAGATCGCCGAGGGCCAGCGCTTGTACGCAAGACTCAGCGAATACCTCAAGCCCTCGCAGGCGGCCAAGCTCGCCGCCGAGCTGAGCGGCGCGCCCCGCAAGGCGCTCTACGGCGGCGAATAAGCCGCGTCGCGTTGTGCGTGCGACAATGCGCGCGGCGGAGTCGGCCGGGCAGTCGCGTCATGCGCAAGCATGCCGAGGAAAGTCCGGGCTCCACAGGGCACGGTGCCAGGTAACGCCTGGGCGGCGCGAGCCGACGGAAAGTGCAACAGAAAGATACCGCCGATGGCTCTTCGGAGATCAGGCAAGGGTGAAATGGTGCGGTAAGAGCGCACCGCGAGTCCGGTAACGGACCGGCACGGCAAACCCCACCGGGAGCAAGACCAAATAGGGAGGCAATGCCGCGGCCCGCGGTGTCTCCGGGTAGGTTGCTTGAGCGTATCGGCGACGATGCGCCTAGAGGAATGACTGTCCACGACAGAACCCGGCTTACAGGCCGGCTCCGCCTTTTTTCAAGACACGCTCGCGCGCTGGGAAGCGCACCGACAATCGGGCCGGGCCTCGAAAACCGCGCCCGGCCTTGGCTTCGATCCCGCGAGCCGCCGGGCATCGCCGTTGGCATCGGCCTGGAGGACCCCTGCCCACAGGCGCATCGCGCCTTCGGTAGTCCGCTCGCGGAAAAGCGCGCGGAGGGTGAACGGGGCAGCCGCTCGTCCGCAATTGACACGCGCGAAGCGTCGAGCCGAAGCCTTGGGCCTCCATTTGCTGCGGCGCAGCATGCGGCACTGGCTGCGCACTCCACCTTCGAACCGACCGTCCGGGCGGGCCGCCAGTCTCAAAAAATGAGACTAAACAAGGCTTAGGGAAGAACTGTTGATCAAGACTATGAAGTTCGTCGCAAGCCTTTGATCCGCAAAGTGAAATTGCCTCCACAAAAGCGTTGACAAGCCATTGGCCGGTGCTAAGGTGGGCATCAGAGGGAAAACCGGGTTTTTTGTGGTTTTTCCAACGAAGGTGACCCCTAAACCGCCCGGTAAGAGGCGGAAAACGTGGCAGGCAGGCGAATGTTCCAAGGCGAAACCGCCATCACGATCGACGACAAGGGCCGGCTGGCGGTGCCCACCGCCTACCGCGACCTGGTCGCGCGCGCGTGCGGCAACCGCCTGGTCATCACCTACAACCCCTTCGAATCCGGTTCCCTCTGGCTATACCCGCTGTCGGTCTGGGAGCGCGTGCGCGACCAGGTCAATGCCCTGCCGAAGGCGAAGAAGGTCAACCGCTCGATGCAGCTGAAGCTGGTCGGCGCCGCCGAGTTCGTGGAACTCGACGGCAACGGCCGCATCAGCATTCCCGCCAGCCATCGCGCGGCGGTCGGCATCGAGAAGAAGGCCGTTCTGCTCGGCATGGGCGACAAGTTCGAGTTGTGGAGCGAGCAAGCGCACCACGCGCAGATCCGTCAGACGGTGTCCGACGAGGATCTGAGCGAGGAGCTGCTCGAGCTGCAGCTGTGACGGCGGGTGGCAGCGGACGCGAAGCGGCGTCCGGCCACCTTCCCGTGATGTACCGGCAGTGCCTGGAAGCCCTGCAGGTCAAAGCGGAAGGAACGTATCTCGATGGCACGTTCGGGCGCGGCGGTCACGCGCGCGGCGTGTTGCAACAACTGGGCCCCGGAGGCCGGCTGCTGGTCATGGACAAGGATCCCGAAGCGATCGCCGTTGCCGAACGCGAGTTCGGCGCCGACGCGCGCGTGGCGATCTTCCGCGGCAGCTTCGCCCAGCTTGCGGGCTGGGACGCTACTGCCGGTGGGCTCGATGGCGTGTTGCTGGACCTGGGCGTGTCGTCGCCGCAGCTGGACGTCGCCGAACGCGGCTTCAGTTTCGGCAAGGACGGCCCGCTGGACATGCGCATGGACCCCGATGCCGGCCAAAGCGCCGCGCAGTGGCTGGCTACGGCAGGGGAGAAGGAGATCGCCGATGTCCTGTGGACCTACGGCGAGGAACGCCAGAGCCGGCGGATCGCGCGCGCCATCGTGGCCCGCCGCGGCGAGCAGCCGCTGGTGCGTACCGCGCAGCTGGCGGACCTGATCGCGTCGGTGGTGCCGCGCGGCGACCAGAAGATCCATCCGGCGACCCGCAGCTTCCAGGCCATCCGCATCTTCATCAATCGCGAGCTGGCCGACCTCGAAGACGGCCTGGATGCCGCGCTGGCGCGCCTCAAGCCGGGCGGGCGCCTGGCCGTTATCAGCTTCCACTCGCTGGAAGACCGCATCGTCAAGCAGTTCATCGCCCGCCACGCCAAGGCGCCGCCCGCCAATCGCCGCATGCCGGTCGAAGTCGCCTTCACGCCGACGCTGAAGATGATCGGCGAGGCGCAGAAGGCGGATGCCGCCGAAACGGCCAGCAATCCGCGCGCCCGCAGCGCCGTGCTGCGCGTGGCCGAAAAGCTCGCGGAGGCGGCATGACCTGGCGCCTGCTGCTTACCGTCCTGATCGTGGCGAACGTCGCTACCGCGCTGGCCGTGGTTCTGGCGCGCCACCAGCACCGCCAGCTCTTCGTGCAGGCGACGCGGCTGGAAAAAGCCCGTGACGAGCTCAATATCGAATTCGGCCGCCTGCAACTGGAGCAGGCGACCTGGGCCGAGAGCAACCGCATCGACCAGGTGGCGCGCGACCGGCTTGGCATGAAATTTCCCGAAGGCGCCGAGACCGTGGTGATCCGTCCATGAGCGCGCGCAACGACCGCGGTTTTCCCAACGAACGCCGCCAGCATCTCGTCGGCAAGGTTGCCGACGCGCTGCGGGCCCGCATCGCCGCCCAGCCGTCGGCAGGCGGCGGGGCGCGTGCGCGCAACCAGCGTGGCGGGCTCGACCTGCGCAAGCGCCTGCTGATCGTCGCCGGCGCGCTCGGGCTGGGTTCGCTGGCGCTCGTGGTGCGCGCTTTCGACGTGCAGGTGGTGAGCAACGACTTCTACCTGCAGCAGGGCCAGGCGCGCTCGTTGCGCGAGATCCCGATCCCGACTTCGCGCGGCATGATCACCGACCGCAATGGCGAGCCGCTGGCGGTGTCGACGCCGGTCGAGTCGGTATGGGGCAATCCCAAGGAGTTGCTGGAAAATCCGCAGCGCATCCCCGAGCTCGCCGCCGCGCTGGGCGTGCCGGCAGACGTGCTCACGCGCAAGCTCACGCAGCGATCGGGCAAGGAATTCCTGTACCTCAAGCGCCGCATCAGCCCCGAGCAGTCGCGGCGCATCCTTGCGCACAACATCCCGGGGGTGTTCTCGCAGCGCGAATTCCGCCGCTTCTACCCGCAAGGGGAGGCGATGGCGCACGTGCTGGGCTTCACCAACGTCGACGACCGCGGCCAGGAAGGGCTTGAGCTGTCCTTCGACCACATCCTCAGCGGCACGCCCGGCTCCAAGCGCGTCATCCGCGACGGGCAGGGACGCATCGTCGAGAGCGTGGACCTGATCGAGGCTGCCCAGCCAGGCCAGGACCTGACCCTCACCATCGACCGCCGCATCCAGTTCCTCGCTTACCGCGAACTGCGCAACCAGTTGGTCAAAACCGGAGCGACCAGCGGCTCGGCGGTGATCCTCGACATCGCCAGCGGCGAAGTACTCGCCATGGTCAACCTGCCCAGCTACAACCCGAACGCCGCGGCGATGGGCACGATGGACACGCACCGCAACCGCGCGGTGACCGACGTGTTCGAGCCGGGTTCGACGATGAAGCCGATCACGGTCGCCGCCGCGCTCAACGCGCGGCTGGTCACGCCCGACACGCGGATCGACCTCAATCCGGGCTACATGCAGCTGGATCGCAAGTACACAGTACGCGACCACAACAACTACGGCGTGCAGACGATCACCGGGATCATCACCAAGAGCTCCAATATCGGCGCGGCCAAGCTCGCCGCGCGGATGAACGACCAGTACTTCTACGACTTCGTGCGCCAGTTCGGTTACGGCCAGAAGCCGGGCAGTGGCTTCCCCGGCGAATCCGCCGGCGTGCTGGCGCCGCCAGCGCGCTGGAGCGGCACCACCAAGGCCACGATGTCGTATGGCTATGGCATGTCGGCCACGCCGCTGCAGATCGCGATGGTGTACGCATCGCTCGGCAACGGGGGCAAGCTGATCACGCCGACTTTCGTGAAGGGCGAGCGCCACGAGCCCAGGCAGGTGCTCGACCCGCAGATCGCGCACGAAGTGATGAAGATGATGCAGACGGTGACCGAGACCGGCGGCACCGCGACGCAGGCCGCGATCCTCGGCTATCACGTCGCCGGCAAGACCGGCACGGCGCGCAAGTTCAGCGAGACCGGCGGCTACACGCGCCGCTACCTGTCGTACTTCGCCGGCGTCGTGCCGGTGCAGAACCCGCGCTTCTCGATGGTCGTGGTGATCAACGATCCGGATCCCGAGCGCGGCTACTTCGGCGGCCTGGTGTCGGCGCCCGTGTTCCGCAACGTCATGGACGGCGCGCTGCGCCTGATGGACGTGCCGCCCGACGACATCGACACCTGGATCGCGGCGCAGAACCAGGCGCAGCACGCCAACGAACTGCGCGGCGAAGAAGGACCGGTCCTGCCCGATGCGACGGCGGCGGCGCTGGCGGATGCAACCTTGCCGGTTCCGGTGAACGGAGGCGCGCAATGAGCCGCAGCATGCTCCTGCGTGAACTGCTGCCCGACGTCGCCGGCATCCCCGGCGATCTGCGCATCAGCGGCCTGGTGATGGATAGCCGCGAGGTGGCGCCGGGCGCTGCCTTCGTCGCCATCGCCGGCTTCGGTGCGCATGGCCTGAAGTTCGTCGAGCAGGCGCGGGCCGCGGGCGCGAGCGCGATCCTGTTCGAAGCGCCGGCACCCGTGGACATGCCTGCGCCGGCCGACGCGATCGCGGTGCCGAACCTGCGCGCGCGCCTGGGCGATCTGGCCGACCGTTTCCACGGCGGCGTCACCCATGCGATGACCGTGGTTGGCGTGACCGGCACCAACGGCAAGACTTCCACCGTGCAGTTGCTTGCCCAGGCCTGGACCCTGCGCGGCATCCGCAGCGGCACGGTGGGCACTCTCGGCGCGGGCCTTTACGGCCAGATCACGCCGACCGGCTTCACGACGCCGCTGGTGCTGAAGCTGCACGACCTGCTTGCACGCATGCACGATGCCGGTGCGCAGGCCGTGGCGATGGAAGTCAGCTCGCACGCGCTCGACCAGGGCCGCGTGGACGGCGTGCATTTCGACGTCGGGGTGTTCACCAACCTCACCCGCGACCACCTCGACTACCACGGCGACATGGACAGCTATGGCGCGGCCAAGGCGCGCCTGTTCACGTGGCCGGGACTGAAGGCGGCAGCGATCAACCTCGACGACGAATACGGCCGCGACCTGTACGCGCGCCTGCCTGCGACCGTCCGGGCGATCGGCCTGAGCTCGCGCGATGCGGCGGGCGCCACCCTGCGCGCCGACTCGCTGCGGCTGGACAGCGCCGGTATTTCCTTCGATCTGGTCGCGGCGACCGAATCGCACCCGGTACGCTCGCCGCTGTTGGGCCGCTTCAACGTCGACAACCTGCTGGCCGTGGCCGGTGCGTTGCACGCGCTGGGTGAATCGCCGGCGGAGATCGCCGCAACCCTGTCGCGCCTGCAGCCGATCCACGGCCGCATGAACCGCCTCGGCGGCGACGGCGCCGCGCCGCTGGTCGTCATCGATTACGCGCACACGCCCGATGCACTGGAACAGGCGCTGAAGTCGCTGCGCGCGCATGCGCAGGCGCGCCTGGTCTGCGTGTTCGGGTGCGGCGGCGAACGCGACCGCGGCAAGCGGCCGCAGATGGCCGCGATCGCGGAAGCCAACGCCGACCGCGTGATCGTCACCGACGACAACCCGCGCGGCGAAGACGGCGACCAGATCGTCACCGACATCCTCGCCGGCTTCGCCAACGCCACCGCGGCGATCGTGCAGCGCGACCGCGCCGCCGCGATCGCGCGCGCCATCGGCGAGGCCGGCCCGAACGACATCGTGCTCATCGCCGGCAAGGGCCATGAGCCGTACCAGGAAATCAACGGCGTGCAGCATCCCTTCGACGACACCGAAGTCGCCCGGAAAGAACTGGAGGCGCGCGCATGAAGCCGCTGCGGCTCTCCGACATCGCGCGCATGACCGGCGGCCGCCTGCATGGCGAGGACGTGGTCATCGACGCGCTGGCCACCGATACGCGGGCGCTGCTGGTTGGCGGCCGCACCCTGTTCATCGCGCTCAAGGGCGAACGCTTCGATGGCCACGACCACGTCGGCGCCGCCGCCCAGGCCGGCGTGGCCGCGGCCTTGGTGTCGCGGGTGATCGATGCGTCGACCGCCAGCGGCGCGCTGCCGCAGGTCGTCGTCGCCGACACCGAGCGCGCGCTGGCCGACTTCGCCGCGGCGGTGCAGCGCGAGCGTGGCCAGGTCAAGGTCGTTGGCATCACCGGCAGCAACGGCAAGACCAGCGTGAAGACACTGGTGCTGGCGATCCTGTCGCGTGCCGGCCGCGCCTACGCCAATCCTGGCAACCGCAACAACGAGATCGGGCTGCCCCTGGCGGTGCTGGAAGCCCCCGAGGATGCAGAGTTCGCCATCTACGAAATGGGTGCCGGCAAGCCGGGCGACATCGCCTATCTCACCGCGATCGCACGACCCGACGTGGCGATCGTCAACAACATCGCTCCGGCGCATCTGGAACGCATGGGCAGCCTGCTCGGCGTCGCCGATACCAAGGGCGCGATCTACGACGCTCTGCCGGAAGACGGCGTCGCCGTGATCAATGCCGACGAGGCGTTCGCCCCGTTCTTCGCCGAGCGCTCGCATGGCCATCGCCTGATCCGCTTCGGCCTGGATGCAACGGCCGACATCACCGCGCGCGGGATCACGCCAACCGATGGCGGTTCGCGCTTCGTCCTGGTGACCCCGCAGGGCGAAGCCGCGGTCGACCTGGCCATGCCCGGGCGCCACAACATCCGCAACGCGCTGGCCGCGGCCTCGATCGCGCTGGGCCTGGGCGTGGCGCTCGATATCGTCGCCGCCGGCCTCAATGCCGCCGAGCCCGTCGCGGGCCGCCTGATCGCCAACCGCCTGGGTAACGGTGCGGTCGTGATCGACGACAGCTACAACGCGAATCCCGGATCGCTCGCCGCCGCCATCGACACCCTCGCCGAATCCAGCCGCGGTGGCGAAGGCTGGCTGGTGCTGGGCGACATGCGTGAACTGGGTGCCGACGCCCAGCAGATGCACGCGGAAATGGGGCGTCGCGCCAAGGCCGCCGGCATCCGCCGCCTGTACACGCTGGGCGAACTCAGCGCCGCCGCCGGCCAGGCCTTCGGCGAAGGCGCTGCCGCGTACGACAACCACGACGCGTTGATCGCCGCCCTGCGCAAGGAACTGCGCGACGGCGTGCGCGTGCTGGTGAAAGGTTCGCGCGGCAGCGCGATGGACAAGATCGTGAAGGCGCTGATCGCGTCCGACATGGCGGCCGGGGAGGGCTCGACGCATGCTTCTTGAACTGTTCCGCTGGCTCGAACAACTGCAAAGCCTGTTCGGGCTGTTCGGCTACCTCACCTTCCGCGGCATCCTCGCCGCGCTGACGGCGCTGTTCCTGTCGTTGTGGTGGGGCCCGGCGGTGATCCGCCGCCTCGCCCAGCTCAAGGGTGGGCAACCAATCCGCAAGGAAGGCCCGCAGTCCCACTTCTCCAAGGCCGGCACGCCGACCATGGGCGGTGCGCTGATCCTGCTCACCATCCTCGCCTCGGTGCTGCTGTGGGGCGACCTGCGCAACCGCTACGTGTGGCTGGTGCTGGCGGTGATGGTCGCCTGCGGCGCGATCGGCTGGTGGGACGACTGGATCAAGATCGTCAAGCGCGACCCGAACGGCATGCGTTCGCGCACCAAGTACTTCCTGCAATCGGTGATCGGCCTGGGCGCCGGTCTGTTCCTGTACTACACCGCCGACGTGCAGTCGGCGACCACGCTGTACATCCCGTTCTTCAAGAACGTGGCGTTGCCGCTCGTGGGCATCGGCGGCACCGTCTTCTTCATCGCCATCGTCTACCTGTGGATCGTCGGCTTCTCCAACGCGGTGAACCTGACCGACGGACTCGACGGTTTGGCGATCATGCCGACCGTGCTGGTTGCCTGCGCACTGGGCGTGTTCGCCTACGCCTCGGGCAACGCGGTGTTCTCCGAGTACTTGCAGATCCCGCAGGTGCCGGGCGCCGGCGAGCTGGTGATCATATGCGCCGCGATCGCCGGCGCGGGGCTGGGCTTCCTGTGGTTCAACACCTACCCGGCGATGGTGTTCATGGGTGACATCGGCGCGCTGGCGCTGGGCGCCGTGCTCGGCAGCATCGCGGTGATCGTGCGCCAAGAGCTGGTGCTGGTGATCATGGGCGGCATCTTCGTCATCGAGACGCTCTCGGTGATGATCCAGGTCGCCTCGTTCAAGCTCACCGGCAAGCGCGTGTTCCGCATGGCGCCGATCCACCATCATTTCGAGCTGAAGGGCTGGCCGGAGCCGCGCGTGATCGTGCGGTTCTGGATCATCTCGGTGATCCTGGTCCTGATCGGCCTCGCCACGCTGAAGGTACGTTGATGAACGACCTCTCGCGCCAGGCAACACGACTCGACGAAATCGGCGGCCGCTACGATCCGTGGCTGCTCGGTATCGCCTGCGTGCTCGCGTGCCTGGGCGTGGTGATGGTCGGTTCTGCCTCGATCGCGATCGCGGAAGGCCGCGATGCCGGTCCGTTCCACTACCTGATCCGCCACTTGGTGTTCCTCGGCTTCGGCGTCGGTCTTGCGTGCGCCGCGATGCGCACGGAGATGAAGACCGTGGAGCAGCACAGTCAGTGGTTGCCGCTGGTGGCGCTCGTGCTGCTGTTGCTGGTCGTGGTTCCGGGCATCGGCGTAACCGCCAAGGGCGCGCGGCGCTGGCTCAACCTGGGCGTGCTGACGTTCCAGCCGGTGGAAGCGGTCAAGCTCATGCTGATCGTCTGGCTGTCGAGCTACCTGGCGCGCTTCCGCGACGAGGTGAGCGCGACCTGGCGCGCCATGTTCAAGGTGCTAGCGGTGGCCGGCCTGCTGGTCGGCATCCTGCTGGTGATCCACAAGGACTTCGGTTCGTCGGCGCTGCTGCTCGCGATCACCGCCGGCATGCTGGTGCTCGGTGGCGCCAACCTGCCGCGCATGCTGCTGCCGGTGCTGTGCGTGCTGCCGATGCTGGCGCTGATGATCCTGATGGAGCCGTACCGGGTGCAGCGGCTGGTGTCGTACCGCGACCCGTGGGCGGATCCGTTCGGCAGCGGCTACCAGCTCACCAACGCCTTGATGGCGGTCGGCCGCGGTGAATGGTTCGGCGTCGGCCTGGGCGCCTCGGTGCAGAAGCTGTCGTACCTACCGGAAGCGCATACCGACTTCATCCTGGCGGTCATCGCCGAGGAACTCGGTTTCGTCGGCGTGTTCGCGATCATCGCGCTGTACGCCGGGCTCGCCGGCCGCGCCTTCTGGATCGGGCTGAAGTGCGTGGAGATGCGCCGCCATTTCGCCGGCTACGTCGCCTTCGGCATCGCCCTGTGGATGTCGCTGCAAAGCTTCGTCTCGATCGGCGTGAACCTCGGCCTGCTGCCGACCAAGGGCCTGACCCTGCCCCTGATTTCCTCGGGCGGTTCCAGCGTGCTGCTCACCTGTGCGGCGCTGGGCGTGCTGCTGCGGGTGTCGTTCGAACTGGATCGCGCGCAGCGCCAGGTCGCGCGCCTGCGCGGCGAGGCCGCGATGCCGACCGCGGCGATGCCCGCCACTGCGCAGCCATTGCCGGGGCTCGCCGCCGAAGCGCGCGGCACCAGCCGCCTGCGCCAGCGCGTGGAGCCGGTGCTCGACCGGGCTTTCGGGAGGACGGCATGAACATGACGACCGCCGCCACCGACTCCGACCTGCATCCGGTGATGATCCTCGCCGGCGGCACCGGCGGACACATCTTCCCTGGCCTCGCGGTGGCCAAGGCCCTGCGCGCGCGCGACGTGCCGGTGCTGTGGCTGGGAAGCGAAGGCGGCATGGAAACACGCCTGGTCCCGCAGCACGACATCCCAATCGACACCATCGCGGTGCGGGGCGTGCGCGGCAAGGGCGTGGCGACGCTGCTCGCGGCGCCCTTCAAGCTGCTCGCTGCGGTGAATGCCGCGCGCCAGACCCTGCGCCAGCGCCAGCCGCGCGCGGTGGTGAGCTTCGGCGGCTTCGCCGCCGGTCCCGGCGGCCTGGCCGCCAGGCTTGCCGGCATCCCGTTGATCGTGCACGAGCAGAACCGCGCGCCGGGCATGACCAACCGCGTGCTGGCCCGGTTCGCCAAGCGTGTGCTCACCGGCTTTCCGCAGACGTTCGCCAACGAGGACGTGGTCGGCAATCCCGTGCGCGCCGAGATCGCCGCGGTGCCGCCGCCGGAACAGCGTTTCGCCGGCCGCGAAGGCCCGCTGCGCCTGCTCGTGCTGGGCGGCAGCCAGGGCGCCCGCGCGCTCAACGCGGCCGTGCCCAAGGCCATCGCCGCCTTGCCGCGCGGCCTGCGCTTCGAAGTGCGCCACCAGTGCGGCGAGCGCATGCGCGAGGACGCGGTGCGTGCCTACGCCGACGCAAGCGTCGAGGCCTCGGTCGAGCCCTTCATCGCCGACATGGCATCGGCGTATGCCTGGGCCGACATCGTGATCTGCCGCGCCGGTGCACTCACGCTCGCCGAGCTGTGCGCGGTCGGCGTGGGCAGCGTGCTGGTGCCGTTCCCGCAGGCGGTGGACGACCACCAGACCAAGAACGCGCAGTTCCTGGTCGAACGCAACGCCGCGCAACTGCTGCCGCAGGGCAGCGACGTCGACGAGCTCGCGCAGCGCCTGTCGGCAACCCTGGAAATCCTGGGCGAGCGCGAGCTGCTGCTGCCGATGGCGAAGGCCGCCCGCGCCCTGGCCCGGCCCGATGCCGCCGAGCGCGTCGCGACGATCGTGCTCGAACAATCGAACCAAGAACATTCCCGAGAGAACCGCGCATGACTCCCCAAGCCCGCCACCGCATGCAGCACGCCGGGGACCTGATCGCCAGTGGCGGCGCCGGCGCGCGCGTCCACTTCGTCGGCATCGGCGGCGTGGGCATGAGCGGCATTGCCGAGGTGCTGTGCACGCTCGGCTACCAGGTGTCGGGTTCGGACATGGCCGACAACGCGGTGACGCGCCGCCTGGCCTCGCTCGGCATCAACGTCATGCGCGGCCACGTCGCCGCCAATGTGCTCGGCGCCGACTGCATCGTGGTGTCCTCGGCGATCAAGGCCGACAACCCCGAGCTGATGGAGGCCCGCGCCCAGCGCATCCCGATCGTGCCGCGCGCCGAGATGCTGGCCGAGTTGATGCGCTTCAAGCGCGGCATCGCGGTCGCGGGCACGCATGGCAAGACCACCACCACCTCGTTGCTGGCCAGCGTGCTGGGCGAGGGTGGCATCGACCCGACCTTCGTGATCGGCGGCAAGCTGCTCGCCGCCGGCGCCAACGCGCGGCTGGGCAAGGGCGACTGGCTGGTGGCCGAGGCCGACGAGAGCGACGGCAGCTTCCTGCGACTGAACCCGCAGATCGCCATCGTCACCAACATCGACGCCGACCACCTGGAGAACTACGGTGGCGACTTCGCCAAGGTAAAGGCCGCGTTCGACGAATTCCTGCACCACCTGCCGTTCTATGGACTGGCGGTGCTGTGCATCGATGACCCCGAAGTCGCCGCGCTCGCGACCAACACCACGCGCCACGTAATGACCTACGGCTTCGCCGACCACGCCGACGTGCGCGCGGAAGAAGTGACCCAGCACGGCGGCGCGATGCGCTACACGCTGTGCCTGCCGGACGGCTCGCGCACCCTCGTGGAACTCGCGCTGCCCGGCCGCCACAACGTGCAGAACTCGCTAGCCGCCGCCGCAGTGGCCTGGCAGCTGGGGATCGGCAGCGATGCGATCGCGCGCGCGCTGCAGAAGTTCGCCGGCATCGGCCGCCGTTTCAACCTGCTGGCGCAGCCCACCACGGCGAAGGGCGCGACGGTGCAACTGGTCGACGACTACGGCCACCATCCCAAGGAACTGGAAGCGGTGTTCGCCGCCGCGCGCGGCGGTTGGCCGGATCGCCGCCTGGTGGTCGCGTTCCAGCCGCACCGCTACAGCCGCACCCGCGATCTGTTCGACGAGTTCGCCGCGGTCCTATCGACGGTCGACACGCTGGTGCTGACCGAGGTGTACCCGGCAGGCGAGGCACCGATCGCCGGCGCCGACGCCAAGTCGCTCGCGCGCGCCATCCGCACCCGCGGCCGGATCGATCCGATCGTGGTCAGCGGCGCTGCCGACCTGGCGACCGTGCTGCCTGACGTCCTCAACGATGGCGACCTGCTGCTGATGATGGGCGCCGGCGACATCGGCCATGCCGCGCAGCAGATCGCGGCCCACGGATTTGGAGAAGCGAAGTGAACGTGCCGGCTTCCACCACCATTTCATTTGCCGCCCCGCGCGTGACCGATCCGGCCGTGTTCGGCCGCGTGGCCGTGCTGATGGGCGGCACCAGCGCCGAACGCGAGGTCTCGCTCGATTCCGGCCGCAACGTGCTGGAGGCATTGCGCGCCCGGAATGTCGACGCGTTCGCGGTCGACGGCATCCCCGCATTGATCGAGGAGATCCGTCGCGGCGCCGTCGACCGCGTGTTCAACATCCTCCACGGCAACAAGGGCGGAGGCGAGGACGGCACCCTGCAGGGCCTGCTGGAGGCGCTGGGCGTGGCCTACACCGGCTCGAACGTGCTCGGTTCCGCGCTGGCGATGGACAAGATCCGCACCAAGCAGGTGTGGCTGTCGCTCGGGTTGCCGACGCCGCGCTACGCGCGCCTGCCCAAGGGCGCCGACGTGCATGCCGCCGCGCGCGGCATCGGATTGCCGGTGATCGTGAAGCCGTCCAGCGAAGGTTCCAGTGTCGGCGTGTCGCGCGTATTCGACGATGCGGGCCTCGAGTCGGCCGTCGAGCTCGCCGCCCGCTATCCCGGCGAGCTGCTGATGGAGCAGATGGTCGTGGGCGACGAGCTCACCGTGGGCATCCTCGGCGATGGCGCCACGCACCAGGCGCTGCCATCGATCCGGATCGTGCCCAAGGGCGAGTGGTACGACTACAACGCCAAGTACATCGCCGAGGACACGCAGTACCTGTGTCCGGGCCTGGAAGGCGAAGCGGAAGCGGAAATCCGCCGCATCGCGCTGGCCGCGTTCCTCGCCGCCGGCTGCACCGGTTGGGGACGCGTCGATGTCATGCGCGACCGCGAAACCGGCTCGTTCTACCTGCTGGAAGTGAACACCGCACCCGGCATGACCAGCCATTCGCTGGTGCCCAAGGCGGCGCGCCAGGTCGGCATTGGCTTCGAGGAACTGTGCTGGCGGATCCTCGAGCAGACCGTGCAGAACCCGACCGTGGAGGCCGCGCCGAAGTGAACGCGCTGCTGCGCATCGTCGGCTGGGTCCTCGCGGTCGCGCTGGTCGTGCTGCCGGTCGTCGCCGTGCTCAACGGCTGGGTCGGCGCCAACCACTGGCCGCTCACCCGCCTGCAGGCGACCGGCGAGTTCCATCGCGTCGATGGCGCGCTGCTGCGCCAGACCCTGCTGCCGTATGCGAAGCGCGGCTTCTTCGCCGTCGACCTCGAGGCCGCGCAGGACGCCGTCGCGCGCCTGCCGTGGGTCGAAACCGCGGAGGTCCGCAAGCGCTGGCCGGACGTGCTGGAAGTCCGCGTGGTCGAGCACAAGCCGTTCGCGCGCTGGGGCGCACAGCGCCTGCTGTCCGAGCACGGCCGCGTGTTCCCATCCGAAGGCATCACCGTGCCGGCCAACCTGCCGCAGTTCGATGGCCCCGAGGCGCGCACGCGCGATGTGGTCGAGCTCTACAACCAGTCGCGCGAACTCTTCGCCAAGGTCGGCATCGGCGTGCGCGAAGTCGTGCTGGATCCGCGCGGCAGCTGGCGGCTCGGTCTCGACAACGGCGCGGTAGTGGTGGTCGGGCGCACCGAGGCGCGGGCGCGGCTCGATCGCTTCGTGCGCCTGCTGCCGCAGTTGCTGACGCAGAACACGCAGCAACTGGCGCGTGCCGATCTTCGTTACACCAATGGTTTCGCGCTGACGTGGAAGCCGGCTCCGGCCCCCGTTCCCGCCAATGCGCCGCAAGTGCAGGGAAATACATGAATCGCAAGGGCGACAAATCGCTGATCGTGGGACTCGACATCGGCACCTCCAAGGTGGTGGCGCTGGTGGGCGAGTATTCGCCCGGCGCTCCGATCGAAGTGATCGGCATCGGATCGCACGAATCGCGCGGCCTCAAGCGCGGCGTGGTGGTCGACATCGAGTCCACCGTGCAGTCGATCCAGCGCGCGATCGAGGAAGCCGAGCTGATGGCAGGCTGCGAGATCCGTTCGGTCTACGCCTCGATCTCCGGCAGCCACATCCAGTGCCGCAACTCGCAGGGCATCGCCCCGATCCGCGATGGCGAGGTGTCCTACGCCGACCTGGACCGCGTGCTCGAAGCGGCCAAAGCCGTCGCCATCCCGGCCGACCAGAAGATCCTGCACGCGATCCCGCGCGACTACGTGCTCGACGACTCGCAGGAAGGCATCCGCAACCCGGTTGGCATGACCGGCGTGCGCCTGGAAGTGCACGCGCACCTGGTCGTGTGCGCGCAGTCGGCCGCCGCCAACATCAGCAAGTGCGTGCAGCGCTGCGGCCTCCAGGTCGACGACCTGGTGCTGAGCGTGCTCGCCTCGAGCACCGCGGTGCTGACCAGCGACGAGCGCGAACTGGGCGTGGTGCTGGTCGACATCGGCGCCGGCACCACCGACATCGCCGTGTTCGTGCAGGGTGCGATCGCGCACAGCGCGAGCCTGCCGATCGCCGGCGACAAGGTCACCGAGGACATCGCGCACATGCTGCGTACGCCGACGCCGGAAGCCGAACAGATCAAGGTCCGCTACGCGTGCGCGCTGGCGCAGATGGCGACCGCGGAAGAGTCGATCCAGGTGCCGAGCGTAGGCGACCGTCCGCCGCGGCGCATGCCGCGCGCGTCGCTGGCGCAGGCGGTGCAGGCGCGCTACGAAGAGATCTTCGAAATGATCCAGGCGGAGCTGCGCCGCAGCGGATTCGAGCAGCACGTGCGCGCCGGCATGGTGCTCACCGGCGGCGCCGCGAAGATGGAAGGCGTGGTCGAACTGGCCGAGGAAATGCTGCAGATGCCGGTGCGCGTGGGCATTCCGCAGCACGTGACCGGGCTGGGCGAGGTAGTGGGCAACCCGGTGCACGCCACCGGCGTCGGCCTGCTGCTGATGGGCAGCCAGATCGAGAACCCGCGGCGCCCGACGATCGTGACGGGACGCGCGGGCAGCCTCTTCAACCGCTTGAAGAGCTGGTACCGGGGCGAATTCTGATTTGCGCGCGGCCGCGAAGGCGCGGCCGGGTGGTGGCAGGTGGCAGGGCGAGCTGCAGGTTTTGGATAGGCAAGTACTGGTATCCCCGATCAATCACTAGCAACACATAACAAGAGGACGAGGACATGGCACATTTCGAATTGATGGAAAAGATGGCCCCGAACGCGGTGATCAAGGTCGTCGGCGTCGGCGGTGGCGGCGGCAACGCCGTGGCGCACATGGTCAACGGCAGCGTCGACGGCGTTGAGTTCATCACCGCCAACACCGACGCGCAGGCGATCAAGAACTGCGGCGCGAAGCTGCAGCTGCAGCTCGGCAGCAACGTCACCAAGGGCCTGGGTGCGGGCGCGAATCCGGAAGTGGGGCGCCAGGCCGCGCTGGAAGACCGCGAACGCATCATGGACGCGCTGACCGGCGCCGACATGGTGTTCATCACCGCCGGCATGGGCGGCGGCACCGGCACCGGCGCCGCGCCGGTCGTGGCGCAGCTGGCGAAGGAGATGGGCATCCTGACCGTCGCCGTGGTGACCAAGCCGTTCCCGTTCGAAGGCCGCCGCCGCATGCAGGTCGCGCTCAAGGGCATCGAGGAGCTGTCGCACCACTGCGATTCGCTGATCACGATCCCCAACGAGAAGCTGATCACCGTGCTCGGCCGCAACGCCACCATGATCCAGGCGTTCCGCGCCGCCAACGACGTGCTGCTCGGCGCGGTCCAGGGCATCGCCGACCTGATCGTGCGTCCGGGCCTGATCAACGTCGACTTCGCCGACGTGCGCACCGTGATGAGCGAGATGGGCCTGGCCATGATGGGCACCGGCACCGCGCGCGGCGACGATCGCGCGCAGGCGGCGGCCGAAGCCGCGATCCAGAACCCGCTGCTCGACGACGTCAACCTGTCGGGCGCCAACGGCATCCTGGTCAACATCACCGCCGGCCCGGACTTCACCATGGCCGAGTTCGACGAAGTCGGCCGCACGATCGAAAACTTCGCCTCGGAAGACGCCACCGTGGTCATCGGCACCGTGCTCGATCCGGACATGCAGGACGAGGTCAAGGTCACCGTGGTGGCCACCGGGCTCAACCGCGCGGTCGCCCGCCAGCCGATCCGTACCGGCATGGAGCGCGCGAGCTTCGACGAGCTGCCTTCGCGCCGCCCGCAGGTGGAACTGGTGCGCACCCAGGTAAAGCGCGACGGCACTACCGGCCTGCCGATCGATGCAGTCGCCGAGGGTGGTTTCCAAGGCGGCCCGCCGTCGTTCGCCGGTAGCCTGCGCGGCGGCAGCCGCGTGAGCGAACCGTCGACCCCGGCGGTGGCCGATTTCGGCGGCAGCGACAGCTACCTGGATATCCCGGCATTCCTGCGCCGCCAGGCGGATTGAGGAGCGGGGCGGGAGGTCGCGGCCTTCGATGGCGGGACCGGCCCGCTCCAAAGCAAGTCCTGCCCGGCCAGTCACGGCCGGGCGTTGGCGACGTACTTGGCAATGCTTCGAAAGCGTGACGCCACACCCGGCCGGACTCGTCCCCGGCCGGATCGACCCTAGGCTCCGGGCTGCCTGCGCCCGGGGATCTTGCGCCGGTCGGCACCAGCCGACCGGCTTTTTCCCGGTAGGCATCCCCCATCCGGGGGCGCCGCGAAAAACGTGACAATCACTGGGAAAGTCGTTTCATGGGAATCTCTTTTCCGTTAAGGTTCAGCGCACTGCGTGTTAACCTTGCGCCCCCGTTGCGGACCCCTCCGCAACCCGTAGCGCCTCAAGAAAAAGTCCCGATCCCCCGATCCAAGGGCTGACACCGATCCGATGCTTCGCCAGCGCACCCTCAAGAACGTGATCCGCGCCACCGGCGTTGGCCTGCATAGCGGCGAGAAAGTGTTTCTCACGCTGCGCCCGGCTCCCGTGGACGCCGGCATCGTGTTCCGCCGGATCGACCTCGATCCGGTGGTCGAAATTCCCGCGCGCGCGGACCTGGTGAGCGAGACCGTGCTCTGCACCGGCTTGAGTTGCGGTGCCGGCCGGGTCATGACCGTCGAGCACCTGCTGTCGGCGTTGGCCGGCCTCGGCATCGACAACTGCTACATCGACCTGTCCGCGCCGGAAGTCCCGATCATGGATGGCTCGGCGGGTCCCTTCGTGTTCCTGCTGCAGTCGGCAGGCATCAAGGAACAGGAAGCGCCCAAGCGCTTCATCCGCATCAAGCGCCCGATCGAAGTGCGGGAGGGCGACAAGGTCGCCAGTTTCGAGCCGCATGACGGCTACCGCATCGGCTTCACGGTGGTGTTCGACCATCCCGCGATCCCGGCGTCGCAGTCGCGTGCCGAGGTGGAGTTCTCCACTGCTTCCTACGTCAAGGAAGTGAGCCGCGCGCGCACCTTCGGTTTCATGCGTGACCTCGAGTACATGCGCGAACGCAACCTCGGCCTGGGCGGCTCGATGGACAACGCGATCGTGCTGGACGAATTCCGCGTCCTCAACGACGACGGCCTGCGTTACGCCGACGAGTTCGTCCGCCACAAGATCCTCGATGCGGTCGGCGACCTGTACCTCGCCGGCCGACCCATCATCGGCGCGTACGAGGGCTACAAGTCCGGCCACGCCCTCAACAACAAGCTGGTGCGGGCCCTGCTGGCCGAACGATCCGCCTGGGAAGAAGTGACCTTCGTCGACGAAGGTCATCCCGCCCCGGTCGCCTACGGCTCGCCGCTCACCGTCTGACGCCGATTTGCGTGGGCGTATCCGGCGCGCCGGCTCCTGGCGCAACGCAGCAAATCGCGCCTTGCACCTGCCTCGGTCCCTCTGCGGACCTGCCGACCATACGCTCTCGGCCGTAGGGGTATTCCCTCAGCGCGACCCCGGTCACAGAGGTGAATGCCCGGTGGGCCTTTAACGGAACGCTAACGCGAATCTGCCAACTCGCTTCCCGATTCTTAACAAAATCAGGGGATTAGGCCGCTAGCATGCGCCCGGTCCGTAGAGAGGCCGGTTCGGAAGTAGAACGGAGAACCGGTCAAGAAGCGGTCAAGAGGCGTCATCGGAGCCCGGAGAGTCGGGCTGTTGAAGGGACGCCAGGGCGGCCTGCAAGGCATCGCGAGCCGTCTTCGACATCGGTCGGGAGCGGGCGTTCGCCAGGGGTGGCGAGGCTGCACCGGCCGGCGGATTCGGGGTCGTCTTGACCACGAGTTCGGTCGCTTCAAGTCCGATGGATTGGGCTGCGTCGAGGATTTCGGGGGCAACGAGCCGCAGTTTGGCTCGCCACACCGGAGCATCCACGACGAAAACGAGCCTGCCGCGCTCGAAGTTGGCCAGCCGCGCATGCGGCGCCAGCGTCGGCGGCAGGAGGGGACGCAACTGACGGTCCAAGCCGTCGAGCCACAGGGCTCTTCGGATCGGGTCGCCAGCCGGTTCGGCAAGCAGCGCTTCCAGCGCGGCCTGCGGGGCGGAGGGGCGACGCGGCACGGAAGGTTTGGACACGTCAAGAACCGAAATCGTAGAAATGACCCATCCACTCATCGTAAACAAATTCCGCAAGAAGCCCCTCGCGCGCTTCGCCGACTCGATCAGCAGCCTCGGCAGCCGCCGGCCGGCCCTGGTCGTCGGCGCCCTGCTGGGCGTGGGCTTCCTTGCCGGTGGTGCGGCCGGCCTGGTCGGCACCGCCGGCCTGCGCATCGAGCTCGGTAGCCAGCAGGCGCAGTTGGCCGCGGCGCACCGCGAATCGCAGCGCGAAATCAATGCGCTGGCCGCCCGCCTGGGCGAGCTGCAGGCCGAAGCCAACCGCCTCAATGCCCTCGGCGAGCGCCTGACCCGCATCGGCCAGTTGCAGGACGGCGAATTCAATTTCGAAAAGCCGGTCGGCGTCGGTGGTACCGGCCCGGTCCGCGACATCTCCGCACCGGAGTTGCGCGAAGGCCTGGACACCCTCAACCGGCAGTTCGCCGACAGTGGCGAGCAGCTGTCGGTGCTCGAGTCGATGCTGTTCAACCGCCAGCTCGACATGAACTCCGTGCCCTCGCGCGAGCCGATCAAGGACAGCTACATCACCTCCGGCTTTGGTCGTCGCGTCGACCCGATCGTCGGCGGCAGCCAGTTCCACAAGGGCATCGATTTCGAAGCCGACGTCGGCGATCCCGTGCTGGCCGTGGCGGACGGCGTCGTCAGCTACTCGGGCGCGCGCTCGGGCTACGGCAACGTGATCGAGATCGACCACGGCAACGGTTACGTGACCCGTTATGCCCACAACTCGCGCCTGGAGCGCCATGTCGGCGAACTCGTGCGTGCCGGCCAGGAAGTCGCCAAGGCCGGTTCCACCGGCCGCTCCACCGGCGCCCACGTGCACCTGGAAGTATGGAAGAACGGGCAGGCGGTGAATCCGCGCAACTTCCTCAGCCAGCATTCGCCGCTCGTCAACGGCTGAGCGACCAGATTTCGGAGACGGCGCGCCCTTGGCGCGCCGTTTTCTTTTGCGCCCTCGGGGCCTGTTCAAATTGGTGACGGCCGTGCCCTTGCAACCGTCCGGGGCCGCCACCAGCTACAATCGACGTGCCAGAAAGGGCGCCCGGCGCCCTTTTTCCTTTTTGCGGGAACGAACGGCGCGACGCCGCATCGAAACCCGACCCAAGAATCAGAACCGGCCCCAACCCACCATGCTCAACAGCCTGCTTACCCGTGTCTTCGGTAGCCGTAACGAACGCCTGCTCCGCCAGTTGCAACGCTCGGTCAACAAGATCAACGCCCTCGAGGCGGAGATGCAGAAGCTGTCCGATGCCGAACTGCAGGCCAAGACTCCCGAGTTCCAGCAGCGCGTCCAGGCCGGCGAGTCCCTCGACAAGATCCTGCCCGAGGCCTTCGCGGTCTGCCGCGAAGCCGCCCAGCGCGTCCTCGGCATGCGCCACTACGACGTGCAGCTGATCGGCGGCATGGTCCTGCACCTGGGCAAGATCGCCGAGATGCGCACCGGCGAAGGCAAGACCCTGGTCGCCACCCTTCCGACTTATCTCAACGCGCTGGAAGGCAAGGGCGTCCACGTCATCACCGTGAACGACTACCTGGCCCGCCGCGACGCGGCCTGGATGGGCAAGCTGTACAACTGGCTGGGCCTGAGCGTCGGCGTCGTCTATCCGGGCATGCCGCATGCGGACAAGCACGCCGCCTACGCCGCCGACATCACCTACGGCACCAACAATGAATTCGGCTTCGACTACCTGCGCGACAACATGGCGCTGTCGAAGGAAGACCGCTTCCAGCGTGGCCTGCATTACGCGATCGTCGACGAAGTCGACTCGATCCTGATCGACGAGGCGCGCACGCCGCTGATCATCTCCGGCCCGGCCGACGAATCGCCGGAGCTGTACAT
Source organism: Lysobacter oryzae DSM 21044 (assembly GCF_059568595.1). NCBI lineage: Bacteria > Pseudomonadati > Pseudomonadota > Gammaproteobacteria > Lysobacterales > Lysobacteraceae > Lysobacter > Lysobacter oryzae. Next base: position 258,940 of record NZ_JCANTQ010000010.1, on the reverse strand, counting down.
CAAGGTCAACCGCATCGTGCCTTCGCTCACCAAGCAGGCCACGGAAGAAGGCGAGGGCGACTACTGGGTCGACGAGAAGGGCAAGCAGGTCCACTTGTCCGAAGCGGGCCAGGAGCATGCCGAGGAACTGCTGCGCAAGGCCGGCATCCTGCAGGGTGACGAAGACAGCCTGTACGGCGCGCAGAACCTCAGCGTCGTCCACCACCTGAACGCCGCGCTGCGCGCGCACGCGATCTACCAGCGCGATGTCGATTACATCGTGCGCGACGGTGAAGTCATCATCGTCGACGAGTTCACCGGCCGCACGCTTGCGGGCCGCCGCTGGTCCGACGGCCTGCACCAGGCCGTGGAAGCGAAGGAAGGCGTGCCGGTGCAGCGCGAGAACCAGACGCTCGCCAGCATCACCTTCCAGAACCTGTTCCGCATGTACAAGAAGCTGTCCGGCATGACCGGTACGGCGGACACCGAAGCCTACGAATTCCAGAGCATCTATGGCCTGGAAGTGATCGTGATCCCGACCCACCGCCCGATGATCCGCAAGGACCATTCGGATGCGGTGTTCCTCAACCGCAACGGCAAGTACCGCGCGGTGATCAACGAGATCCGCGAAGCGAACAAGCGCCAGCAGCCGGTGCTGGTCGGCACGACTTCGATCGAAGTGTCGGAGATGCTCAGCGAGCAGCTCCAGGCCGCCGGCATCCCGCATGAAGTCCTCAACGCGAAGCAGCACGAGCGCGAGGCGCACATCGTCGCCCAGGCCGGACGCCCGGGCGCGGTGACGATCGCCACCAACATGGCCGGCCGCGGCACCGACATCGTGCTGGGCGGTTCTCTCGAAGCCGAGATCGCCGCCTACGAAGCCGCCAACGGTGAGATCGACGAGGTGACCAGGCAGCGCATGAAGTCCGAATGGCAGGCCCGCCACGACGCGGTCAAGGCCGCCGGCGGACTGCACATCGTCGGCACCGAGCGCCACGAATCGCGCCGCATCGACAACCAGCTGCGCGGCCGCTCCGGCCGCCAGGGCGACCCGGGCTCCTCGCGCTTCTACCTGTCGCTCGAAGACAACCTGATGCGCATCTTCGCCGCCGACTGGGTGCAGAAGGCAATGGCGCGCATGGGGCTGAAGGAAGACGACGTCATCGAGTCGGGCCTGGTCACCAAGCAGATCGCCGGTGCGCAGCGCAAGGTCGAGGCCCACAACTTCGACATCCGCAAGAACCTGCTCGACTTCGACGATGTCAACAACGACCAGCGCAAGGTGATCTACGGCCAGCGCGACGAGTTGCTGGAAGCCGAGAGCGTGCAGGAGAACATCGAAGGCATCCGCGAGGATGTCGTCAGCGAGATCGTGACCCGCTTCGTGCCGGCCGAATCCATCGATGAGCAGTGGGACCTGCCGGGCCTGCAGGCGGCGATCGAGCAGGAGTTCGGCCTGTCGCTGCCGCTGGTGGACGAGATCAACGCGGCCAAGGAAATGGATGCGGAGACCATCCTGCGTCGCGTGCAGGATGCCGTCGCCGCGCATTTCAGCGAGCGCGAGCAGCAGCTGGGGCCGGAGACGATGCGCCTGCTCGAGAAGCACATCATGCTCAACGTGCTCGACCAGAACTGGAAGGAGCACCTGGCCCGCATGGACTACCTGCGCCAGGGCATCCATCTGCGCGGGTATGCGCAGAAGCAGCCGAAGCAGGAATACAAGAAGGAAGCCTTCGAGCTCTTCAGCGACATGCTGGAGAAGGTCAAGCGCGAAGTCGTGACGCTGTTGTCGCGCGTGCGCATCCGCAGCGAGGAAGAAATCGCGCAGATGGAAGCGCAGGAGCGTGCGGCCGCCGAGGCGCAGGCCCGGCAGATGCAGTTCCAGCATCCGGACATGGGCGGTTTCGGCGCCGACGAGGAAGCCGCGCAGGCGCAGGCCGCCACCGCCAATGCCGCGTTCGCCAACATTGGCCGCAACGACCCGTGCCCGTGCGGCAGCGGCAAGAAGTACAAGCACTGCCACGGCCAGCTGGCCTGATGCCACTGGGAGCCGGTCACCGGCTCCCGGATAGCCTGCTCCCGCCCGTGGGGAGCAGGTGCCCCAAGGACGGATAAGGGTCGAAACGGAACGCCCGCCGCGACGCCATGCCAGTCTCCGAACCAGCATCGTCCTCCGCTGATCCGCGCGATTGCCCCGCAGGGGGCCGCGCCCCACGCATGATCGAAGTGGTCGCCGGGGTGATCCGCGACCGGCGCGGCCGCATCCTGCTGGCTCGCCGTACCGAGGGGCGCGACCTGGCCGGCCTGTGGGAATTTCCCGGCGGCAAGCACGAGGCTGGCGAAAGCGCGGAAGCGGCGCTCAAGCGCGAACTCCGCGAGGAGCTGGGCATCGACATCGAGATCGGTGCGGCGGTTATCCGCGTTCCCCAGGCCTACCCGGACAAGCGGCTCTACCTGGATGTCCACGACATCAAGGCGTGGCACGGCAGCGTGCGCGGGCTGGAAGGCCAGGCGCTTGCCTGGGTGCCGCCGCACAAACTGGCCGACTATCCGATGCCGCCGGCCGACGTCCCGGTAGTCGCGGCACTGCTGCAACCCGATCGGTATCTGGTGACGCCCGAACCCGGCGACGACGACGACCAATGGCTGGCGGCGCTCGAGTGCGCGCTGCGGGGCGGGGCGCGCCGGGTGCAGTTGCGCGCACCAAAGTGCGAACCGACCCGTTGGCGCGCCTTGGCCGCACAAGCCGTCTTGCGCTGCCGGCAGGCGCAAGCGCAGGTGCTGGTCAATGCCGACATCGAGCTGGCGCAGACCCTGGGCACGGGCCTGCACCTGCGCGCCTCGCAGTTGCGCGAATTCAGCGAGCGCCCGCTGCCTGTCGGGACGCCGGTCGCCGCGTCCTGCCACGTGCTCGACGAATTGCGCGCCGCACAAGCGCTGGGTTGCGACTTCGCCGTCGTTGGTCCGATCAAGGCAACGGCGACGCACCCGGATGGCCAACCCATCGGTTGGGACGGTTTCGCCGCATTGCGCGAGGCCGTGTCGCTGCCGATCTATGCGATTGGCGGGCTCTCGCCGGACGACATCGGCGAAGCGCGCCGCCATGGCGCGCAGGGAGTCGCGGCGATCCGGAGTTTGTGGCCGCAGGAGTAAGCGCGGCCGTATGAAGCCGGCTCAAGTCGCGACAGGTGCCGCCAACCGGCGATACAGGCGATCGAGCGCGCCCACCTGCGCGTCCAGCGCGGCCAGGTCGCCGTCGTTCACGATCACGTCGTCGGCGATCGCGAGTCGCTGATCGCGCGAGGCCTGCGCGGCAATCATGCGATCGGCTAGCGCCGCGTCGATCCCGTCGCGCTGCATCAATCGCGCACGCTGGACATCGACCGTCGTGTCCACCACCAGGATGCGCTGCAGCCACGGATATGCATCGCGGCCTCCACCTTCAGCAAGCAGCGGAATCGCGGCGATCGCATAGGCACTGGCCGCGCTTTCGCACTGGCGGTGCAGTTCGGCGCGAACCAACGGATGGACGATGGATTCCAGGCGCCTGCGCGCACCTTCGTCGCCGAACACGCGCTGACGCATCGCCGCGCGGTCGAGGCTGCCGTCCGCAGCGAGCACCGATGCGCCGAAGGCTTCCGCGACCGCCGCGAGCCCAATGGAGCCCGGCGCAACTGCAGCCCGCGCCGCCAGGTCGGCATCGGCAACCACGACGCCCAATTGCTCGAAGCGTTTCGTGACTTCGCTCTTGCCCGAGGCGATGCCACCGGTGACGCCGATGATGAAGTGGCTCATGCGGGGACTGTCCCCAGTGTGGCTTCGAATGCGCGCGACGCCGGTAACGGGTCAGATGCTCAGGCCAGAGATGCGCAGGTAGGCATCGATCATCTTCTGGCCCCAGAAGAACACGATCCAGCCCGCGATCGCGAGGTAAGGCCCGAACGGGATCGGCACCGAGCGGTCGCGTCCCTTCACTGCCAGGTAGATCGAGCCAACGATCGCGCCGACCAGCGAGGACAGCAAGATCGTTGGCAACACGCCCTTGAGCCCGGTCCACGCGCCGATGGCGGCGAGCAGCTTGAAGTCGCCGTGGCCCATGCCTTCCTTGCCAGTGAGCTGCTTGAACACCCACCACACCGACCAAAGGCTTACGTATCCCGCGACCGCGCCGAGCAATGCCGGCTTCACCGGCATGTAGAGGTTGTCCGAGGCCGCGATCAGTCCCAGCCACATCAGCGGCAGTGTCAGGCTGTCCGGCAGCAATTGCGTGCGCAGGTCGATGCCCGACATCGAGATCAGGAAGCCACTGAAGACGATCGCCCCGAAGCCCTGCCAGCCGAAGCCGAACCGCCACACGGCGGCGACGAACAGCAGCATGGTCAGCAACTCGACCAGCGGGTACTGGATCGAAATCGGCGCCTTGCAGTTGCGGCACTTGCCGCGCAGCGCCAGCCAGCTGAAGACCGGGATGTTCTCGTACCAGCTCAGCTGGTGCTTGCAGTGCGGGCAATGCGAGCGCTCGACGACGATGCCGGGCGGCGGCGGGTCATAGACCTCCGGCTGCTCGAGCACGTCGCGCGCATCGCGCTTCCACTCCCACTCCAGCCGCTTGGGCAGGCGCAGGATCACCACGTTGAGGAAGCTGCCCACCAGCAGCCCGAAGCCCGCCACCAGCGGATAGCCGATGGCGGGGTTCTGGTCGAGGAATGCCATCTTGAGGAGGGGTCCCTGCGATCAGCCGACGACGGCGCCGAGCTTGAAGATCGGCAGATACATGGCGATGACCATGCCGCCGATGACCACGCCCAGGAAAATCATGATGAAGGGCTCGATCAGGCTCGAAAGCGCGTCGACGGAGTTGTTGACCTCGGTTTCGTAGAACTCCGCCACCTTGAACAACATGGTGTCGAGTGCACCGGCTTCTTCGCCGATCGCAGCCATCTGGATCACCATGTTCGGGAACAGGTTGACCTGCTTCATAGCCAGGTTGAGCTGGTAACCGACGGAGACGTCGTCGCGGATGCGATGCACCGCCTGTTCGTACACCGTGCTACCGGTAGCGCCGGCGACCGAATCAAGAGCTTCGACCAACGGTACGCCGGCACGGAAGGTCACGCCCAGCGTGCGGGAAAAACGCGCGATGGCCGAGTTGTGCAGGATTTGTCCCAGCACAGGCAATTTGAGCATCGTCCGGTCAAGGAACTGCGAGAACTTCACGGAGCGCTTCTTGAATGCAATTAGGGCAGTGATGGCGCCGACGATGACCAGCAGGATCAACCACCACCAGCTGACTGCGAAGCGACTCAGGTTGACGACGACCTGCGTGGGAGCCGGCAAGTCCGCGCCGAACTGCTTGAACACATCCTCGAAGGTCGGCACGACGAAGATCAGCAGGATGCCGCTAACGATCAGCGCCACCGCCATAACCATCATCGGGTAGAACAGGGCCTTCTTGATCTTCTTCTTCAGGCCTTCGATGTTTTCCTTGTACGTGGCGATCGTGTCGAGCACTGTTTCCAGCACACCCGCCGCTTCGCCGGCCTTGACCAGATGGCGGAATAGTTCGTCGAACTGGACCGGGTGCTTGCCCAGGGCCTCATGGAACGAGGTCCCGCCTTCGATATCGGCGCGCAGCGCATTCACTAGGTTCTTCATCTTCGGGTTCTTCTGGCCCCCGCTGATAATTTCCAGGGCCTGGACAATGGGAACGCCCGACTTGATCATTGTCGCGATCTGGCGGGCGAACACTGCGATGTCGTTTGGCGAGATCGTCTTGCCGGCGCCGCCGAACAGCGGCTTGCCCTTGACCTTGACGACCTTGGGCGTGATGCCCTGGCGGCGGAGTTCCGCGCGGACGATGTTGGCGGTCTTGGCGGACTGCTCGCCCTTCATGACGACACCGCGCTTGTCGGTTCCCTCCCACACGAAGATCTGGGCGGTGTCCAGGCGGTTGATTTTGGCGGCGGTACGGGATGCGGACATGGTTTAGTCCTTGGTGACTCGGTTGATTTCGGCGAGACTGGTGATGCCGTTCTTGACCTTGAGCAGGGCGGACGCGCGCAGGTCACGGATGCCGGCCTTCTGGGCGGCTTCGGCGATCTTCAGGGCGCTGCCACCCTCCAAGACGATCGACTGGATTTCCTCCGTCATCGGCATCACTTGGTAGATGCCGGTGCGGCCCTTGTAGCCTTCAGTGCAATCGGGGCAACCAACTGCATCGAAGATCTTCAGGCCGGCCGCAATCTCTTCATGGGTGAAGCCTTCGGCCAGCAGTGCGTGCTCGGGCAACTGCACTTCGCGCTTGCAGTCGTGCAGGCGGCGTGCGAGTCGCTGTGCGATCACGAGTGTGACCGACGAGGTGATGTTGAAGGGTGCGACGCCCATGTTCATCAGACGGGCGATGGTCTGCGGCGCATCGTTGGTATGGAGTGTCGACAGGACCATGTGGCCGGTCTGCGCGGCCTTGACGCCGATCTCGGCCGTTTCCAGGTCGCGAATTTCGCCGACCATGATGACGTCAGGATCCTGGCGCAGGAAGCTGCGCAGCGCGGCGGCGAAAGTCATGCCGCGCTTGACGTTCATCTGCACCTGGTTGATGCCAGGCACTCGGATTTCGACCGGATCTTCGACCGTGGAGATGTTGCGCTGCTCGTCGTTGAGGATGTTCAGCGCCGTATACAGCGACACGGTCTTGCCCGAACCGGTTGGGCCCGTCACCAGCACCATGCCGTACGGCTTCATCACCGCGTCGATGAACAGTCTCTTCTGGTCTTCCTCGTAGCCCAGCTTATCGATGCCGAGCTTGGCGGCACTGGCGTCGAGGATACGTAGCACGATCTTCTCGCCGAACAATGTCGGCAGGGTGCTGACGCGGAAGTCGATCTGTTTGGTCTTGCTGAGGTTGAGCTTGATGCGACCATCTTGGGGGACACGCTTTTCAGCGATGTCCAACTGCGCCATGACCTTCAGGCGCGCGGCGATGCGCTGGGACAGTTTGACCGGCACCTTCGCGACCTGCTTGAGCAGGCCGTCGATGCGTAGGCGCACCCGGTACTCGGTTTCGTAGGGCTCGAAGTGGATGTCAGACGCGCCGCGGCGGATCGCATCGACCAGCACCTTGTTGATGAACTTGACGACGGGCGTGTCGTCGCCCTTGGCGTCGACGCCGCTCTCGCCTATCTCGTCCTCGCCGCCACTGACATCGAGCTTGTCGAGGTCCTCGGAGTCGCCCATCGTCTCGGCCAGCGAATCCGCGGACGCAAGCCATTGTTCGATGGTGCGATGGATCTTGTCGGCGTCGACGAGGATGGCCTCGACCGCCATGTTGCTCTGGAACTTGATCTCGTCCAGCGCCTGTGTGTTGGTTGGGTCGGCGATCCCCACGAACAGCTTGTTGCCGCGCTTGAATAGCGGAAGCACGCTGTGCTTGCGTACCAATTCCTCATCGATCAGCTTGATGGCGGACTGGTTGGGGTCGAGGGCGGCAACATCGAACAGCGGTACGCCAAACTCGTGCGAGTTGGCTGCTGCCAGTTGCGCCATGCTGACCAAGCGCTTTTCCGCCAAATAGATCGCTAGCGGCTTGCGTTCGGCAGTAGCGGCCAACATAGCATCACGGGCGGGCTGTTCATCCAGCGCCCCGTCCAGAACTAAGCGGCGGGCGATACCCGTTATGCCCGCCAGATTGGCGGTAAGCGCGTTCATACGCGATCCCTTGACTTTCTAGCCCCAGTGAACTGTAACGCAAACATGGTCTGGTTAGCGGACGCCGCGCACGTTTATCGGGACAGGTCGGCCAAAAAAGAAACCCGGCCGAAGCCGGGTTTCGATTGCGCCTGCGGAGGGCCGATTAACGGCAGTCAGCAGGAACGTACTTCGTGGCGATGGTCGTGGTGCAATCCCAGGTCAGCTGGCCCGAGCCGACGTCGGTCGGCGTCAGGACGATGTTGCCGGCGGCATTCGGCACGCTCGAAGTAGCGGTCACGACGCCGGTAGCCGGGGTGATGGCGATGTTGCTGACATAAGCGGTGGCGCCTGGGAAGGTGTAACCGCTGTTGGCGACGGTGACGTTGGCGAGACCGCCGACCGAAGACGAGGTCTCGGCAACGGCGAGCTTGGCCGGGGCCATCATGTTGATGACTTCGGTGACCTTGGCGCGGGTCGTGTAGTCCTGGTAGGCCGGCAGCGCGATGGCGGCCAGGATGGCGATGATCGCGATCACGATCATCAGTTCGATCAGCGTAAAGCCCTGCTGCTTCTTCATGGTGTTTCCCCTAGGAGTGGTTTGACTTTCACGTGCCGCATGGCCGGCGTTCCGGATCCGATGGGCAGCCGTGCAACGCTGCACGTGCAGGAAATGTATACGCATGGTGCGTGCCAATGTCATCCGGCGGAACTCCAGTTCTCAAACTGGGTGAGCGATCACGTCCCCAAGGCCGGTTTCACCGGATCGAAACAAACTGACCTGACGCGGCAGGTCACTCGGTGACGTATTGCGGCACTATTTTCGGCGTCCGCAAGCGTTTTGGGCCTGACGTAGGTTACTTGGGAGAGCGTTGGGGCGAGATGCCCGGCCAAGGGTCCAGTGCAACCGGCTTCAGGGGATCGCCGGTTTGGGCATCGATGAGCATGGTGGCGTCGCCACGGGTCGAGCTGACGGGAACCACGCGAAGCTGCCCGGGATCCCGGCCCGTCGCGGCTACCGCCGAGGCGAAGTCAGCTGCCTGGTCAGGCGCAAGCCTGGCGGCAAACGAGTCGGTGGTTGCGGAGTGCGCAAGCAACTGGGCTACGGCCTTGCGGTAGGGGGCGTAGTACCGGGGCATGAGGTGAATGTCGTACCCGGTTTCGGACGACCGCTTGAGAAATTCGGTGCGCAGCTTCGGATCCTCCGGCAACACCGCTGCGACGGTCCTCACCGTCAACCAGGGAAGCTGCCTGTACTCGTCCGTCGCTGCCTGTACGTCCGCGGGGTCCATATCGCTTGCAAACACAAGATTAAATCGGTCGATGACCGCGACCATGTACACAGGCCGCGACTGCCACACCGTATGCAGGCCGTAGCCCATCGCTGCCAGCTGCAGCAGGGCGATCACGGCCAGGTCGAATTTCAGGCTCTTCTTGCCCTGCTTGTAGACGATCAAGGTGAGCAGCGGGCCCATTGCCACGTCGACGCCGGCAATGATCAGCAGCAGTTTGTCGGCATGGGCCATCTGAAACAGGCCGGGCGGGTACCAGCGCCAGACCAGGATGGCGCCGATCGTGGCGAGGACGAGGACGCTCAGGGCGAGATGGATGGCGGAGGCTTTCCAGCGGGTCATGGCGGTGTGCGTGTCGGTCGGATGGAATGGTGCGTCCGGGCAAGGTCCGGAAGACGCGGCCGATAAAATAGACAAAGGGCCGCCAGTTGTGGCGGCCCTTCGCGTGCGGTGGTCGGCGGCATCGGGCGCGCATCGCGCCCGAACGCTCAGTCGATCCCCAGCTTCTTCAGCTTGTACCGCAGCGCGCGGAACGTAATCCCCAGTGCCGCGGCGGTACGGGTCTTGTTGAAGCGGTTTTCCTGCAGCGCCTGTTCGATGGCCTGGCGCTCCATCTGCTCGATGTATTCGGGCAGGCGGCTGCTGGCGGTGTCGCGCGGGTTGAGGGCGCGGGGGTCGATGGCGGCATGGGTGCCGGTCGCCCGTGGATTGGAGTTTGCAGCGGAGCCCGGCGGGTAGGCCGGGGAATGCGACGTCAGCCCGCTGGGCGCCGCGCCGAACACCGGCGAATGGCCGGCCGCAATGGCCGCCGACGTCGCCGGCTGCGGCTTGGGCAGGCGCAGGTCGTCGGCGTCGATGAGGTCGCCATCGGCGAGGGCGAGGGCGCGCTCGAGGATGTTTTCCAGTTCGCGCACGTTGCCCGGGAAGGGGTGGCTGCGCAGGGCATCCAGCGCTTCCGGCGACAGCGAGGGCACGACCCGGCCCTGCGCGCCGGCCAAGCGGGTCAGCACCCGCTCGGCCAGGCCGGGGAGGTCTTCGAGGCGTTCGCGCAGCGGCGGCACGCGCAGCTCGATGACGTTGATGCGGTAGTAGAGGTCGTGGCGGAAGCGGCCGTCTTCGGTCAGCGCGGCGAGGTTCTTGTGGGTCGCCGAGAGGATGCGGACGTCGACGTTCACTTCACTATTGGCGCCGACCGGGCGGATCGATTTTTCCTGGATCGCGCGCAGCAGCTTGACCTGCATCGGGAGCGGCAGTTCGGCGACCTCGTCCAGGAACAGGGTGCCGCCGTCCGCGGCCTGGAACAGGCCGGGCTTGTCGACATGGGCGCCGGTGAAACTGCCCTTCTTGTGGCCGAAGAACTCGCTCTCCATCAGCTCGGCCGGGATCGCGCCGCAGTTGACCGGGATGAAGGGGCCGTTTGCGCGCGGACCCTGCTCGTGGATGGTGCGGGCAGTCAGTTCCTTGCCCACGCCGGACTCGCCGGCGATGTAGACCGGGGCCTGGCTGCGGGCGACCTTGGCGATGGTCTGGCGCAGGGTGGCGATCGCGGGCGAGTCGCCGAAGAAGCGGGCGGCGACCGGATCGGCGGCGGCGGGCGCGCGCTTCTTTTCCCGCAGGTCCAGGGCGTGGCGCACCAGATCGCGCAGCACCGGCAGGTCCACCGGTTTCGCGACGAAGTCGAAGGCGCCGGCCTTGAGCGCTTCCACCGCGGCTTCGACGTTGCCGAAGGCGGTGATCATCGCTACCGGGGTGTTGGGGTGCTTCTGCGCGATCTCGGCGATCAGGTCCATGCCCGAACCGTCCGGCAGGCGCATGTCGGTCAGGCACAGGTCGTAGGTATTCCGCGCGAGCTGGGCCCGGGCATCGCCCAGGGTGGCGGCGGTGTCGCAACGCAGGCCCATGCGGCCCAGCGTCATGACGAGCAGCTCGCGGATATCGCGCTCGTCGTCGACTATCAGTGCACTACGTGTTTCGGTCATCCGGTCCTCCGCGCGGCGTACACGATAGCGGAACCGCCGGGGAAGGGCCAAGCGACGGCCGTTACAGGTTCCACCCGTGGGTCGATGAAGCTGAACGGTTGGGGCGCCGGCTCGGCGACGCCAACCGGGGCAGGCTCGTGCATTGGTGGCGGTCCCGGCGCGCGAGCTCCCGGGCGCTAACCGGGTGCGAGCGGGAACCGCCGCCCCAAGCGGAACAGGTCCCTTACGCTCGACCGGAAATCATTAGGGGGCACGACTGGAATTCACTGGCGCTCGACCGGAATCCACTCGCGTCCGAGCGGAGCGCACTCGCGTTCGAGTGGAAATCACCCGTGCACGACCGGCATTCACTGGCGCTCGACCGGAATCCACTCGCGTCCGACCGGAGCGCACTCGCGTTCGACCGGAAATCACCTGGTCACGACTGGCATTCACTGGCGCCCGACCGGAATCCACTTGCGCCCGACCGGAGCGCACTCGCGTTCGACTGGAAATCACCCGGGCACGACTGGAATTCACTGGCGCGCGACCGGAATCCACTCGCGCCCGACCGGAGCGCACTCGCGTTCGACCGGAAATCACCCGGGCACGACTGGCATTCACTGGCGCTCGACCGGAATCCACTCGCGTCCGACCGGAGCGCACTCGCGTTCGAGTGGAAATCACCCGGGCACGACTGGCATTCACTGGCGCGCGAGCGGAATCCACTCGCGTCCGACCGGAGTGCACTCGCGTTCGAGTGGAAATCACCCGGGCATGACTGGAATTCACTGGCGCTCGACCGGAATCCACTCGCGCCCAACCGAGTGCACGCGCGCTCGATTGGAAATCACTTGGCCACGACCGGAACTCACCCGCGCTCGAGACCCGGCCCGGGCGGGTGCCGCCGAGACCGGCCTAGCGTCCGCCCATCAACGGGCTGGGCGCGGACAGCCCGATGCGGAAACAGGCGCCGCCGCCCGGCATGGCGACGTAATCCAGCGTGGCCTGGTTCGCCCGGCACAGCTCGCGGGCGATGTAGAGGCCCAGGCCCGTGCCGTGGCTGGAGGTGGTGTAGAAGGGCCGGAACAGCTGGCTGGCCACCGCCTCCGGGATGCCCGGCCCGCGGTCGCGGACGTCGATCTGGGCAGCGCCGGCGCCATCGACGGCCACGTGCACCGTGACCTGGGCCGGCTGGCCCGGCATGCGTCCGTAGGTCAGGGCGTTGTAGACCAGGGCCGTAAGTACTTGATGCAGCTGGCGCGGGTCGACCAGGATGTTCACCGCGGTCGCCGAGCCGGTGACCCGCAAGGTGTCATGCTCCAGCGGGTGGCTGGCCGCGTAGTCCTCGACGAAGCGCCGGGCAAAGCCCATCAGTTCGACGTGTTCGGGCTTGGCCGAGTCGCGGCGCGCCAGGCCCAGCACGTTGTCGACGATCCCGTTCATGCGCTGGCCCTGCTGGCGCACGATCTCGAGCAGGCGCTGGTCGGAAGTAGGCAGGTCCTTGGATTCCTCCAGCAGCTGCACCGCGTAGTTGATCGCGGCCAGCGGATTGCGGATCTCGTGGGCGAGGCTGGCCGAGAAGCGGCCGAGCGTAGCCAGGGTCATGGACTCGGCCTGGCGGGAAACGATGCTGGTGTCGTCGAGGAAGATCAGCACCTGGTCGCTACCGGCGCGCAGCCGGGTGAAGCGCGGCACCACTTCCGGCAGGTCCGGGGCTAGCTGCAGCGCCGTGTCGTCGGCGCGACCGGTCTCGCGCCAGGCTGCGAGGCGCTTGGCCAGGGCCGGCGCCGCCAGGGACAGGTTGCGACCTTCGCCGGGATGGTTGCCGGGATCGCTCAGCAGCAGCATGGCCGCCTCGTTGGCCAGGCGCAGCTGGTTGCGGCCGTCCACCAGCAGCACCCCCGTGCGCAGGCGGCGGATGATCAGCTCGTTGACCTCGGCCAACGAGGCGGCATCCGCGCCGCGCTGCTCGGCCAGGTCCACGCTCTCGCGCATCTGCCGCCCGAGGATGTTGGTGAGCGTGGCGACGGCGAGATACCCGGTGGCGAACATCAGCGGCTCGCCAATGCCGCGCCCGGCCTCGCCCGGGGCAGTGAGGAAGTACTCCCCGAAGAGGGCGGCGGCGGCCACCGCGGCGATGCCCAGGCCAAGCCGCGTCGGCAGCAGCAGGGTCGCCGCGCCGACGTTGAACATCAGCATCAGCACGATGCCGGTGCGCGTGCCCGGCATCGCGTACACGGCGAGGATGCAGAAGAACAGGTCGAAGGCGATCCCGGTCATTGCCTGCAGGCGCAGGTCGCCGCGCTTGCGGATGACGAACAGGACCAGGCCCACGAACAGGTAGGAGACCGACGCCGTTTGGGCGAGGACCTCGTCGCGCGGCGCGCTGAGGTACTCGCGCACCGGACTGAACAACAGGAAGGTCAGCAGGGCCGCTTCGAGCAGCCGGTACAGGGTGAAGAAGTGCAGCTCGCGACGTAACGCGCTGTCGGCTTCGGCGGCGGGGCGGCTGGCCAAGCGGAACTCCGGGGGCAGGGGGCGGCACGAGTATAGGCAGGCGGCAAATGCGGCAAACGCGGGCCAGCTTCGACCAAAGGGGGATTCCCGCGTTTTGCCCCGACCGCCCCGATCGGCGACAATGCGCCCCCTCGCGCGGCGGCCCACGGCCGCGAATTCCAGGCGCGGGTTCTCTACTTCCCCTCGGTGACGCATGAATTTCCACGAATACCAGGCAAAGCAGCTCTTTGCCGATTACGGCATTGCGGTGCCGGCCGGGCGCGTTGCGCGCACGCCGGAAGAGGCGGTCGATGCCGCCAAGGCCATCGGTGGCGACTTCTGGGTGGTCAAGGCCCAGATCCACGCGGGCGGCCGCGGCAAGGCCGGCGGCGTGAAGCTGTCCAAGACCCTGGATGAGGTCCGCGAGTACGCCAAGGGCATGCTCGGCACGAAGATGGCGACCTACCAGACCGCCGGCGTGGAACTGCCCGTCGACAGCGTCCTGGTCACCCAGGCCACCGACATCGCCAAGGAGCTGTACCTGTCGGTGCTGGTCGACCGCAGCACCCAGTCGGTCACCTTCATCGCCTCCGCCGAAGGCGGCATGGACATCGAGCAGGTCGCGCACGAGAAGCCCGAAGCGATCCACACGCTGCACGTCAACTACGTGCAGGGCCTGCAGCCCTACCAGTGCCGTGACCTCGGCTTCGCCATGGGCCTCAACGCCAAGCAGGTCAGCCAGCTGACCAAGATCATGCTCGGCCTGTTCAAGCTGTTCCACGAGAAGGACCTGGCCCTGGTCGAGCTCAACCCGCTCGCGATCATGACCAGCGGCGACCTCGCCGTGCTCGACGGCAAGATCAACTCCGACGACAACGCGACCTTCCGCCACGCCGAACTGGCCGCGATGCGCGACATCCGCCAGGAAGACGAAACCGAGGTCAAGGCCAGCCAGCACGACCTCAACTACGTCACGATGGACGGCAACATCGGCTGCATGGTCAACGGCGCCGGCCTGGCGATGGCCACGATGGACGTGATCTCGCTCAATGGCGGCTCGCCGGCCAACTTCCTCGACGTCGGCGGCGGCGCCACCAAGGAACGCGTGACCGAAGCCTTCAAGCTGATCCTGTCGAGCGACAAGGTGAAGGCGATCTTCGTCAACATCTTCGGCGGCATCGTCCGCTGCGACATGATCGCCGAGGGCATCATCGCCGCGGTGAAGGAAGTCGACGTCAAGGTCCCGGTCATCGTCCGCCTGGAAGGCACGAACGTGGAAGCCGGCAAGGAGCTGCTGAAGAACTCCGGTCTCGCGATCACCCCGGCCGACGACATCAACGACGGCGCGAAGAAGGCCGTTGCGGCCGTCGCCGGCAAGTAAGGAATAACGATCCCATGAGCGTTTTGATCAACAAGAACACCAAGGTGATCGTGCAGGGCTTCACCGGCTCGCAGGGCACCTTCCACGCCGAGCAGATGCTCGACTACGGCACCAAGGTCGTCGGTGGCGTGACCCCGGGCAAGGGCGGCACCACGCACCTGGGCCTGCCGGTCTTCAACACCGTGGCCGAAGCCGTCGCCGAGACCGGCGCCGATGCCTCCGTCATCTACGTGCCGCCGCCGTTCGCGGCCGACGCGATCCTCGAAGCGGCCGATGCCGGCATCAAGGTCATCGTATGCATCACCGAGGGCATTCCGGTCCTCGACATGCTGCGGGTGAAGAACACCCTCAACGGCTACGACGACGTCGTGCTGGTCGGCCCGAACTGCCCCGGCGTGATAACGCCGGGCGAGTGCAAGATCGGCATCATGCCGGGCCACATCCACATGCCGGGCAAGGTCGGCATCGTGTCGCGCTCCGGCACGCTGACGTATGAAGCCGTGAAGCAGACCACCGACGTCGGCCTCGGCCAGTCGACCTGCATCGGCATCGGCGGCGACCCGATCAACGGCACCAACTTCATCGACGCGCTGAAGTGGTTCCAGGACGACCCGCAGACCGAAGGCATCATCATGGTCGGCGAGATCGGCGGTTCGGCCGAGGAAGAAGCGGCCGAGTTCATCAGCAAGTACGTGACCAAGCCGGTGGTCGGCTTCATCGCCGGCGCCTCTGCGCCGAAGGGCAAGCGCATGGGCCATGCCGGTGCGATCGCATCGGGCGGTTCGGGCACGGCCGAAGGCAAGTTCGCGGCGATGGAAGCCGCCGGTGTCACCACGGTGAAGTCGCCGGGCGACCTCGGCGCGGCGATCGCCAAGCGCCTCGCCAAGTAAGCGCTCGCAAACGCGATGCAGAAGGCCGCCTCCGGGCGGCCTTTTGTTTTGGTTCGCGCCGGAGCAATTCGTAGGATGGGTTGAGCGCAGCGAAACCCATCTGTCACGCGACGGGGGAGTCGATGGGTTTCGCCTTCGGCTCAACGCATCCTACGACGCTGTTTCGGCGCAGCCCGTAGGATGAGTTGAGCGCAGCGAAACCCATCTGTGACGCGGCGTAGGGAGTCGATGCGTTTCGCCTTCGGCTCAACCCATCCCACGACGCTGTTTCGGCGCAGCCCGTAGGATGGGTTGAGCGCAGCGAAACCCATCTGTCACGCGGCGTGGCGAGTCGATGGGTTTCGCCTTTGGCTCAACCCATCCTACGGCGGTGCGCCGCTGCGCCTGAGTCTCCGCCGAGGCATTGCCTTGACGTGCGGCATCGGAAACTCCGCCGATGCCAGCGACCAGGCGCCCCGCCAACGACGACGCCGCCACCCAGGCCGCGGCACAGGGCCGCCTGAGCTATGTCAGCGACACCGAGCCGGGCCTGCGGCGGCAGCGCGCGGGCCGCGGCTTCGTCTATCTCGACGCGCGCGGCCGCCGGGTCCGCAATCGCGCCACGCTGGAACGGATCCGCGCGCTGGCGATCCCGCCGGCGTACCGCGACGTCTGGATCTGCACGCGCGCCAACGGCCACCTGCAGGCGACCGGTCGCGATGCGCGCGGGCGCAAGCAGTACCGCTACCACCCGCGTTGGCGGCAGGTGCGCGACGCGGCGAAGTTCGATCGCATGCTGGCCTTTGGCGCGGCCTTGCCGCACCTGCGCCGCCGCGTGCGCGCCGACCTCGCACGGAGCGGGCTCCCGCGCGAGCGCGTGCTCGCGATGGTCGTGGCGGTGATGGCCGACACCCTGGTGCGCATCGGCAACGACGAGTACGCGCGCGAGAACCAGTCGTTCGGGCTGACGACGTTGCGCAACCGGCACGTGCAGTTCCTGCGCGGCGGCGGCCTGCGCTTCCGCTTCCGCGGCAAGGGCGGCAAGGAACACGATGTGGCGCTGGACGATGCGCGGCTCGCCCGGCTCGTGCGCCGCTGCCAGCAATTGCCGGGGCAACAGCTCTTCCAGTACCTCGACGATGCAGGCGAGGTGCAACCGGTGGAGTCGGGTGAGGTGAACGATTACCTGCGCGAAGCGATGGGCGAGGAGTTCACCGCCAAGGACTTCCGCACCTGGGGCGCCAGCCTGTGCGCCCTGCAACTGCTGGCGGCCCAGGCTGGCCCCGGCGAGGACGCCGATGGGCGCAGCGTCGCCGCCGTGCGCAACGAGGTGATCGCCGCGGTCGCGGCCACGCTGCGCAATACCCCGGCGATCTGTCGCAAGTCCTACATCGCCCCGGCGGTACTCGACTGCTGGGAGCAGGGACAGCTCGCCCGCGCCGTGCGTGGCGCCCGCGGTCCGCGGCAGTGGGAACAGGCCCTGCTGCGCGTGTTGCGCGGCGCGCGGCGCAGGTCGTAGGGAACGATCGGTCCGCCCACCCTCAACATTTCGTGTTGACCGATCCGGACAGCCCCACTATCTTGTGGTCGTCGATGGTGCCGACCCCGCCCGGGGAAGGCTTAAAGGGAATCCGGTGAGGCGCTGCTCCAACAGGAGACAGGCCGATTCCGGAGCTGCCCCGCAGCGGTAACTGGTAACGACCCGCGTCAATGGCACTGGCCTGTCCCGCAATGGGATGCAGCTGGGAAGCGACGCGCAGTAGGAATGGCACCCCGCGTGCCGATGACCGGAAGCCCGAAAACCTGCCACGACCGGAGGAGATCCGTTCGCCCTGGATGTAGGCGCATCGCGCCGAAATCAGAGCCCGGGATACCTCCGCTTGGCCAGGCGTCTCCGCGGGGAGCGACGGTCGACCACGCCGGGCCTCCGTCCCGTGCCGTCGCCCGTTCGCATTCCTTCGCGTTGAAGCCGGCTCGCCCGAGGGGGCGGGGGCCGGTTGCTGCGCGATGCGAGCCGGGCCCTCCCAATCGCAGTGCGTGCGACCGCTTTCGCTTCTTCTCCACAGTCACCGGAGAGGACAGCCATGAACACCGAAACCCATGCGATCGCAGCGTCCGATGCGGACACGGTCGACGTCGCGACCGAGGCGCCATCGCGCCCGGCCGCGCAATCCAGCTTCGCCCTGACCCCGCCGCACGCCCCGGCGACCATGACCATCACCAAGCGCGACGGCCGCAGGGAACCGGTCGACGTCGCCAAGATCGTGCGCGCGGTGACGCGCTGCTGCGACGGCCTCAACGAGATCGACCCGATGCGGGTCGCGCTCAAGACCATCGCCGGCATCTTCGACGGCGCGAGCACGCGCGAACTCGACGAGCTGTCGATCCGCACCGCCGCCGCCTTCACCGCCGAGGAGCCGCAGTACGCGCGCCTGGCCGCGCGCCTGCTCGCCGGGTACATCGACAAGGAGGTCGCGGGCCTGGGCGTGCATTCGTTCTCGCAGTCGATCGTGCTCGGCCACGAGCTGGGCCTGATCAACGACCGCATCCGCGACACCGTCGAAGCCAACGCGCGCAAGTTCAACGACGCGATCGATGCCGCGCAGACCCAGCGCTTCGAGTACTTCGGACTGCGCACGCTGTACGACCGCTACCTGCTCAAGCATCCGCAGCGCCGCAGCGTGCTCGAGACGCCGCAGCAGTTCTTCATGCGCATCGCGGTGGCCTTGACCGAGACGCCGTCGGCGGCACTGGAGCTGTACCGGCTGATGGCGTCGCTGGACTACATCCCCAGCTCGCCGACGCTGTTCAACTCCGGCACCCGCCACGAGCAGCTGTCGTCGTGCTTCCTGCTGGATTCGCCGCAGGATTCGCTGACCGACATCTACGCGCGCTACGGCGACGTGGCGCAACTGTCGAAGTTCAGCGGCGGCATCGGCCAGGCGTATTCGCGCATCCGTTCGCGCGGTTCGCTGATCCGCTCCACCAACGGCCGCAGCAACGGCATCGTGCCGTGGCTGAAGACGCTGGATGCGTCGGTCGCTGCGGTGAACCAGGGCGGCAAGCGCAAGGGCGCGGCCTGCATCTACCTGGAAACCTGGCACGCCGACATCGAGGAGTTCCTCGAGCTACGCGAGAACACCGGCGACGAGGCGCGGCGCACCCACAACCTCAACCTGGCCAATTGGGTGCCGGACCTGTTCATGCAGCGCGTGGAAGCCGACGGCGACTGGTCGCTGTTCGATCCATACGTTGTGCCGGAGTTCGTCGACCTGTGGGGCGAGGCCTTCGAGCAGGCCTACGTGCAGGCCGAGCAGCAGGGCCTCGCGGCCAGGACGATCAAGGCGCGCGAGTTGTATGCGCGGATGATGAAGGTGCTCGGCGAGACCGGTAACGGCTGGATGACCTTCAAGGACGCGTCCAATCGCACCTGCAACCAGGTCGGGGCCGGTCGCACCGTGCACCTGTCCAACCTGTGCACCGAGATCCTCGAGGTCACCTCGGCGCAAGAGACCGCGGTATGCAACCTCGGCTCGATCAACCTGGCCCAGCACGTCGCCCAGTTCGACGACGGCAAAGCCGCCTTCGACTTCGACAAGCTGTCCGAAACGGTGCGCGTCGCCGTGCGCCAGCTCGACCGCGTCATCGACCTCAACTTCTACCCGATCGAGACCGCTCGCCGCTCCAACCTGCGCTGGCGCCCGGTCGGGCTGGGCGTGATGGGCCTGCAGGACGTGTTCTTCAAGCTGCGCCTGCCGTTCGATTCGGCCGAGGCGTTGCAGTTGTCGACGCGGATCGCCGAGCGCATCTACCTGCATGCGCTGGAAGCCTCGTGCGAACTGGCCGAGAAGCACGGCGCGCACCCGAGCTACGCCGAGACGCGTGCGGCCGGTGGCGCGTTGCAGTTCGACCTGTGGGGGGTCAGGCCGACCGAAACCGCCGCGTGGGAGGCGCTGAAGCAGCGCATCGCCGCGCACGGCCTGCGCAACTCGCTGCTGATCGCGATCGCCCCCACCGCGACGATCGCCTCGATCGCCGGCTGCTACGAATGCATCGAGCCGCAGGTGTCCAACCTGTTCAAGCGCGAGACCCTGTCGGGCGACTTCCTGCAGATCAACCGCTACCTGGTGGACGAGTTGAAGAAGCTCGGCCTGTGGACCGCGCAGACGCGCGACGCGATCAAGCTCGCGGAAGGCTCGATCCAGAACATCGCCGGCATTCCCGACACGCTCAAGGCCGTCTACCGCACCGCGTGGGAACTGCCGCAGAAGGCGCTGATCGACCTCGCCGCCGCGCGCGGGCCGTACCTCGACCAGTCGCAGTCGCTCAACCTGTTCATGGAAAGCCCGAACATCGGCCGCCTGTCGTCGATGTACATGTACGCGTGGAAGTCGAAGCTGAAGACGACCTACTACCTGCGCTCGCGGCCGGCGACGCGGATCGCGAAGGCGACGATCGCGGCGCCGGCCTACACCACGCAGCAGGCCGTCGCCTGTTCGCTGGAAAACCCGGAGGCCTGCGAGGCCTGCCAGTAATCGAACCGGGGCGCTGGCGCCGTGGCCGCTGCAGGGACGCAGCGCTGCACGGAGGCAGGAGCGGTCGCCAGCGCACCGACCTTTTCCCTTTCCCGCGCAGGCATCCGGCGGATCGTCCCCCGACGCCGTGGATGCCCGCCGCGGGAAAGGGCTTCTTACTTCCGGAGCGCTCCATGTCCGCCGCGAACCAACCGCACCTGCTCGATCCCGGCTTTGCCCTCACCCTGCGGCCGATGCGCTATCCCGCGTTCTACGAGATGTACAAGGACGCGATCCGCAATACCTGGACCGTGGAGGAGATCGACTTCGGCATCGACCTCAACGACCTGCGGCACAAGCTGAGCGCCGCCGACCGCCACCTGATCGAGCGCCTGGTCGCGTTCTTCGCCACCGGCGACTCGATCGTGGCCAACAACCTGGTGCTGAACCTGTACCAGCACATCAACGCGCCCGAAGCGCGCATGTACCTGTCGCGGCAGCTGTACGAGGAAGCGCTGCACGTGCAGTTCTACCTGACGCTGCTGGATGCCTACATCCCCGACCCCGCGCGCCGCGGCGAGGCTTTCGCGGCGATCGAGAACATTCCGTCGATCAAGGCCAAGGCCGAGTTCTGCTTCAAGTGGATGGATTCGATCCAGTCCGTGCAACGCCTGGACACGCGCGAGCAGCGCCGCGCCTTCCTGCTCAACCTGATCTGCTTCGCCTGCTGCATCGAGGGCCTGTTCTTCTTCGCCGCCTTCGCCTACGTCTGGTTCCTGCGTTCGCGCGGCCTGCTGCCGGGCCTGGCGGCGGGCACCAACTGGGTGTTCCGCGACGAGTCCGGGCACATGGCGTTCGCGCTGGAAGTGATCCACACCGTGCGCAGCGAGGAGCCGGGGCTGTTCGACGCGGGCATGGAGCGCGAGGTGCGCGCGATGCTGCGCGAAGCGATCGAGGTCGAAGCCTGCTTCGCCGACGACGTGCTCTCCGGTGGCCCGCTCCAGGAAGGCGTGCTCGGCCTGTCGCCGCGCGAGATGCGCCAGTACCTCGAGTACGTCGCCGACCTGCGGCTGTCCGCACTGGGCCTGGCGCCCGAGTTCGGCGCGGGCAATCCGTTTCCGTTCATGGACCTGCAGGACGTGCAGGAACTGACCAACTTCTTCGAGCGCCGCGTCTCCGCGTACCAGGTGGGGATCAGCGGGGCGGTGGCGTTCGAGGAGGCGTTCTGAAAATGCAGCCGCGCCACTGGAAGCGCGCCCGTGGGAAATCGTGTTTCCCGACCAGGCCAACCGGTCTTTCCCATCGACAAGCGCCGCGACGTGGCTGATGGGTTTCGCTGCGCTCAACCCATCCTACGGACTACGCCCGCCGTGCCGTTGTGCGGGCACGAACGGACCAGCGACGTAGGATGGGTTGAGCCATCGGCGAAACCCATCAATGCTTTCCCCCAGCGTGGTTGATGGGTTTCGCTGCGCTCAACCCATCCTACGCACTGCACGTCGAGGGTGCGCAGGCAGGAACGTGCCATCCGTGCACGCGCGGCCGCTTCGTAATGATCGCCCTGGATGCCAACGGCAAGCCGGCGTCGGTGGCACCGTTGGCGGCGGCAGACGCCTGAACCATGGGACGTAGCGACGTAGGATGGGTTGAGCCGCAGGCAAAACCCATCGATGCTTCCCCCAGCGTGGTTGATGGGTTTCGCTGCGCTCAACCCATCCCACGAATGCACGCCGAGGATGCGCAGGCAGGGACGCGCCATCTGTACACGCGCGGCCGCTTCGTGATGATCGCCCTGGATGCCGACGGCAAGCCGGCGCCCCGAACACCACTGCCGACGGCAAGCGTCTGGATCCTGGGACGGTAGGTTCCAGGCCTCCCGGAACGAGCGCAATGTCGCGGCGCGATAGAATGCGCGCACGTTTGAAGCCGGAGCAGGGCATGGCGTTGCGGATCGCGATGGCGCAGTTCGATTTCCCGGTGGGCGCGGTGGCCAGGAACGCCGACCGCCTCGTCGAGATGATCGCGGTGGCGCGGGACGAATACGGCGCCGACGTCGTGCTGTTCCCGGAGCTGGCGCTGAGCGGCTACCCGCCGGAGGACCTGCTGCTGCGTCCCGCGTTCCTCGCCGATTGCGAAGCGGCGATCGAACGCGTCGCCCGCGCGGCGACCGGCATCGTCGCCATCGTCGGTTGGCCGCAGGCGGCCGGTGCGATCGTCTACAACGCGGCCAGCGTGCTGCGCGATGGCGGCATCGCCCACACCTATCGCAAGCGCGAGCTGCCCAACTACGCGGTGTTCGACGAACGCCGCTACTTCGACGTGGATCCGGATCGCGATATCTGCGTGTTCGAGGCGAAGGGCGTGAAGGTCGGGTTGATCATCTGCGAAGACCTGTGGTTCCCCGAACCGATCGCGCAGACGGTCGCTGCCGGAGCGCAGGTGGTGCTGGTGCCGAACGCGTCGCCGTTCGAGCGCGACAAGCACGTGCAACGTGACGAGCTCATGGCGCAACGCGTGGGGGAAACCGGTGCCGCCGTCGCCTACCTCAACGTCGTGGGCGGGCAGGACGCGCTGGTGTTCGACGGTGCCTCGGTCGTCGCCGATGGCGACGGCACCGTGCACCCGGCCGCGGCGGCGTTCACCGACCAGTGGCTGGTGGTCGACTTCGATCCGGCCACGCGCAAGTTCGCGCCGGTGCAGTGGGTGGAGGACGGCGACGAGAGCCGCGATGCGCTGGCCTGGCGCGCGGTGGTGCGCGGCACCCGCGACTACTTCGCCAAGAACGGATTTACCCACGCCTGGCTGGGGCTCTCCGGCGGCATCGATTCGTCGCTGGTGCTGGCCATCGCCGTCGATGCCCTGGGCGCGCAGAACGTCACCGCCGTGCGCATGCCTTCGCGCTATACCGCGGGGCTGTCGAACGACCTGGCCGACGAGCAGTGCCGCCGCCAGGGCGTGCGCATGGTCACCGTGCCGATCGAAAAGCCGTTCCAGGGTTTCCTCGACGCGCTGTCGGAACAGTTCGCGGGCAAGCCGGTCGACATCGCCGAGGAGAACCTGCAGTCGCGCAGCCGCGGCGCGATCATGATGGCGCTGAGCAACAAGTTCGGCGGCCTGCTGCTGACCACCGGCAACAAGAGCGAATACGCGGTGGGTTACGCCACCATCTACGGCGACATGTGCGGCGGCTACGCGCCACTGAAGGACCTGTACAAGACCGAGGTGTTCGCGCTGGCGGGCTGGCGCAACACCGTCGGCGACCTGGTGATCCCGCAGGGCGTGATCGATCGCCCACCCTCGGCGGAACTGCGCGAGAACCAGAAGGACCAGGATTCGCTGCCGCCGTACGACGTGCTCGACGCGATCCTGTACCGGCACGTGGACCTGGAGCAGTCGGGTGCGGACATCATCGCGGCGGGTTTTGACGCGGCGACGGTGGATCGGGTGTTGAGGTTGGTGCGGATCAGCGAGTGGAAGCGGCACCAGTCCGCGCCCGGGCCGAAGGTGTCACGGCGTGCGTTCGGGCGGGAACGGCGGTATCCGATCACCAATGGGTACGCGGACGGCAAGTGAGTTGGCGCGCTGCGGCGCGATGGAGTCCGTCGCGCGTATGGCCTGTCGCGGCGCGGACGTCCCCGCGTCAGATCGATTGTGCCGCGACCGGCACCGCCTCTCCACTGACCCGGATTCCGCCGTGTTCGCCGATGTCCACGGTGAGCAAGCTCGGTCGCCCCATGTCGACGCCCTGGCGGATCGCCACCGTCGCGGGCAGCGCGACCAGGCGCAGTTCGCGCAGGTAGGCGCCGAACGCGGCGGCCGCCGCGCCGGTCGCAGGATCCTCGACCACGCCGCCCGGCGGGAAGGGATTGCGCGCGTGGAACAGCGTGGACGATTCGCGCCATAGCAGCGCGACCGTGGTGAGGTCGTTGGCCAGCATGAGCCGCTTCAGCGCCGCGTAGTCGTAGTCGAGATCGCGCAGGCGCTCGCGCGTGCGCGCGGCCAGGATCAGGTGCCGGGCGCCGGCGAAACCGATGCGCGGTGGCAACGCCGGGTCGAGCTCAGGTGGCGACCATCGCAGGGCCGCCAATGCCTGGTCCAGGACGGCGTCGGGAACCGTCTCCACGCGCGGCGCGACGCTGGTGAGCGTCGCGGTGGTGCGGCCCTGGCCGCGCTGGGTGTCGACGACCACCTCGCCGACGCGGGTATGCAGGCGCAGCCTGCCTGGCGCCGTGCGTTCCGCCAGCGCGACCGCGGCCGCGATCGTGGCATGGCCGCAGAAGGTGATTTCCTTTTCCGGGGAGTAGTAGCGCGTGTCGTAGCCGCCATCCTCGCGCGGGGACAGGAACGCGGTTTCCGAATAGCCGATCTCGGCCGCGATCGCCTGCATCCGCGCGGCATCCAGGCCGCGTGCATCCAGCACCACGCCGGCAGGGTTGCCGCCCGCGGGCTGGTCGGTGAATGCGGCGTAGCGAAGCAGTTCGGGTTCGGTCATGGTCGGGGCACGCTGGGAGTTGGGCGAGTGTGCTCCGCCTGGCCGGGCGCGGGCGGGCGCCGTGGACACGCAGCGTTCCGCGCATGGAGTGGCGCACGTGCCGCAAACGCAAACGCCGCCCGAAGGCGGCGTGTGTGCGCGCGGGAACCGGTGACTCAGCGCTTGTCGTTGTCGAGCGCGGACTTCTCGCCGGCGAACGGATTGAGCTTGCGCAGGTTGCTGGGGTAATCCGGCCAATCGCCACGCAGGTACGGATGGTTGGGATCGTTCTGCTGCAGGACGCGCTTGGCGTCATCGGCCAGGGTCTGGTTGCCCAGGCCGGTGTAGGCAGCGGCCAGCGTGGCGACGGCGTCGTTCTGGTACTTGCTCTGCGGGTAGGTCTCGAGCACGCGCTTGGCACGGTCGGCCGCGGCCACGTAGGCGGTGCGGCGCAGGTAGTACAGGGCGACGTCGAGGTCGTGGCGGGCGAACACGTTGCGCAGGTCCGCCATGCGCTGGCGCGCGTCCTCGGCGTAGCGGCTGTTCGGGTAGCGCTCGGTGACGATCTGGAAGTCGTTGTAGGCCTGCTGCGGCGTGGCCAGGTCGCGGCGGCTCGGGTCCAGGCGCCACACGCGCTGCATGAACACCGTCTCGCGGGTCGAGTCGACCAGGCCGCGCAGGTAGTACATGTACGAGGTGTTGCGGTGGGTCGGGTAGGTGCGGATGAAGCGGTCGATGCTGGTGATCGCGTCGTCGTGCTTGCCCGCCTTGTACTGCGCGTATGCGGTTTCCACCAGCGCCTGCTCGGTGTAGGGGCCGTACGGGTACTGGGCGACCAGGCGCTTGAACACCACTTCCGCGCCGGCCCAGTTGCCGTGGACCATCAGGCGGTGCGCCTTGGCGTAGAGCTCGGCGACCGGCTGGCCTTCGTTGGCGTTTTCGTCCTTGAACATCCCCTTGACCCGGGCGCAGCCCGACCCGGCAAGGGCGGCGATCAGCAGCAGGCAGAACAGGATGCGCGGAGCGGGACGGTTACTGCTGGGGGTCATGGCAGGCTTGGACGGACGCCGGAGGCACGAAATCCGGATAATAGCAGCCCCGCGATCCGCCCCCTGAACCTTCGCCCCCATGAGCGGTTCCGCCGAAACCCTTTCCGCCATCGTTCCCGACAGCAGCGCCGGCCGTCGCTTCGACGCCGTGCTCGCGGATCTTTTTCCCGATTACTCACGTTCGCGCCTGGCCGCCTGGATCAAGTCCGGCGATGCCCGCCTCGACGGCAACCAAGCGCGTCCGCGCGATCCAGTGCGCGGCGGCGAGCTTGTCACCGTGACCGCGGTGCTCGAGATCCAGACGCATTCGGAGCCCGAGGACATCGCGCTCGACGTGCTGTACGAGGACGAGCACGTCTTCGTCATCAACAAGCCCGCGGGCCTGGTCGTGCATCCCGGCGCCGGCAACCCCGCCGGCACGCTGGTGAACGCGCTGCTGCACCGCGACCCCGCGCTCAACGCGCTGCCGCGCGCGGGCATCGTCCACCGACTCGACAAGGACACCTCCGGCGTCATGGTCGTGGCGCGCACGCTGCCGGCGCACACCGCGCTGATCGAGCAGTTGTCCTCGCGCCAGGTCCATCGCCAGTACCTCGCGGTGGTCGTCGGCGCGCTCGTTTCGGGCGGCACCGCCAACGCGCCGATCGAACGCCATCCGCGCGACCGCATCCGCATGGCCGTGCGCGACGATGGCAAGGACGCGGTGACGCACTTCCGCCTGCGCGAACGTTTCCGCGCGCACACCCTGCTCGAATGCAGGCTGGAAACCGGCCGCACCCACCAGATCCGCGTGCACATGCAGCACCTCAAGCATCCCATCGTCGGCGACCCGCTGTACGGCGGACCGCTGAAGCTGCCCAAGGGCGCGACGCCGGAGCTGATCGAGGCGTTGCGCGGATTCCGCCGCCAGGCGCTGCACGCCGAAGTGCTCGAATTCACCCACCCGGTCAGCGGCGAAGCGGTGCGCTGCAGTGCGCCCATGCCGGACGACATGCGTGCGCTGGTGCGCGCCCTGCATGACGACGCCGTCGCCGCCAAGCAGGGCGGTCGCTGAGGCCATGCACCCCGCCTTCCTTCCGGCCGCCTGGCCCGTGCCCAAGTCGGTGCATGGCTTCACCACGCTGCGCCACGGCGCCGGGGTGTCGCAGGCGCCGTTCGACAGTTTCAACCTGGGCCTGCGCGCGGGCGACGACGAGACCGCGGTGCTCCGCAACCGCCAGCAACTGGCCGAGTTCGCGCGCCTGCCGTCCGCGCCGCACTGGCTGCGCCAGGTGCACGGCACCGGGGTTGTACGCGTCGATGACGTGCGCATCGATGGCACGCACGCGACCGCCGAACCCGAGGCCGACGCCGCGGTGACCGCCACCCCGGGCGTGGTACTCGCCATCCTCACCGCCGACTGCATGCCGGTGCTGTTCGCGGCCAAGGACGGCAGCGAAGTCGGCGCCGCGCACGCGGGCTGGCGCGGACTCTCCGCCGGCGTGCTGGAAGCCACGATCGCCCGGCTGCGCACGCCGCCGGATCGGCTCCTGGCCTGGCTCGGTCCGGCCGCGGGCCCCCAGCGCTACGAAGTCGGGGTCGAGGTCTACGACGCGTTCGTGGCCAACGACTGGGGCGCAGGGCGCGCCTTCACCAGCACGCGTCCGCAGCACTGGCACGTCGACCTTTACGCGCTCGCCCACCGCCGCCTGGAAAAGGCCGGCCTGCGCGCGCACGACATCCACGGCGGCGCGCTGTGCACGATCGCCGATCCGCAGTCGTTCTATTCGCATCGCCGCGACCAGCGCACCGGGCGCATGGCGTCGCTGGTGTGGATGGATCCCGCGCGCTGACGCCGGGCGGCGACGCTGCCCTTTCGGGCCTTGCCGGGCCACCGCTTCGCTGCGTTGCCGAGGCAAATACGCGCGCTGCACCTGCACCAGCACCTTGCCGGCGACGCGGAGGTCGCGAGATCGCTTCCTGATCGTCAGGCCGCGCGCAAGGTCGCGAGGAAATGCTGCCGCCACGCGGTGATGTCGTGCTGGCGCAGCTGGGCCATCATCGCCTGCCAGCGTTCGCGCCGCTCTTCCAGCGGCATCGTCACCGCGGCCGCGATCGCATCGGCGACGCCGTCCAGGTCGTAGGGATTCACCAGCAGCGCCTGCGGGAGTTCGCGCGCGGCCCCGGCGAAGCTCGATAGCACCAGCACGCCCGGATCCGCGCCGTCCTGCGCGGCGACGAATTCCTTGGCCACCAGGTTCATGCCGTCGCGCAGCGGCGTCACCAGCGCGACCCGCGCGAGCCGGTAGAAGCCGGTCAGCGACGCGTGCGGATAGTTGCGGTTGACGTAGCGCACCGGCGTCCAGTCGGCATCGGCGTGGGTGCCGTTGATGTGGCCGGCGAGCTGCTCCAGCTCCTGGCGCAGGGTGCGGTATTCCGGCACCTCGCCGCGCGAGACCGGCGCGATCTGCAGGTAGGTCATGCGCCCGCGCTGCTCGGGATGGCGCTCCAGGTAGCGCTCGAAGGCGCGAAAGCGCTCGGGCAGTCCCTTTGAATAGTCCAGCCGGTCCACGCCGATCGCGAGCGCGCGCCCGGACAGGCTCGCCGCCAGCCGCTTCGCGCTGGCCTTGCCGACCGAACGCGCGGCCAGTTCGCTGATGCGCGCGGTGTCGATGCTGATCGGAAACGCGCCGGCACGCAGGCGGCGGCCTTCGGCGGTTTCCAGCACGCCGTGCTCGACCACGCGGCCGCGGCCGAACAGGCGCACGTAATCCTGGAAGCGTTCGAGGTCGCGTTCGGTCTGGAAGCCGACGAGGTCGTAGGCCGACAGGCCCTCGAACAGGCGGCGATGGTCGGGCAACGCGGCGAGCAGGTCCGAGGACGGCATCGGCACGTGCAGGAAGAAACCGAGCCGGCAGCGGATGCCGCGCTCGCGCAGCGACTGCGCCAGCGGGATCAGGTGGTAGTCGTGCACCCAGACCACGTCGTCCTCGTGCAACAACGGCGCCAGCTTTTCCGCGAACAGCGCATTGACGCGGCGGTAACCCGCATACATTTCGCGGCTGTAGTCGACCAGGTCCATGCGGAAGTGCAGCAGCGGCCACAGCGTGCGGTTGGCGAAGCCGTGGTAGTAGTCGTCGCGGTCCTGTTCCGACAGGTCGACGGTGACGTAGCGGATCTTGCCGACCAGGGTTTCGTGCATGCGCCCGGATTCCGCCGCGACGTGGCCGCTCCAGCCGAACCACAGCCCGCCGGCTTCCTCGATCGCGGCTTTCAGCGCGATGGCCAGGCCGCCGGCGCGCGCCTCGCCGGGCGTGGCGACGCGATTGGACACCATCACCAGCCTGCTCACACCGCGTCCCGCCATGGCCGCGACAGGCGCATCGCCGCGATGATCAGGCCCACGTGCGAGTACGTCTGCGGGAAATTGCCCCACGGCTCGCCGTCGAAGGCCAGGTCCTCCGACAGCAGGCCCAGCGGATTGCGCTTGGCCAGCAGCCGCTCGAACATGCCGCGCGCCTCGTCCTTGCGCCCGATCGCGGCCAGCGCATCGATGTACCAGAACGTGCAGATGGTGAAGCTGGTCTCCGGCACGCCGAAGTCGTCGGCGGCGGTGTAGCGGTATAGCGCGTCGCCACGCTTGAGGTCGCGGCCGATGGCCTCGACCGTGGCGATGAAGCGCGGATCGTCGGCGGCAATGAAGCCCAGGTCCGCCAGCAACAGCAGCGACGCGTCGAGGCGATGGCCGCCGAAGGTGTCGACGAAGTGGCCGCGTTCGGCATCCAGCGCGGCGTCCATGATGCGCACGTGCATCTGGTCGGCGCGCACGCGCCAGAACGCGGCCCGCTCCGGCAGGCGCAGGTGCAGCGCGATCTTGGCGAGGCGGTCGCAGGCCGCCCAGCACATGGCGGCGGAGTAGGTGTGCGTCTCGGCACGGCCGCGGAACTCCCACAAGCCCGCGTCGGGTTGCTCATAGAGTTCGAACGCGCGCTCGCCGATCGGCTCAAGGCGCGCGAAGCTGGTGGCGTCACCGGGGCGGTTGAGGCGCTGGTCGAAGAACAGCTGGGTCGAGGCCAGCACCACGCTGCCGTAAACGTCGTGCTGCTTCTGCAGCCAGGCCAGGTTGCCGCGGCGCACCGGGCCCATGCCGCGGTAGCCCGCGAGCGAGGGCACTTCCTCCTCGGTCAGTTCGGTCTCGAAGCCGATGCCGTACAGCGGCTGCAACGCACCGGACTCGAACGTCGCCAGGTTGGACAGGTAGCGCAGGTAGTCCTCCATGGTGCGCGTGGCGCCCAGGCGGTTGAGCGCCCGCACCACGAAGGCGGCGTCGCGCAGCCAGCAATACCGGTAGTCCCAGTTGCGCACCGTATGCGCAGCTTCCGGGATCGAGGTGGTGATCGCCGCCACTATCGCGCCGGTGTCCTCGTACTGGCACAGCTTCAGCGTGATCGCGCTGCGGATCACCGCCTCCTGCCATTCCAGCGGAATCGAGAGGAAGCGCGTCCATTCGCGCCAGTAGTCCACCGTGCGCTCCTCGGCCAGGCGCACGTACGGCCCGACCGGTTGGGTCAGCGTTTCATCGGGCCCAAGCACCAGGTGGATGTCGCGATCGAGCACGAACGGCAAGGCATCGCGCACCATGCGCACCGGCACGTCGCAGGTGAGCCGCAGGGTGACGCCCGCGAGCAGATAGCGCACGTGGTTGCTGCCCCAGGTGATCTCGGGAATGCGCGCGCCGTAGTCGGCCAGCGGCCGCAGCAGCACGCGGATGCGCGGGCTGCCCGACAGCGGACGCACGCGCCGCATCAGCATCACCGGGCGGAAGAAGCGGTCGTGGTGGCGCCAGCGCGGGGCGAAGTCGGTGATCTCCACCGCGCCGCCGTTGCCGTCGCGCAGCACCGTGCGCAGGACCGCGGTGTTGGGCAGGTAGTGCTGTTCGGCGGCGACGCAGTCCTGCAGCTCGATGGTGTAGTCGCCGCCGTCGATCCTGGGCGAGAGCAGCGCGCAGAAGGCCGGATCGCTGTCGAAGGCGGGGACGCAGCCCCACACGATGCGGGCACGGTCGTCGACCAGTGCCGCGATGCTGCCGTTGCCGATGATGCCGAGATCGAGCGTGGACATGCGCAAATCCTTTCGACGGAGGGCCACCGCGGCCGTGGGTCAGGCGGCCGCCTCCTCGGGCGACAGCGCGTATGCGGCTTCGCGCAACCACGCGCGCACCGCCTTCGGGTCGTGCAGGGCGTGCGTGGCGGCGCTGTCCGCCCGCGTGCCAACCAGCACGCTGATGCCATGGCGCGCGTTGACCGCGTCGAAGCCGTGCTCGTCGGTCAGGTCGTCGCCGATGAACACCGGCACGCGGTCGCGGAAGCCGTCACTTTCCAGCAACGCGACGATCGCATCGCCCTTGTCGTGGCCATCGGGCCGCAGTTCCAGCACGTCGTGCCCGGGTTGCAGGCAGTAGCCGGGCAGGTCGATCAGCGCCGAGTTGGCGAACTCGTGCAGCGGCTCTTCGGCGACGGGTGCGTTGCGCCAGTGCAGGGCGATGGTGATGCCTTTGTCCTCCACCAGTGCGCCCGGGAATTTCGCGGCCAGGTCGCGCGCGGCGGCGAGCACCGAAGCGAACGCGGGCGGAAGCGCATGCCCGTCGCGGATGCCCTCGCGCCGTTGCAGGCCGTGCAGGCCGATCGCGGGCAGGCGCAATGGCGCGAACAGGGCGTCGATTGCCTCCAGCCGCCGTCCGCTGACCAGTGCCAGCGCTCCGCCCAGCGCTGCGTGCATGCGTTGCAGGTCGCCGACGAGGTCGGCAGGGACCTGCACGCCCTCGGGCGAGCTCGCCAGATCCAGCAGGGTGCCGTCGACGTCGAGGAACAGGGCCCACCGGGCGGTGGGAGGCGGGGGCGGCGGCAGGCGGGCGGGGTCTGCGCTCATGCACGGCATTGTGATGACCGGTATGTAAGCGTCAGGTGGATGGGGTGGCCGGGCGCTTGAAAGCCAGCGCCGCGGCCGCATTTCCGGAGCATTGCGGCCGGGCGCCGCCCCGACTTTTCCAGAGGTTTCCCATGCGGATGGACAAGCTCACATCGCGCTTCCAGCAGGCCCTGAGCGATGCGCAGTCGCTCGCCGTCGGTCGCGACCACAGCGTCATCGAGCCGGTGCACCTGATGACCGCGCTGCTCGAGCAGAGCGGCGGCAGCACGCGACCCTTGCTGGCGCAAGCCGGGGTGAACGTGCCGCTGCTGCGCGAGCGCCTGGGCGAGGCGCTGGAGAAGCTGCCGAAGGTGACCGGCCAGGCCGGCAATGTCAGCGTCGGCAACGACCTGGCGCGCCTGCTCAACGTCACCGACAAGTTCGCCCAGCAGCGCGGCGACGGCTTCATCGCCACCGAGCTGTTCGTGCTCGCGGCGCTCGACGACAGCGGCGAAGTCGGCCGCGCGCTCAAGGCCGCCGGTGCGAGCAGGCAGAAGCTCGAGGCGGCGATCGACAAGGTCCGCGGCGGCGAGGCGGTGCAGTCGGAGAACGCCGAGGACCAGCGCCAGGCGCTCGACAAGTACACCATCGACCTCACCGCGCGCGCCGAGAGCGGCAAGCTCGATCCGGTGGTCGGCCGCGACGAGGAGATCCGTCGCACCATCCAGGTGCTGCAGCGCCGGACCAAGAACAATCCCGTGCTGATCGGCGAGCCCGGCGTCGGCAAGACCGCGATCGTCGAGGGCCTGGCCCAGCGCATCATCAACGGCGAAGTGCCCGAAGGCCTGCGTGGCAAGCGCGTGCTGTCGCTGGACATGGGCGCGCTGATCGCCGGCGCCAAGTTCCGCGGCGAGTTCGAGGAACGGCTGAAGGCGGTACTCAACGACCTGGCCAAGAACGAAGGGCAGGTGATCCTCTTCATCGACGAACTGCACACCATGGTCGGCGCCGGCAAGGCCGAGGGCGCGATGGACGCCGGCAACATGCTCAAGCCCGCGCTCGCACGCGGCGAGCTGCACTGCATCGGCGCGACCACGCTCGACGAATACCGCAAGTACGTGGAGAAGGACGCCGCGCTGGAGCGCCGCTTCCAGAAGGTGTTCGTGGGCGAGCCCAGCGTCGAGGACACCATTGCCATCCTGCGCGGCCTGAAGGAGAAGTACGCCGTGCACCACGGCGTGGAGATCACCGACCCGGCGATCGTCGCCGCGGCCACGCTGTCGCACCGCTACATCGCCGACCGCCAGCTGCCCGACAAGGCCATCGACCTGATGGACGAGGCCGCCTCGCGCATCCGCATGGAGATCGACTCCAAGCCGGAGGAGCTCGACCGCAAGGAGCGCCGCCTGATCCAGCTCAAGATCCAGCGCGAGGCGCTGAAGAAGGAGAAGGACGAGGCCTCCAAGCAGCGCCTGGCCGACCTCGAGGACGAGATCGCCCGCCTGGAGCGCGAGTTCAACGACCTCGAGGAAGTGTGGAAGGCCGAGAAGGCCACGCTGCAGGGCGCGACCAAGATCAAGGAGCAGATCGAGCAGGCCAAGCTCGAACTCGAGGCGGCGCAGCGCAAGCAGGACTTCGCCGCGATGAGCGAGATCCAGTACGGCCGCATTCCCGAACTCGAGAAGCAGCTGCACGCCGCGCAGGAGGCCGAGACCAAGGGCTTCACGCTGCTGCAGGACAAGGTCACCGCGGAGGAGATCGCCGAGGTCGTCTCGCGCTGGACCGGCATCCCGGTCAGCAAGATGCTCGAGGGCGAGCGCGAGAAGCTACTGAAGATGGAAGACGTGCTGCATGGCCGCGTGGTCGGCCAGGACGAGGCGATCAAGGTTGTCGCCGACGCGGTGCGCCGATCGCGCGCGGGCCTGTCCGATCCGAACCGGCCCTCGGGTTCGTTCCTGTTCCTCGGCCCGACCGGCGTGGGCAAGACCGAGCTGTCGAAGGCGCTGGCCGAATTCCTGTTCGACAGCGCGGACGCGATGGTGCGCATCGACATGAGCGAGTTCATGGAGAAGCACGCGGTGAGTCGCCTGGTCGGCGCGCCTCCGGGCTACGTCGGCTACGAGGAAGGCGGGTATCTCACCGAGGCGGTGCGCCGCCGTCCCTACAGCGTGATCCTGCTCGACGAGGTCGAGAAGGCGCATCCGGACGTGTTCAACATCCTGCTGCAGGTGCTCGACGACGGCCGCCTCACCGACGGCCAGGGCCGCACGGTCGATTTCCGCAACACCGTGATCATCATGACCTCGAACCTGGGCAGCCAGATGATCCAGGACATGGCCAGCGACGACTCGCCCGAGGCGTACACGCAGATGAAGGCCGCGGTGATGGGCGTGGTGCAGGCGCACTTCCGCCCGGAGTTCATCAACCGCCTCGACGATATCGTCGTGTTCCATCCGCTCGACAAGGCGCAGATCCGCGAGATCGCGCGGATCCAGTTGCGTGGCCTCGACAAGCGCCTGGCCGAGCGCGGCCTCAAGCTGGCGCTGTCCGACAACGCGCTCGCGCTGCTCGGCAACGTCGGCTTCGACCCGGTGTACGGCGCGCGTCCGCTCAAGCGCGCGGTGCAGCAGCAACTGGAGAACCCGCTGGCGCAGCGCATCCTCGCGGGCGAGTTCGCCAGTGGCGACACGGTGCAGGTCGAGGCCGAAGGCGGGCAGCTGGTGTTCCGCAAGGGCTGACGCCGCGGCGATCGGGCCGGGAGGCAGGTCTGTGTGCGCACCATGTTGACCGGCGGGACTTCAAGAGCCGCAGCCCCCTGAGTCAGGGGGCGATTCGCGCCGCAGGCGCGAATGGGGGTGTGGCAGCGCGCGTAGGGGCCCGAAGTTTGCGCAGCAAACTTTGGGGTTCACCGGACGCGAGCCTGGGGAACACGCTAGACTGCGCGCCGCCTGAGGTGACCGCCGGCCAGGCCGGTGGTTGAAACGGGAATCCGGTGCGCCGCGTGTCTGGTCGACACGACGAGCAATTCCGGAGCTGCCCCCGCAACGGTAAGTGTTGAGCCAGGATGGCTCGGGACCGGCGAATGCCACTGTGCGCACTGCACGGGAAGGCGCCGCTCCCGGACGCGATGACGCGTCCGCGCACGAGCCCGGAGACCGGCCACAGGCCTGACCCGACATGCGGTGGGCATTGTCGCGGGGGCCTCGCTGTCGCGTGGCGTCTCGCGCTCCTTCCGCCTGTCTTTCGTTCCCGACACCACGCGCGGGCAGGCGCGTTCCAAGGAGTTTCCCATGCAGTTCCGCAGTTCCCGTCTTACCCGCCGCTCGCCGCTGGCGGCCGGCCTCGTGTGCGCGATGCTCACCAGCGCACCCGCCTTCGCCGCCGATGCTTCGGCCCAGGCCACCGACATCGACGATGTCATCGTCACCGCGTCGCGCACCGCGCAGGCGCAGGACGCCACCCTGGCGGCGCTCAGCGTGATCACGCGTGCGCAGATCGATCGCCTGCAGCCGGCGTCGCTGCCGGACCTGCTGCGCGGCCAGGTCGGCCTGGCGATTTCCAACAACGGCGGCATGGGCAAGGAAAGCTCGGTGTTCCTGCGCGGCGCCGAATCCGACCACGTGATCGTGCTGGTCGACGGCATCCGGATCGGCTCGGCGACCGCCGGCAAGGCGGCGCTGCAGGACATCCCGGTCGACCAGATCGAGCGCATCGAGATCGTGCGCGGTCCGTTCTCCAGCCTGTACGGTTCCGAAGCGATCGGCGGCGTGATCCAGATCTTCACCCGTCGTCCGCAGGGCGCGTTCTCGCCGAACTTCAGTCTCGCGGTCGGCAGCCACGACACCGCGCGCCTGGCCGCCGGCGTCGGTGGCCGCGGCGAGAGCGGCTGGTATTCGGTGAATGCGGCGCACGAGCGCACCGACGGCATCGACAGCTGCCGCGGCGCGGGCTTCCCGGTCTTCGCCGGTTGTTTCACCAGCGAGCCCGACAAGGACGCTTACCGCAACACGTCGCTGTCCGCGCAGGGCGGCTACCGCTTCAACGAGCAGTGGGATGCCGAAGCGCGGCTCATGCGCGCCGAAGGCCGCAACGAATACGACGGCGACTTCCAGAACCGTTCCAGCGTGGTCGAGCAGATCGCCAACGCGCGCCTGCGCTACCGGCCGACGCAGGCCCTCACCCTCACGCTCAACGCGGGCGAGAGCGCCGACCTCAGCGACGACTACAAGGATGCGGCCGCGGTGGGGCATTTCGACACCCATCGCCGCCAGGCGTCGCTGCAGGCCGACATCGCCGCGGCTGGTGGCGTGTTCTCGGTGGGCTTCGACTGGCTGCGCGACCGCGTCGACAGCGACGCAGGATACGCGGTCACCCAGCGCATCGACCGTGGCGCGTTCGGCCAGTGGCAGCGCACGTTCGGTGCGCATTCGCTGCAGCTGAGCGTGCGCCGCGACGAGGACGACCAGTTCGGCGGCGAGACCACGGGCGCGGTGCTGTGGGGCTGGGACTTCACCCAGGCGCTGCGCTTCACCGCGCGCTACGGCACCGCCTACAAGGCGCCGAGCTTCAACGAACTGTACTTCCCGTTCTTCGGCGATCCGACCCTGCAGCCGGAAACGTCGCGCAGCGCGGAACTGGACCTACGTGGCCAGCATGCGTGGGGCGGCTGGTCGGTCAATGCGTTCGAGACCCGCGCCGAGGACCTGATCGCCTACGATCCGACGCCGCGCGCCGGGCTGCCCTTCGGCGGCGCCAACAACATCGACAGCGCACGCATCCGCGGCGTCGAGCTCACCGGCGAAACCACGCTGGCCGGCTGGAGCCTGCACGGCAGCGCGACCTGGCTGGATCCGCGCGACGACGAAGGCCAGGACCGCGACAACCTGCTGCCGCGCCGCGCCCGCCAGTCCGCGCGCTTCGATGCCGACCGCCGCTTCGGTGCCTTCAACCTTGGTGCCAGCGTCACGGCGGCGGGCTATCGCTACGACGATCCGGCCAACACCCGCCGCATGGGCGGCTATGCCACCACCGACCTGCGCCTGGGCTACGCGCTGACGCCGGCGTGGACGGTGCAGCTCAATGCCGACAACGTGTTCGACAAGCGGTACGAAACCGCTGCGTTCTACAACCAGCTGGGCCGTACCTACCTGCTGAGCGTGCGTTACCGCCCGGCGGAGTGAGTCCGCATGCGCGTCGCTCCGGAAGCGGAGCGGCGCGCAGCGGCGTCGCGCGGTAAGGTCACGGGCGAACCCAGGCCGCAACGATGACCGCCGATCGCCACTGTCCCGCGCTGCTCGTATCCGCACCCGCCTCCGGCCAGGGCAAGACCAGCGTCACCGCCGCGCTCGCGCGCTGGCACACACGCCAGGGCCGGCGGGTGCGTGTCTTCAAGACCGGGCCGGACTTCCTCGACCCGATGGTGCACGCGCGCGCCAGCGGCCATCCGGCGTACCAGCTCGACCTGTGGATGAACGGCGAGGCGGACGTGCGTGCGCGCCTGCACGCGGCCGCGGCGGAAGCCGACCTGATCCTGGTCGAAGGCGCGATGGGATTGTTCGACGGCGCGCCCTCCAGCGCCGATCTGGCGCAGACCCTAGGCCTGCCCGTACTCGCGGTGATCGACGGTGGCGCGATGGCGCAGACCTTCGGCGCGGTGGCCATGGGATTGGCGCGTTACCACGATGGCGTCCAGGTCCATGGCGTCGCGGCCAATCGCATCGGCGGCGCCTACCACGCGCAACTGCTCGCGCAGAGCCTGCCGGCGCCGCTGCGCTGGCTCGGCGCCTTGCCGGACGACGATCGCCTGGCGCTGCCGGAGCGGCACCTGGGGCTGGTATCGGCCGGCGAACTCGACGATCTGGAGGCCAGGCTCGATGCGCTCGCCGACGCCTGGGCCGTGCACGCCGATGCATCGCTGCCGCCGCCCGTCGCCTTTCCCCGCGGCGATGCGGCGCCGGTCGCCCCGCGATTGCGCGGCGTGCGCATTGCCGTCGCCCGCGACGACGCGTTCTGCTTCCTCTACCCGGCCAACCTCGAACTGTTGCACGCGGCCGGCGCGGTGCTGCGCTTCTTCTCGCCGGTCGCCGGCGATGCGTTGCCCGATTGCGATGCCGTGTGGCTACCGGGCGGCTATCCGGAGTTGCATCTGCACGCGCTCGCGCAGAACCTGCATCTGCGCGATGCGCTGCACGCGCACCGCGATGCCGGCAAGCCGCTGCTGGCCGAGTGCGGCGGCATGCTGTACGCACTGGATTCGCTGGCGGGGGTGGATGGCGCGTCGCTGCCCATGGCCGGCCTGTTGCGCGGCGATGCCCGCCTGCAACCGCAGCTGGCCGCGATCGGACTGCAGGCGGTGCAGCTCCCGGAAGGCCAATTGCGCGGGCACACCTTTCACCACGCGCAGGCCGACATCGCCGCCCCGCCGCTGGCCACCGCGACCAATCCCAACGGCGCGCCCAGCCGGGAAGCGGTGTACCGCGATCGGCGCCTGACCGCGAGCTTCGTGCACTTCTACTTTCCGTCGCATCCCGAGGCGGCGATGCGGCTGTTCCTGCCCTGAGCGTGGCCGGTTAGCGTGCCGGCGTCATGCGCCTGCTACGCCGCGGGCAGCGGCATCGCGGGTTTCACCCTTCGGAGTTCGTGCTGCCGAGCGCCGCCAGGCGCGCCTCGAGTTCCGCCACCCGCGCTTCCAGGTCGTTGATGCGCTCGGCCAAGCCGGTACGCGTGGCGGCGGGAGCCGTGTCGGCCGCGTCGACCGCGACGTCCGGCTCGCCGCACAGCAGGTGCGCGTAGCGGTCGCCGCGCTGGCCGCCCTGTCGCGGCAGCATTACGGCCAGGCCGCGACTGGCCAGGCGCTCCAGCGCGTGTACCACGTCGTCCACCGATTCGAATTTCGCCATGCGCTCGCCGCGCGTCATCAGCTCATGCGCGGTCTGCGGCCCGCGCAGCATCAGCAGGGCGAGCAGCGCGCACTGCGGCTGGGTGACCTCCAGCATGCGTTCGACCCGATGCGAATAGCGCTCGGCGCGGCTGGAATGCTGCGACTTCACCCAGCCCTTGGGTTCCAGCTGCCGCAGCGCCTGCGCCACTTCGTCGGACGCGAGTTCCATGGTCGGTTCGCGCGCGGTCTTCTGGTTGCAGGCCAGCACGATCGCGTTGAGCGTGAGCGGATAGGCGTCCGGCGTGGTGGCTTCCTTCTCGACCAGCGAGCCGAGGATGCGGGCCTGGACCGGGGTGAGGCGCGCTTCGCGTTGGGTTTCGTCCGTCATGTCATGTCTCCCGTCAGGTCGTGGCCGGCGGCAGGTGGCGTCCGCCGCGGTAGGGCGGCGTCGCCATGACCATCTCGGCGAAGCTGTGCGCGAGTTCGCGCTCGGCCATCACCGCGGCGTCCGCGCCGTGTTCGAGCAGGTGCTTGACCTCGGTGTCGCTGTGGCCGCGGGCGACGATGCTCAGGGTCGGATTCACCTTGCGCAGGGTGGCGATGATCTCGCCGGCTTCCAGCGCGTTGGGTATTGCCAGCAACGCCATGTGCGCGCGCTCGGGTGCGGCTTCGCGCAGCACGCTTTCGTTGACGGCGTTGCCGCGGATCGCCGGCAGGCCGTCGGCGCGGGCGCGGTCGACCAGGTAGTCCTCGCCGTCGATCACCACCAGCGGCACGCCATGCTCGCGCAGCACCCGGGCGAATTCGCGGCCGACGCGGCCGTAGCCCACCAGCAGCACGTGGTCGCGGATGCCTTCCGGAATCGGCGGCGCTTCGTCGTCGGCCCGCTTCTGCGCGATGCGCTTCTCGGCCGCGGTGCGGCGATCCAGCCATGCCATCAGCAGCGGGTTGAAGGTGATCGAGAGCAGGGCGCCGGCGAGGATCAGGTCCTGGCCGTCCTTGGGCAGCACCTGCAGCTGCACGCCGAGGCCGGCGAGGATGAAGGAGAACTCGCCGATCTGGGAGAGCGAGATCCCCAGCAGCAGCGCGGTCGTGCCGGTCTTGCCGAGCAACCGCGACACCGACCAGGCGGCCATGCCGTTGCCTGCCACCACGATCGCGAAGGTCGCCAGCACCTCCACCGGGCGCTCGATCAGGATGCTCGGGTTGAACAGCATGCCGACCGAGACGAAGAACAGCACCGCGAACGCGTCGCGCAGCGGCAGGGTCTCGTTCGCGGCTTCATGGCTGAACTCGGATTCGTTGAGCAGCAGGCCGGCGAAGAACGCGCCCAGGGCGAAGGAGACGCCGAACAGTTCGGCCGAACCGAACGCCACGCCCAGCGCGATCGCCAGCACGCACAGGGTGAACAGTTCGCGCGAGCCGGTGCCGGCCACGCGTTCGAGGATCCATGGCACCACCCGGCGTCCGACCAGCAGCATCACCGCGATGAAGGCGCCGACCTTGAACACGGTCTTGATCAATTCGGTGAGGATCGCGGTGGCGTCGCCGCCTTGGCCCTTGAGCATGCCGACCATCGCCGGCAGCAGCACCAGCACCAGCACCATCACCAGGTCTTCGACGATCAGCCAGCCCACCGCGATGCGGCCGCGGGTGGTGTCGAGCAGGCGGCGCTCCTCCAGCGCGCGCAGCACCACCACGGTACTGGCCACCGAGAGCGAGATGCCGAACACCAGCGCCGCGCCATTGTTCCAACCGAACGACCGCCCCAGCGCCCAGCCCAGCAGCGACACGAACACGATCTGGACCAGTGCGCCCGGTACCGCGATCCGCTTTACCTCGAGCAGGTCCTTCAGCGAGAAATGCAGGCCGACGCCGAACATCAGCAGGATCACGCCGATCTCCGCCAGCTGCGGCGCGAGCGTCTGGTCGCCGACGAAGCCCGGCGTAAACGGGCCGGCGATGATCCCGGCAACCAGGTAGCCCACCAGCGGCGACAGGCGCAGGCGCTGCGCCACCGCGCCGAAGATGAAGGCCAGGCCGAAGCCGGCAACGAGGATGGCGATGAGGGAGGTGTGGTGCATTCGACCTCGTTGTCGGTGGGCGTCGATACCCATTGGGGCCACGGGAGGGCGGCATCCAGCGCGGCGCGGGCAACGGCCCCATCCTGCAAAGGCCAGTCCGGCGAAGGCCGGCCCCACTAAGGCCGGTCGAGCGCGGGGACGATCATTTCATGGAGCCTGTGCGGCCGGATTCACCGGGCCGTCCCCGTACAATACAGCCCATGATTGCTTTCCGTGATTTCGCCCTGCGCCGGGGCGAGCGCCTCCTTTTGTCCAACGTCGACCTGGCCCTGCACGCGGGCTGGCGCGTGGGCGTGATCGGCCGCAACGGCACCGGCAAGTCCTCGCTGTTCGCGGCGATCCAGGGCGAGGTCGAGGCCGACCGCGGCGACATCGACGTCCCCGCGCGCGTGCGCATCGCCAGCGTCGCGCAGGAAACCCCGGCGCTCGACGATCCCGCGCTCGACTTCGTCCTCTCCGGCGACGCTGTGGTGCACGCCGTGCTGCGCGCCGAGCGCGAGGCGATGGAACGCGAAGACTGGGAAGCCGTCGCCGAGGCGCACCA
This sequence comes from Lysobacter oryzae DSM 21044, assembly GCF_059568595.1. Lineage (NCBI taxonomy): Bacteria > Pseudomonadati > Pseudomonadota > Gammaproteobacteria > Lysobacterales > Lysobacteraceae > Lysobacter > Lysobacter oryzae. The sequence continues at coordinate 217,851 of NZ_JCANTQ010000010.1, read as the reverse complement.
CCGGCTTGAGGAGATCGGCGGCTACGACGCCACCGCGCGCGCGGGCAAGCTGCTGCACGGCCTGGGCTTCACGCCCGACACCCACGAGCGCGCCGTGAAGGAATTCTCGGGCGGCTGGCGCGTGCGCCTGAACCTGGCGCGCGCGCTGATGACGCCGTCGGACCTGCTGCTGCTCGACGAACCCACCAACCACCTCGACCTCGACGCGGTGCTGTGGCTGGAGCAGTGGCTGTTGAAGTATCCGGGCACGCTGCTGCTGATCTCGCACGACCGCGAGTTCCTAGACGAGGTCACCACCCACACGCTGCACCTGCACGACGGCAAGGCCAAGCTGTACACCGGCGACTACACCGCGTTCGAGCGCCAGCGCGCCGAGCACCTGCGCCTGCAGCAGATCACCCACGAGAAGGTGCAGGCCGAGCGCGCGCACCTGCAGAGCTTCATCGACCGCTTCAGCGCCAGCGCCGCCAAGGCCAAGCAGGCGCAGTCGCGGGTCAAGCGCCTGGCCAAGATGGCCAACACCGAGGCGGTGCGCGTCGAGCGCGCGCTGCGGATCGAATTCCCGCCGCCGGCGAAGCTGCCGCACGCGCTGCTGCGCCTGATGCATGCCGATTGCGGCTATGGCGAGCACGTGGTTCTCGACCAGGTAAGTTTCATCCTCGAAGCCGGCGACCGGGTCGCACTGCTCGGCCCCAATGGCGCCGGCAAGTCGACGCTGGTGAAGTCGCTGGTCGGCGAGATCCCGCTGCTCACCGGCGAGCGCGGCGGCCATCCGGACCTGCGCATCGGCTACTTCGCCCAGCACACGGTGGAGTCGCTGCGCGAGGGCACCAGCCCGATCGATCACCTCGGCGACATCGCCCCGGGCGTGTCGACGCAGCAGCTGCGCGACTTCCTCGGCAAGTGGAATTTCCCCGGCGACCGCGCGTTCGAATCGGTCGACAAGTTCTCCGGCGGCGAACGTGCGCGCCTCGCGCTGGCATTGATCGCATGGCGCCAGCCCAACGTGCTGCTGCTCGATGAACCGACCAACCACCTCGACCTGGACATGCGCGAGGCCCTGGCCGAAGCGCTGGCGACGTTCGATGGCGCGATCGTGCTGGTCTCGCACGACCGCCACCTGATCGGCCTGGTCTGCGAAACGTTCTGGCGCGTGGCCGATGGCGTGGCGCAGCCGTTCGACGGCGACCTCGATGCCTACGCGGTGTGGCTGCGCACGCGCGAGAGCAGCGAGGCCAAGCCCAAGGCGCCGGCGAAGGCCGCCCCCGCGCCCGTGGTGGCCGGGTCGAAGAAGAAGGCACCGAATGCGCACAAGCTGGCCGAGGCCGAGGCCCGCGTCGCCGAGCTGGAGTCGAAGCTGCACGCCATCGACATGGACCTGGCCGATCCCGATGTCTATGCCGATGGCGGCACCAATGCCAGCGAGTTGTCGCGCCAGCGCGATGCGTTGGCTGCTGACCTGGCCACCGCCGAGGAAGCGTTGCTATCCCTGTACGACGCGGCGTGATCGCTCGCGGCCCCGCCGCGGGCCGGGCTGTCATCGCACCTGTGCATCCCGCTACCATGCCGTCCCAGTTGCGCTCGTACTGACTTAGGGGAAGGGATGAATCTGAAGAAATGGATGGCGGTCGCCTGCGTGCTGACCGCCGGCGGTGCCGCTGCGCTTGTTTTCACATCGGAGCTGGCTGCCGTCCGCGCCGAGCGGCAATTGGAGCGCCAGCAGGCCCAGGCGCTTTCCACCGCGCGCACGACGTCCGCGCGGCCGGGGGCGGTCGCGTCGGTCACGATCGACGGCACCGTCATTGGCAGCGCGCCGATGGCGGGCACGCTGACCCTGCGCGTGGGCAACGCGGTCTCAACGCGCGCCATCTCGGTCTCGCCGGATTACAGCTTCGTCGTCAGCAGCGCCCAGAGCAACGACATGGTCTCGATGGAGATCGCGACCCCCAGCTACCGCTTCGCCTCGCTGCTCGGCAGCTTCGGAAAGCTCAAGCGGCAGGCCGGCACCGACGGACGCCTGTCCGCAGCCGAATCGGATCGCGTCCGCGTCACGCCTTTCAGCACCGCGATGTACTTCTTCGTCCAGCGTGAACTCGGCCGCCTGCCGGCGTCGGACGCCGAGCACGAGCGCGTGGTCCGTTCCCTCATGAGCGACGACCTGTTCGCGGCCGCCGGCATTCTCGATGACCTCGCCCAAGGTCGCACCGTGTTGCCGGCAGGCTTCCCCGACGGCTACGCGCTGCTCCGGGATCGAACCGCTTACCGCGCATACATCGCGCAGAACGGCAGTGGCAGCTTCAATCCCATGTCGGCCCCGTCGGTGCCGATCCTTCCGGGCCAGTTGAGTCCGAACATGCTGCTGACGGGCGCCATCCCTCCGCGCGGCATCGCGATGTTCAACCCGGGCGTGCGAATCCTCAGCCAGGACGGCAGCAGCTGGAATTCCTACGCCGACTCCCGGCGGAACTCGCGTTTCACGCCCAGCTTCCCGGCATCCGGCGACTTCGTGCTGGCCGCGCAGGGGACCGTCACTTCGGACGCATTGACCGGCACCCCGGTGGATCCGTCCCAGACCAGCGTGTTCGCGGTGGAGCGCAGCCAGATCGTGCGTGAAACCTATCGCCAGCTCTTCGCCGGCGACCGTTACAGTCTGTGGGCCGTGCGTACCGAAGTGGTCATAAGCTATCCGGAATACCCCGCACAGGCACCGAAATCCGCTTCACGCCTGGCGCTGTACGCGGTCTCCAGCCTCGACGGCGTGCTGCCGTTCCGGCCGACGGACGTGGCCGGCGATCGCGGCTTGCCGTTTGCCTGCAAGCGGTCACTGGCGACGGGGGTAGCGCAGCAACTGGAGACCTGCGAAAGCGCGGTGCATCACTTCAGCGGCAACAACCTCGGCTCCACCGAGCGCGTGGGCTTGAAGATCGACGCCATCGGCCAGCCGGTGGTGGCGAACGGAAGCGAGCTGTTCCAGTGGAGCATCAACCGCCGCATGCGGTTGGACCTGACGTATCTCAACGTGACCGCGAATTACTGGCGCCTGGAGCACGCCAATGACGCGGTGGATACGCTGGCGTTCCTGGCGCGTTCCCAGGACGGCGCGGACACCCTGTCGGTGGTCGGTCTGACCGGCATGATCAATGCGAACCTGTCGGGCGACTTCGCCGACCTGGCGCCGTCGGGGATCTGGCGCTACTGGAGTTTCGATTCCGCGCGGACGCCCTACGGCTACACCCAAGACCTGGTGCCGGTCACCACCGTTTTCGATCGCAAGCCGGATGGCACGACCACCCGCAACGATACGTACTACTACGACCCGCCGGATGGCCCCTACGACTTTAGGGTTCGTTTCGGCTGGCAGCTGTTCGATGGCAGCCTTTACGAGACCCGTTACCGCGCCAATGTCAGTACGGGCGTCCCGTACACCAGCGGGTTCAGCAGCTGCGCCCAGGCCTATCTGCGCGGTGCGACCCAGTGCGCCCCGTACCAGATCCGCTACTTCCGGCCGCTCGCCCGGGTGGGCAACCGCCTGTATGGCCTGCAGGAGTCCTACCTGCTGGGCAGCTCCAGCTACGCCCAGCCGTACAACTTCATCCGGTCGACCAGCGTCAATTACATCGAGAAGCAGTGACCCGGCGCCGCCCGGTCATCCTGCATGGCCGGGCGGGGCGCCGCTTGATTTGGGTCGCAACGCCCCCAGACTCTGGGCCTCTGTTCGCAGCACGTTTTCCCCGCCCATGCCCATCTACGCCTTCGAATGTGCCGCCTGCGGCCATAGCTTCGACCGCCTGCAAAAGCTGTCCGATCCGGACCCCGCGAGCTGCCCGGCCTGCAACCAGGAGCAGGTGCGACGTCAGCTGACGGCGCCGCAGTTCCGCCTGGCCGGCGGCGGCTGGTACGAGACCGACTTCAAGAAGGACGGGGACAAGAAGCGCAACCTGGCGGGCGAGGGCGGGTCCTCACCGGCCACCGACAGCAGCAAGCCGGCGGAGGCGAAGCCAGCCGAGAGCAAGCCTGCCGAGAGCAAGCCCGCCGAAAAGAAGTCCGAGCCGGCCAAATCCGCGGCGAAACCCACCTGACATGGCCAAGCGGTAAAGTCGCAAAAAAGGAACGGCGGCCGAGGCCGCCGTTGCTTTTCTGCGGATTGCCCGCCGTCAGTTGCCGAAGCGGCCGCGGCAGCCGCCGTCGACCCAGATGCGATTGCCGCTGGCCATGCCCCAGGTGCGCCCCTCGATGCAGCTCTGCTCCGACAGTTGCTGGATCAGGCGCGGCCGGCCCTGGCCCGGCGGCCAGTTGCAGGTGGTGTAGCGGCCGTTGTCGCTGGCGCACGTCACGGTGTAGCCATTGCCGCCACCGTTCCAGTTGCCGCGGATCGGACCGAACTCGGCACGGCAGCCCGCCCAGACCGTGACCTGGCCGTTGCTGCTGTTCCAGTTCTGGCCTTCGCGACAGGCGCGGTCGGAAAGCTGCCGGACCACCTGGGAGCGTCCGCGCCAGGGCGTCGCGCAGTTGCGGGTGCGGTTGTCCGAACTCTCGCAACGGATCGTGCCGGCCTGGCCGCCACCCCAGCCCTCGACGAATTCGGCGCGGCAGCCGCCCCAGACCGTGACCTGCCCGTTCTGCGAGCTCCAGTTGCTGCCTTCGACGCAGCGGGTCCCGGACAGCTGACGGCCCAGCCGGGAGAACCCGTTCCAGGGCGTCCGGCAGACGCGGTTGCGGTTGTCGGTGCTTTCGCAGCGGATGGCGCCGCCCGCGATCGGACCGGTGGAGTTGCCGGCCAGCGACTGCGAGATGTCCCGCTGGATGTCGCTGAAGCGCCAACTGGAGCGGTTGACCTGGTCCAGGTAGAACTGCAGCTGGTCATTGGCGATCTCGCGGCCGGCCTGGTCCCGGTACTCCTGGCGGATCACCCGGACCTGGTCGTTGTAGGACAGGGTGCGCAGATCCTGCGGCGCATAGGCCCGGGTCTGGTATTGCGCCGTGGCCGGCGCGGACAGGGCCAGCAGGCACATGGCCGCCAGCATCGGTTTCAACAGCGTCTTCATGAGCTGCCCCTTCTCGATCGGTGAAATTCCCGCGGCGGGGAGCCCGCCGCTGCCTTGTGCACAACACGCCGGCAGCAAGTAATGCGCCGCTGCCGTTAAAATGCCGTCTTCCCCGCCCACGGGGCCGCCTGGTATCGCGGCCGCCGCCTGGCCCACGCCGTGGCCGGAACGAATGCATTTCCCGGAGTCTTCATGCGTACCCACTTCTGCGGCCTCATCGATGAGGCCCTGATCGGCCAGACCGTGACCTTGTGCGGCTGGGCCGACGTTGCCCGCAACCTCGGCGGCCTGTGCTTCATCGATCTTCGCGACCATGAAGGCATCGTGCAGGTCGTCGCTGAACCGGCCGCCAATGTTCCGGGTAACGCCGAAGTCCTGTCAGCGGCCGCTCATGTCGGCTACGAGGACTGCCTGCGCATCACCGGCGTCGTGCGCAAGCGCGAATCGGTCAACAGCAAGATCCGCACCGGCCAGGTCGAAGTCGTCGCCACGAAGATCGAGCTGCTCAACAAGGCCGAGCCGCTGCCGTTCCACGCCCACGAGAATCCGGGCGAGGACATCCGCCTCAAGTACCGCTACCTCGACCTGCGCACGCCGGACATGCAGCGCAAGATGCGCACGCGGATCAAGCTGGTGCAGGCGCTGCGCCGTTACCTCGACGAGCGCGGCTTCCAGGACATCGAGACCCCGATCCTGACCAAGGCCACGCCGGAAGGCGCGCGCGACTTCCTCGTGCCGGCGCGCATGCACCCGGGCGAGTTCTACGCGTTGCCGCAGTCGCCGCAGCTGTTCAAGCAGATCCTGATGATGGCGGGCTTCGACCGCTACTACCAGATCGCGCGCTGCTTCCGCGACGAGGCCCTGCGCGCCGACCGCCAGCTCGAGTTCACCCAGCTCGACATGGAATTCGCGTGGGTGTCCGAGCGCGACGTGCAGGACACCGTGGAGGAAATGATCCGCGTCGTGTTCCGCGAAGTGATAGACGTCGAGCTCGATGCGGCGTTCCCGCGCATGACCTACGCGGAGGCCATGCGCCGCTACGGTTCGGACAAGCCGGACCTGCGCATCGCGCTGGAGCTCGTCGATGTCGCCGAGCTGGTGAAGGGCTGCGAGTTCGCCGTGTTCACCGCGGCCGCCAATGATCCGGACGGCCGCGTCGCCGCGCTGCGCATCCCCGGCGGCGCGACGCTGTCGCGCAAGCAGATCGACGAATACGCCGCGCACGCGGCCAAGTTCGGCGCCAAGGGCCTGGCCTACGCCAAGATCGACGAATCCGGTGCGATCAATTCGCCGGTCGCCAAGTTCTTCAGCGAAGACGCTTTCGCCGCGCTGCTCGGGCACGTCGGCGCCGGCAACGGCGACATCGTGTTCTTCGGCGCCGGCGCCTACAACAAGGTCAGCGACTTCATGGGTGCGGTGCGCCTCAAGGCGGGCAAGGACTTCAACCTCGTCGCCGACGCCTGGCGTCCGCTGTGGGTCACCGACTTCCCGATGTTCGAGTGGGACGACGAGGAAAAGCGCTACGTCGCGCTGCACCACCCGTTCACCGCGCCGGCCGTGGATTCGATCGAGGAGCTGCGCGCCAACGCGAAGACCGCGGTGTCGCGCGGCTACGACATGGTGCTCAACGGCAACGAGATCGGCGGCGGTTCGATCCGCATCCACAATTCGCAGATGCAGTCGGCGGTGTTCGAACTGCTCGGCATCGGCGCGGAAGAGGCCGAGGGTAAGTTCGGCTTCCTGCTCGATGCGCTCAAGTACGGCGCGCCGCCGCATGGCGGCATCGCCTTCGGCATCGACCGCATCGCGGCGCTGATGGCGGGCACCGAGTCGATCCGCGACGTGATCGCGTTCCCGAAGACCACCACCGCGCAGTGCCTGATGACCGGCGCGCCGTCGCCGGTGCCGGACGCGCAGCTGGCGGAAGTGCATGTACAGATTCGTCCCAAGCTTGTCTCCAAGGAATGAACCAAATGACCGAGACCGCATTTGCCCTGCAGTGGGAAAGACTCGCCAATGAAGGCGCCGACGCCGGCCTGGTGACCGAACGCGCCCGCGTGTTCGGTGGCTGGCTGGTGCGCGTGGGATCCGCGCCGAACGCGATGGCCCTGGCCTTCGTTCCGGACGGCGAAGGCCGTTGGGACGGCGAGGACTTCGGCGAGGACGACTACGAGTACGAAGAGGACGAGGAAGAGTCGGACGACGAGGAGTCGGACGACGAGGAGTCGGACGAGGAAGACGAAGAGTCCGAAGAAGACGACGACTGACATGCTGATCCGCCGCGCCCAGCCCACCGACGCCGCCGTGCTCGCGGAGCTGGGTGCGCGCACGTTCGTCGACGCCTTCGGTCACCTGTACTCGCAGGAAGACCTGCAGGCGTTTCTGGACGAATCGCACGCGGTGTCGGCGTACGCGACGCTCCTGCAGAGCCCGCTGTACGCGCTGTGGCTGGCGGAGGACCAGGGCGAGGCGATCGGTTACGCCCTGGCCGGACCCTGCGGCCTGCCGCACGCGGACGCGAAGCCGGAGGACGGCGAACTCAAGCGCCTGTACGTGACCGGCGCTGCGCAGGGCAGCGGCGTGGGCGCGCGCCTGCTGGAGCAGGCCCTGGCCTGGCTCGAGCGCGACGGTCCGCGCACGCTGTGGATCAGCGTGTGGTCGGAGAACCATGGCGCGCAGCGCTTCTACACGCGCTATGGCTTCGAGAAGGCCGGGGAATACGAGTTCATCGTCGGCAAGCAGCGCGACCACGAATTCATGTTCCGGCGCGTCCCGCGCCGGTAAAACGGCCGGCAGGTCCCTGCGAGCCCGCCTCATGTCCCAACGCGTCGTCCTCGTCCACGGCATCTGGATGCCGGGCACCGTCATGGCCTGGATGGCGGCGCGATTGCGCGAGGCCGGCTTCGATTGCGGGACGTTCCACTACCACGGCGTGACCCGCAGCACGGCGGAGGCGACGGGGCGGCTGCGCGACGAACTCGCCCGCGGGCCGGCGCATGTGCTGGCGCACAGCCTCGGCGGCCTGGTGACGCTGCAGACACTGCACGAGCATGCGCAGCTTCCGGTCCGGCGCGTGGTGTGCCTGGGTTCGCCCCTGCGCGGTAGCCGCGCGGTGCATGGCATGCGCCAGCATCCCTGGGCGGCCGCGACGCTCGGACACGCCGCGCCCCTGCTGGAGCGCGGCTTCGAACGGTGGCAGGGGGTTGCCGAAGTCGGTTCCGTAGCCGGCTCGCTGCCGCGCGGGCTGGGGCACGTGTTCGGGGATTTCGAAGGGGAGCACGACGGCTCGGTCGCCGTGGCCGAAACCCGCCTGCCGGGACTGGCCGACCATGCCGTGATCCGTGCCAGCCACAGCGGGATGCTGTTCTCCAGCGAGGCCGCGCGGCTGGCAATCCGCTTCTTCCGCGCAGGCCGGTTTTTCGCCGGGGACGACTTGGACCGGGTGGACGAGGCGCCATGACCGGCCTCCGCGCCTGCCGGCCACGCCGCACGCCCGTCGCCGCCGCGGCGGGGTAAAATTCCCAACTTCGTCACAAGCCACAGCACGGAACGTCCATGGGTAGAGGCCCTTCCATCGAGGCCCGCAAGAACGCGGTCGACGCGCAGCGCGGCAAGATCTTCACCAAGATCATCCGCGAGATCGGCGTCGCGGCGCGCGCCGGCGGCGGCGACCCGGCCGGCAATCCGCGCCTGCGTTCGGCAGTCGACAAGGCGCTGTCGGTGAACATGTCCAAGGACGTGATCGAGCGCGCCATCAAGAAGGCCACGGGCGAGCTGGAAGGCGTCGTCTACGAGGAGATCCGCTACGAGGGCTACGCGCCCGGTGGCGTGGCAGTGATCGTCGACTGCCTCACCGACAACAAGGTCCGCACCGTGGCCGACGTGCGCCACGCCTTCGGCAAGTTCGGCGGCAACCTCGGCACCGATGGCTCGGTGTCCTTCATGTTCAAGAAGCTCGGCGTGCTTTCGTACGCCCCGGGCGTCAATGAAGAGAAGATCACCGAGGCCGCGATCGAAGCCGGCGCCGACGACATCGTCGTGTACCCGGAGGACGGCGCCATCGACGTGATCACTTCGCCCGATGCCTTCGCCGACGTGAAGGCGGCGATGGAGGCGGCGGGGCTGAAGCCGGACCTCGCCGAAGTCACGCTGCGCGCCGACAACGACATCGCCGTCAGCGGCGACACCGCCCAGCAGGTCGCGAAACTGCTGCGCTGGCTGGAAGACATGGATGACGTGCAGAACGTCTACTCCAACGCCGACCTCGGCGAGGATGCCTACGCCTGACAGGCGTAAGCTGCGCACGTGACCCGTATCCTGGGAATCGATCCCGGCTCGCAACGGACCGGCGTCGGCATTGTCGACGCCGATGCGACCGGGCGTGCGCGCCATGTCTTCCACGCGCCACTGGTGCTGCTTGGCGATGGCGAATTCCCGCAGCGCCTCAAGCGCCTGCTCGATGGTCTCGCGGAGATCATCGAAACCTACCGGCCCGACGAAGTGGCGATCGAAAAGGTATTCATGGGCAAGAGCGCCGATGCCGCGCTGAAACTGGGCCATGCGCGTGGCGCGGCGCTGTGCGCCGCGGTGCTGCGCGACCTGCCCGTGCACGAGTACGCCGCCAAGGAAATCAAGCTGGCCGTGGTCGGGCAGGGCGGTGCCGACAAGGTCCAGGTGCAGCACATGGTCGGCGTGATGCTGGGCCTGCAAGGCAAGTTGCAGGCGGACGCCGCCGACGCGCTCGCAGTCGCGATCACGCATGCGCATGTGCGCTCGACCGCGCTGCGGTTGGGCGTGAGCACCAAACAGGCCTGGGGCCGGAAATGACGCGGGGACGCAAATGATCGGTCGTTTGAAAGGCATCGTGGTGCACAAGCAGCCGCCCTGGCTGGTCGTCGACGTCAACGGCGTGGGTTACGAGCTCGAGGCGCCGATGAGCACGTTCTACGACCTGCCCGAACTGGGCCGCGAGGTCTCGCTGTTCACCCACTACGCGCAAAAGGAAGACAGCGTCTCGCTGTACGGCTTCCTGCGCGAAGGCGAGCGCCGCCTGTTCCGCGACGTGCAACGGGTCAGTGGCATCGGCGCAAAGATCGCCCTGGCCGTGCTGTCGGGCGTCAGCGTCGATGAATTCGCGCGTCTGGTGCAGGCCGGCGACGTCACCGCGCTGACGCGCATTCCCGGAATCGGCAAGAAGACCGCCGAGCGCATGGTGGTGGAACTGCGCGATCGCGCCGCCGACCTCGCGGGCGGCGGGGCCACCTTGAACATGTCCGGCGCGCCGGCCGATCCGCAGTCGGAAGCCGTCATCGCCCTGCAGCAGCTCGGCTACAAGCCCGCCGAAGCCGCGCGCATGGCGGCCGCCGCCGTATCCGCCGGCGACGACGCCGCCACCATCATCCGCAAAGCGCTAAAGTCCGCGCTTCGCTGACGCCCGCTTCTTCGCGTCTTCAGATCCAGGAAGGCCCATGGCCAGTTCCAGCACCACCAATTCCCATGCGCACGGCCATGGCGGCCACGGCAACGTGGGGCTGTTCGGGTTGATCGTCGGGGCGATCGGTGTCGTCTTCGGCGACATCGGCACCAGCCCTCTGTACACGATCAAGGAAGCCTTCATCCCGCACTACGGGCTGACCCCGGACCACGCCACCGTGCTGGGCGTGCTGTCGCTGGTGTTCTGGTCCCTGGTGATCGTGGTCACGCTGAAGTACGTGACCATCATCATGCGCGCGGACAACGAAGGCGAGGGCGGCATCATGGCATTGATGGCCCTGGCCCAGCGCACCCTGCCCAAGGGCTCCCGCTCCGCGTACGCGGTCGGGATCCTCGGCATCTTCGGCGCGTCGCTGTTCTTCGGCGACGGCGTGATCACGCCGGCGGTATCGGTGCTGTCCGCGCTCGAAGGCATCGAGGTCGCGGCTCCCAGGCTGCACACCTGGATCGTGCCGCTCGCGGTATTGATCCTGCTCGCTTTGTTCATGACCCAGCGCTTCGGGACCGAGAAGGTCGGCAAGGTCTTTGGCCCGATCACCGCGCTGTGGTTCGCTTCGCTGGCGGCGTTGGGCCTGCTCAACATCGGCCATAACCCGGAAGTGCTGCAGGCCTTCAACCCGTGGTGGGCCGTCGAGTTCTTCATCGAGCATGGCTGGCACGGCATCTTCATCCTGGGCGCCGTCGTGCTCGCCGTGACCGGCGGCGAGGCCTTGTACGCCGACATGGGCCATTTCGGCGCCAAGCCGATCCGCTATGCCTGGTACTTCTTCGTGCTGCCGGCGCTGATGCTGAACTACCTGGGGCAGGGCGCGCTGGTCCTTGCCGATCCCACGGCGATCAAGAATCCCTTCTACATCGGCGTGCCGGACTGGGCGATGTACCCGATGATCGCGCTGGCCACCGCCGCTGCGGTCATCGCCTCGCAGGCGGTGATCACCGGTGCGTACTCGGTGGCGCGCCAGGCGATGCAGCTGGGTTACATCCCGCGCATGGCGATCAAGCACACTTCGAAGGACACCATCGGTCAGATCTACATCCCGGGGATCAACTGGACGCTGATGGTGATGGTCATCGCCCTGGTGCTGACCTTCCGCACGTCGACGGCGCTGGCCTCGGCGTACGGCGTGTCGGTGTCCGGCACGATGCTGATCGATACCCTGCTGCTGGCGCTGGTGGCGCGCGCGACCTGGCCGGATTCGCGGCGGTGGGTGCTGCCGCTGTGCCTGCTGTTTGCCGTCATCGAGGTGGCATTCCTGATCGCCAACGGGGTGAAGTTCCTCGACGGCGCGTGGGTGCCCGTGGTGCTGGCGATCCTCGCCTTCACCCTGCTGCGCACCTGGCGCCGCGGCCGCGAGCTGCTGCATGCCGAGATCCGCAAGGAAGGCATCCAGCTCGATACCTTCCTGCCCGGCCTGATGCTGGCGCCACCGGTGCGCGTGCCCGGCACGGCGATCTTCATGACCGCACAGACGGGCGTGGTTCCGCACGCGCTGCTGCACAACCTCAAGCACAACAAGGTGCTGCACGATCGCAACGTGTTCCTGACCGTTGAGACGATGAACGTGCCCCACGCGCCGAAAGAGAAGCGGCTGAAGATCGAATCGATCAGCGGCGAGGATTTCTACCGCGTGGTGATCAAGTTCGGATTCATGGAAACGCCGGACGTGCCGCTGGCGTTGATGCGCAGTTGCGACAAGGGCGGCATCCACTTCGATCCGATGGACACGACCTATTTCGCCAGCCGCGAGACCGTGGTGGCCAGCCGCCACCGCGGCATGCCGTACTGGCGCGACAAGCTGTTCGCGGTGATGCACCGCAACGCCGCGCCGGCGACCGGGTTCTTCCGTATTCCGGGCAACCGGCTAGTGGAGTTGGGGGCCCAGGTCGAGATCTGATGGCATCCCGGTCGCCGTGGTCCACGGCGGCGCATTGCAGGTTGTTGCGTCCCGGGAGATCGTCGGCGCGCTGGCGCGGTCGGCGTCGTCGCGTGTGCAATCCATCCCGGCGTGCCCATAATGCCGCATGGACGAAACCCGCATCGTGTCTCCCGCCGCCACCCGTGAAGAGGACGCCATCGAGGCGTCCATCCGTCCCAAGCGCCTGGACGAGTACCTCGGCCAGGCGCCCGTGCGCGAGCAGATGCAGATCTACATCGAGGCGGCGAAGCGGCGCGGCGAAGCGCTCGACCACGTGCTCATATTCGGCCCCCCCGGCCTGGGCAAGACCACGCTCAGCCACGTCATCGCCAACGAACTCGGGGTCAACCTGCGGCAGACGTCAGGGCCGGTGATCGAGAAGGCGGGCGACCTGGCCGCGCTGCTCACCAACCTGCAGCCGCACGACGTGCTGTTCGTGGACGAGATCCATCGCCTCTCGCCCGTCGTCGAGGAGGTCCTGTATCCAGCGATGGAGGACTACCAGATCGACATCATGATTGGCGAAGGCCCCGCGGCCCGCTCGATCAAGCTCGACCTGCCGCCTTTCACCCTGATCGGCGCGACCACGCGTGCCGGGCTGCTGACCGCGCCGCTGCGCGACCGCTTCGGCATCGTCCAGCGCCTGGAGTTCTACAGCGCCGAGGAGTTGACCCGCATCGTGCGCCGGTCCGCGCAGATCCTGGGCATCACCTGCGATGCCGAGGGCGCCGCCGGGATCGCCCGGCGCTCGCGCGGCACGCCGCGAATCGCCAACCGGCTGCTGCGCCGGGTGCGCGACTACGCGCAGGTCAAGGCGGATGGAGGCATCACCAACGACGTCGCCGACGCGGCGATGCAGATGCTCAAGGTCGATCCGGAGGGCTTCGACGACCTCGATCGCCGCCTGCTCACGACGATCATCGACGCCTTCGATGGCGGTCCCGTCGGGGTCGAATCGCTGGCGGCGGCTTTGAGCGAGGAGCGCGGCACGCTCGAGGACGTGATCGAGCCTTACCTCATCCAGCAGGGCTTCCTGGTGCGCACCGCACGCGGGCGCATGGCGACCCACAAGGCTTACCGGCACATGGGCTTCAAGCCCAAGACCAGCGCCGCGGACCTGTTTGCGGAACGAGCCGGCAACGAAGAATGACCCGCCGGGAATGTGAGCGCGCGCGCACTTCCCTGCCTTCATGCGGCACGCGCCTGCGGGTGCGGGTTGGCGATTCGTGCATGCTCGCGGACGCCTGTCGCAAGATCGATGCAACGCTGCCGACACCGCCCATTTCCCGGAATTCTTAACGCATGTTCAGCCACCCCGTCCGCATTTATTGGGAAGATACCGACGCAGGCGGCGTCGTGTACCACGCGCAATACCTGGCCTTCCTCGAGCGCGCGCGCAGCGAATGGATGCGCGCGCAGGGCTACGGGCAGGAGTTGCTGCGGCAAGACCACGGCCTGCTGTTCGCGGTCCGCGCGATGCAGCTGGATTTCCTCAAGCCGGCGCGGCTGGACGATGCGCTCGCGGTGTCCGCGGCATTGCAGGAGTGCCGGCGCGCCAGCGTGATCTTCCGCCAGGAGATCCGCCGCGGCGACGAGCTGCTGCTTACCGCCACGGTCCGTGTCGCCGCGCTGGGCACGGATTTCCGCCCGACCCCCATTCCGCAACCGCTGTACGACGAAATGAACGCACTGGTGGAGAAAGACGCATGACCCCCGCAACTTTCATGGCGATGCAGGCCACCGTCGAGGCGATACCGGAAGACGCGCCGGCGCAGGCCACTGCGCTTGCCGATACCGCCGCCACGACCGGCGCCGCCGCGGCCGCCAACACCAACCTGGACCTGCTTCGCCTGGTCCTCGACGCGAGCCTGCCCGTGCAGCTGATCATGGCGCTGCTGATCGTGGCGTCGATCGTGTCGTGGGTGATCATCTTCCGCAAACGCAGCGTGATCTCGCGGGCGCACAAGGAAGCCGAACGCTTCGAGGAGCGCTTCTGGTCCGGCGCGGAGCTGACCAAGCTCTATGCGGGGGCGACGCAGGGCCGCGGTCCATCCGGCGGCATGGAAGCCATCTTCGAAGCCGGTTTCCGCGAATTCGGCCGCCTGCGCCAGCGCAAGGGCGTGGATTCGCGCGTCCAGCTGGAAGGTGCGCAACGCGCGATGCGCGCGACCGGCTCGCGCGAGATCGACGGGCTCGAGCACAACCTCGAGCTGCTGGCCAACATCGGTTCGACCGCGCCGTACATCGGCCTCGTCGGCACCGTGTTCGGCATCATGGTGACCATGCACGGCCTGCTCGCCAGCGGCGCGCAGGTCGGCATCAAGGACGTGGCGCCCGGGATTTCCGAGGCCCTGCTCGCCACCGCGATGGGCCTGTTCGTCGCGATCCCGGCGGTGTGGGCCTACAACCGCTTCGCCAATGGCGTCGAGCGCCTGGCCGTCCGCTACGACGCGTTCGCCGAGGAGTTCTCCTCGATCCTGCAGCGCCAGGCGCACGCCGACGAGTGATAACCCGCTTGTCCGGCGTCGCGCGTTACAGCGCATGCCGGACCGCCGTTGAACGAACACGAGAGCTGCCATGTCCGTCCTCTCCATGCGCCGCCATCGCAAGCGCAAGCTCAAGGCCGAGATCAACGTCGTGCCGTACATCGACGTGATGCTGGTGCTGCTGGTGATCTTCATGGTCACCGCGCCCCTGCTCACGCTCGGCGTCGATGTCGACCTGCCGCAGACCAATGCGAAGTCGGTGAATGCGAAGAACGATCCGATCGTCGTCAGCGTCTACCCGGACGGCAGCTACGCGCTCGCGGTCAAGGCCGGCAAGAACGAAGCGGTGACGGCGAAGGCGCTGGAAGCGCGCGTGCGCGCGATCGTCGGCCAGAACAAGGACGCGTCGATCTTCGTCGCGGCGCAGGGCGAGGGCAAATACCAGGACGTGATGGACGTCATGGAGCTGCTGCAGCGCGCCGACGTGAAGAAGATCGGCCTCATGAGTGATCCGAAGGGCAGCGGTAAATGAAGGAAACCCCTGCCGATACCGCGCAGGCTTTCGTTCTCGCCGTGGTGCTGCACCTGGCGTTGTTCGCCGTGCTGTTCATCGGCTTGTGGTGGACGCGCAGCGCGACGCCGGCCGCGGCCGGCGCGATTTCCGCCGAGCTGATGGACGCCAGCCAGCTGTCGTCGGCGATGCGCAGTACCCTACAACGCCAACCCGAGCCGCTGCCGGTGGAGAAGCCCGAGCCCTTGCCCGAACCGTTACCGGAACCGGTCGAGGCCCAGCGCAAGCCGCAGGATTTCATCCCGCTACCTGACGACGTCAACCAGGAAGCGGTCACCGAGCAACCGACGCCGACGCCTGCCGAAGAGAAGAGGCCGCAGGAAGCCAAGCAGCGCCAGGAGCAGATCGACCTGACCGAACAGGAACGCCAGCAGGCCGTGCAGCGCAACCAGCGCCTGGTCGAGCAGGACATCCAGCGGCTCAAGCAGTTGGAGGACGTGCGCCGCCGACGCGCCGCCGCCGCGCACGAGGCCGCGCTCGCCGAGCAGCGTCTGGCGCAGCTGGCGAACGCGCGCGCCAGCAATGCCGCGGAAGCCGCCGCACAGAGCGACGCCGACGCCGGCGGCGCCAACGGCGCCGACGATGGCCTCAAGGCCCGATACGCGGCCGCCCTGCAGGCCGCGATCCTGGCGAAGTGGACGCGCCCCGATACCGTGCCGCTGGGCGCCACCTGCCGGCTCAACATCCGGCAGCTCCCCGGCGGGCAGGTGATGGGGGTCGAAGTGTCGTCGCCGTGTTCCTACGACGAGCAGGGGCGCCGCTCCATTGAAGCCGCCGTGCTGAAGGCACAACCGCTGCCGTATGCCGGCTTCGAATCGGTCTTCAACCGCAGCCTCAACCTCAACTTCCGCGCCGAAGATCGTTGACCGCGGGATTTGCCCATTCAGCCCGCCGACAGGCAACTTGAGTCGGCGTTAACCAAACTGTTGTTAAGAATGATGAAACTGAACGAGCCGACCGCCCGTTCCGCCTCAAGCCCATCCCCCACGCTTTGGAGCGCTGATGAATTCACCTACGCCGCACCCGACCCGTCTTGCGCTGCGCTGGCTTACCGCGCTCCTGAGTCTGCTCCTCCCGATCGCCGCCAACGCCCAGCAGGGGCTGGAGATCGACATCGTCGGCGGCAACGCCTCGGCCGTGCCGATCGCGGTGGTGCCGATGCAGGGCCCCGCCACGCTGCAGACCGACATCGCCAAGGTCGTGGCCGCGGACCTCAATCGTTCCGGCTCCTTCCGCAGCCTGCCGGACAAGGACATGGTCGAACGGCCGACGCGCGGTGGTGAGATCAACTATCCGAACTGGGCCGCTCTCAACCAGGACTACATCCTGGTCGGCCGCGTCCTGGAAGGCGGCGACGGCAGCTACCGGGTCGAATACGAGTTGTTCGACGTGGCGCGCAAGGAGCGCCTGCTCGGGTTCGCGCTCAGCGCCCGCAGCAACGCGATGCGCGACGTCGCGCACCAGATCGCGGACGCGGTCTACGAGAAGGTCACCGGCATCCGTGGCGCCTTCTTCACCCGCATCGCCTACGTCACCGCCATCGGCACCGGCAGGGCCACGCGCTACGCGCTGATGATCGCCGACAGCGATGGCTACAACCCGCAGACCGTGGTGCGTTCGTCCGAGCCCTTGCTGTCGCCGTCATGGAGCCCGGATGGCGGCCGGCTCGCCTACGTGAGCTACGAAGGCGGCAACTCCTCGATCTACATCCAGACGATCGCCTCGGGCGCGCGCGAACTCATCGCCAAGTTCCGCGGCATCAACGGCGCCCCCTCGTTCTCCCCCGATGGCCGCCGGCTGGCCCTCACGCTGTCCAAGGGCGGCAATCCCGAAATCTACGTGATGGACCTGGGCAGCCGCGCGCTGACGCAGGTCACCAACCATTTCGCCATCGATACCTCGGCGGTGTGGAGCGCCGATGGCGGCACCCTGTATTTCACGTCCGACCGTGGCGGCAAGCCGCAGATCTACCAGGTGCCCTCCAGCGGCGGCGGCGCCACGCGCGTTACCTTCCAGGGCAGCTACAACGCCGATCCCACCGTCTCCAGCGACGGCAAGAAGCTGGCGACCACGCAGCAGAGCGGCGGCGGCTACCGCATCGCGATGATGGACCGCAGTGTCGGCGGCGCCTGGACCAATCTCTCCCCGGGTTCCCTCGACGAGTCGCCCAGCTTCGCGCCGAACGGGATGATGGTGCTTTATGCCGCGCGCGAAGGTCGCCGCGACGTGCTCTATGCGGTTTCCTCGGACGCGCGCGTACGCCAGCGCCTGGTGCTGGCCGACGGCGACGTGCGCGAACCGGCGTGGGGCCCCTACCGCACCCGCAGGTGAGCATCTGGCCGGTGGCGGCGACGGATGCTGCCATGCAACTCCCGTCACGCTCCCCTATTCATGTTGACTGCTAGTCTAGTTGGACCGCCCAGATGCTCGTTCAGATGCTCGAGACATCTCCCCGCACCCCCGCTTCACGCTCATTGACGAGGAAAGCCATGAACAACACCACTCGCATTCTTGTCGCCGCGCTCCTGTGCGCCACGGCAGTCGCCTGCTCGAAGAAGGTGAAGGAAGTCCCGCCGGCCGAAACCGGCCCGACCACCGAAGCGCCGGTCACGCAGCCGGTTCCGAGCACCCCGGGCGCCTACCGTCCCGAAGACCTCGACACCGATGCCTGCCTGCGCCAGCGCGTGGTCTACTTCGATTTCGACCAGGACGCGCTGCGTCCCGAGTTCCAGAACATCGTCGCCTGCCACGCCAAGTACCTGCGCGACCGTCCGTCCTCGCGCATGACCCTGGAAGGCAGCGCCGACGAACGCGGCAGCCGCGAGTACAACCAGGGCCTGGGCGAGCGCCGTGGCAACGCGGTGTCGTCGGCGGTCCAGGCCAACGGTGGCTCCGGCGGCCAGATGACGGTGGTCAGCTACGGCGAGGAACGCCCGACCTGCACCGATTCGACCGAGGATTGCTGGGCCAAGAACCGCCGCGTCGAGATCGTCTACACCGCCAAGTAAGGCCGGTTCCCCGCCCTCCCTCGCAAGGGGGAGGGCGACCGGGTAAGAACTTTTCCGTTTCCGCCGGTCCAAACACCATGCGCTTCCGATTCCTGCTGCCGCTGCTGCTCGTTGCCTGCCTCGCGGCCGCGCCCGCCGCCGCCCAGCGCGCCAGCCTGGCCGATCGCGTCGCCGCGCTGGAAGCCCGCGCGAGCAACAACCAGGCCAACGTCGACCTGCTGAATCAGCTCACCCAGTTGCGCTCGGAAGTGCAGGCCCTGCGCGCGCAGGTCGAGGAACTGCAGCAGCAGAACCAGCAGTTGCAGTCGACGGCCAAGGCGCAATACCTCGACCTCGATGACCGCATGAACCGCCTCGAGGGCGTCGCACCAACCACGTCCAAGCCGGTCGTGCCGGCGACCACGCCCGCCAAACCATCCGCTTCGAGCGCGGCCCCGACCGTCCCGGACAAGGCCCCCGTGGTGTACGGGGACAAGAGCGCGATCGCGCAGGGAGCGGGCGAGCGCGCGGCCTACGACGCCGCCTTCAACGCACTGAAAGCGGGGCAGTACGTGCAGTCCGCGACGTTGTTCCAGGACTTCCTGCAGCAGTATCCCAACGGCAGCTACACGCCCAACGCCCTGTACTGGCTCGGCGAGAGCTATTACGTCACCCAGAACTATGCGCTGGCGCAGGAGCAGTTCCAGGCCCTGCTCGACCGCTATCCCACCCACGACAAGGCGCCCGGCGCGCTGCTCAAGGTCGGGCTGGCGCAGTACGGCGCCCGCCAGTTCGAGGCCGCCGAGCGCACCCTGAGCCAGGTCACCAGCCGCTACCCGGGCACCGACGCCGCGCGCACGGCCGCCGATCGCCTCAATGCCATACGCCTGGGCCAGCTGAGCAACAAGTGACGCGGCCGGGGCCGTTCGGGGCCGCAGGCTACAATGGCGGCATGAACGCCGCTTTCGAGGGCATTTCCAGCGAGGCGGCGGCCTCCGCGGATCGCCTCAAGATCACCGAAATCTTCCTCTCGCTGCAGGGCGAGGCCCGCCAGGTGGGCTGGCCCACGGTCTTCGTGCGCCTGACCGGTTGCCCGTTGCGCTGCCAGTACTGCGATACCGCGTACGCCTTCCACGGCGGCGAGTGGCGGACCGTCGACGACATCCTCGTCGAAGTCGCCGGGCACGGCGTACGCCATGTCTGCGTCACCGGCGGCGAGCCGCTGGCGCAGAAGCGCTGCATCGGGCTGCTGCAACGCCTGTGCGACGCGGGTTACGAGGTCTCCCTGGAAACCTCCGGCGCCATCGACATCGGCGATGTCGACCCGCGAGTCTCGCGCGTGCTCGACATCAAGACCCCAGGTTCGGCGGAAGCGCATCGCAACCTGTGGTCGAACCTGCCGCTGCTGACCCCGCACGACCAGGTGAAGTTCGTGATCTGCTCGCGCGAGGATTACGACTGGGCGAAAGCCGTGGTCGACGAGCACCGGCTCGCCCAGCGGTGCGAAGTGCTGTTCTCGCCGAGCTACGCCCAGGTCTCCGCGCGCGAGTTGGCCGACTGGATCGTCGCCGACCGCCTGCCGGTGCGCTTCCAGACGCAGCTGCACAAGCTCCTGTGGAACGATGAGCGCGGGCGCTGATACACGCTCCCATTCGTTCCGTTTCCCGCTTCGACATAGATCACGCCATGAAGAATGCCGTCGTTCTCGTTTCCGGAGGCATGGACTCCGCCGTCGTCATCGCCATCGCGCGCGAGCAGGGTTTTGCCGTGCATGCGCTGAGCGTGCGCTACGGCCAGCGCCACACCTCCGAACTCGATGCCGCCGACCGCGTGTCGCAGGCACTGGGCGCGGTCGCGCACAAGACGGTGAACGTCGATCTGCGCAGCATCGGTGGTTCCGCGTTGACCGACGAGGCGATCCTGGTTCCCACCGATGCTGATGGCCACGCCGTGGGGGCCGCCGCGGCAAAGGACGCCATTCCCGTCACCTACGTGCCCGCGCGCAACACGATCATGCTGTCGGTGGCGCTGGGCTGGGCCGAAGTGCTAGGCGCCAGTGACATCTTCTGCGGCGTCAACGCGGTCGATTACTCGGGCTATCCGGATTGCCGCCCCGAATTCATCGCCGCGTTCCAGGATCTTGCGAACCTTGCGACCAAGGCGGGCGTCGAGGGCGCCGGGCTGCGCGTGCACGCGCCGCTGCAGTTCCTGAGCAAGGCCGACATCGTGCGTGAAGGCATGCGCCTGGGCGTCGACTTCAGCCAGACCGTGTCGTGCTACCAGGCCGACGCGGAAGGGCGTGCCTGCGGCCACTGCGACGCCTGCCGCCTGCGCGCCGAAGGTTTCGCCAGTGCCGGCGTACCCGACCCGACCCGGTACGCCTGACCCGCCGTGGCAACCCTGCAGGGAGCCGCTGCCCTGCGCTAGAATGCGCACCCCGCCGCAAGGCCGGGACCACAACAACATCGTTGTTGCTCACGTGGGTCGTTAGCTCAGTCGGTAGAGCATCGGACTTTTAATCCGCTGGTCGTCGGTTCGATTCCGACACGACCCACCATCGATGACTTGCCAACTTTGGGTGGCGATCAGGCCCCGTGGGCCGCGGACGATCCCCCATTGCATTGCCGGCAGGAACTTGCGCCTGCGCGACGGGATCTGGACGAAGCCATGGATGTTCCCCGGATTGCGTCGTGAATTCTTGGCGATGATGGACGCTGTTCGATCCTGAGGGCGGACGACACCCGACGATATACTCCGCGCTGCTCACGAAGGGGATGCGCGTGGACGGACGATCGGGCAGGGTGCTGCTGGTCATGGCCAGCTGTGTATTCGCAGGGCTGCTCTGGGCTGCGAGCGGTTTGACCGAGCTCGCTGGCCGGCCCTGGGATTCGCGGGCGAGCATTCCGACAGGCGCGGCGTCCAACGCACGCCGGTCGACAGGCGCGGCGTCCGATGCACGCCGACCGCCAGGCGCCACGTCCGATGTACGCCCGCGCAATCCAGCAAGTGTCGATCTTGCGTCGATGGCGCCGGTGTCCCTTGCACAGCAGGCCTACTCGATGGCCGCGCCGGTGTTCCTTTCCGATCCCGAGGCCGCGCACGCGGGCGGCGTCGCCGTTGGCGACGTGTCCGGCGACGGGCGGGACGACCTCGTGTTCCTGTCCCCGCGCTACGCAGCCAATCCGGCGTATGACCGCATGGAGATCTACGTCGCCTACCAGCGCGACGATGGCTCCCTCGATGCGGCGTTCAAGATCACGGAAACCGGCTACACGTTCGCATACCAGGTCCTGATCGCCGATCTGGACGGCAACGGCGCGGGTGAAATCATCACCACCATCTACAACGGCGTCGTGGTGCTCCGCTCGAACGCGGATGGCTCGTTTGCTTCAAGCACGGCCATGGTCGGCGAATCCGGGGTCATGGATCTGATCGCGACCGACGTCGATCGCGACGGTTATCTCGACGTGCTCGCCGACTCGAGCAACCTGTCGGCCTCGGTCGTCCACGGCAACAGCCGCGGCGTTATCGACCGCATCTCGACGGTGCCGGTACCCGCGTCAGCGGTTCGCACAACGGGGGACGTCACCGGCGACGGCCTGGACGATCTCATTCTCGGCACGATATTCAACAGACCGCTGGAGGAATTCCGGGTCTACCCGGCACTGGCATCAGGAGGCTATGCCGCGCCAGTGGTGCTCTCGCTGCCGCTGGGTTCCAATCACACGTCGTCACTCGCCGTCGGCGACTTCAACGGGGACGGCCGTGGCGACCTGGCGTTGGACGAAGTGAAGGATATTGCCAACGTGCATCTGTATTTCCAGGATCCGCAGGGCCACTTCACGTCAAGCCTCGATATCGCGAGACAGAGCGGGTCCGGCAATCTGATCGCATCCGACCTCAACCGTGATGGCCGGACCGACCTGGCGTTTGCGCACACTGGATGGGGCTACGTTGGCTATTACCTCCAGACCAGTACCGGTTTCACGCCCGAGAACGTCATTCAGGCGCAGCAGTACCACGGTCGGAAGTACTACTTCGCGGCAGGCGACCTCAACCACGACAGATGCGGCGATCTAGTGATCTCCCGGGGGAGTCAGTCGCCCGTGCTGTTGTATGGGCAAGGATGCCCCGTCAAGCGCCGTGCCCCTGTCACTTGCCGTTACCAGGTAGTAGCGGTGGACGGTTCGCTCGAAGCGGCGAGCTTGACGTCCCCGCTCCCGTCACGGCAACGCGCAGCGACGCCACTAAAGCGCTTGGTGTGCACGTATCAAGAAACCTCTAAAGCTCCTGCTTAAGGGCTGGTCGTCGCGGAATGGATAACGACGACCAGAGGATTGGACCGGAGCTGGCACGACGCACCAAACGGTTTCGCGCGCTCGCCGCTGCAGTCGCCAGTGGCGGGATCTCGCTGGCCTGACTTGGGCCAGCGGTCTCAGTCGGCTCCATCAGGCAGCCGCGACATGCGCTCGACGAAGCGCCGTGCGCCGTCGGGACCGTGCAAGTTCAAATCCTCCCCCGGGCCATTCGCGTCTGCTTCGCGATGCCCGAGCGTCACGACGCCGGTTGTGCTACGCGCATGCGTAGCGCACGGCCTGCGCTATGCCCGCAGCACAAACAGGTTTTCGTTGATGACCTGCAACTGGGCAGCAATTTCAAACCCAATGCGCGGTCCCACGTAATCAAGCATCTCGCGGAAATCCTGCATCCGCCAGGCATGGACGTGGACATCCATTCCGGCCGCCATGACTCTGGTTGCATCCGCCTCGAGCAGGTGCTCCGGGATGACTTCGCCCGACAGCAGCGGGTGCACGAAGCGTGCATGTTCGATGTAGGCCTGCAGACGCGTGCCCGCGCCACCATCCCGCCAATCCGCCAGAACGTGCTCCAGAGTGGTCGGCGGGCGCTTGCGATCCCAGGTGGCCGACATCTCGGGCACCACGAGCAGGAAGTGGCCGCCGGGCTTCAGGCGCCGGATGGTCGCCTCGATCGCGCCGATCGGATTCCAGAGGTGTTCGATGACGTGCGCGGAAATGACGAAGTCCTGCGATGCCAGGGGAACGCCGGCCATGGTCTCGGCGTCGATCTGGCCGGTGAGTTGGACCTGGTCCGTGCCGAAATAGGTGGCAAGCTGATCCGCGTCGCGCACGTCGCCGTAGTAGCACGTGGCGCCATCCGGAATGGGAAACGGGCGCGAGCCGGCGCCCACCTCGATGCCGGACCCGCGGACGAAGGCCGCGGCGAAGGCCCGACGCGCCGTTTGTATCTCTGCATCTTCCTTCGCCTGACGCAGTTCGCGGCGTTGCGCATGCAGGGCCGCAACGCGAGCCGCCAGGTCATTGAAGGAAAAGGATCGCCAATATTCGGGCTGTTCGTCTTGCGGCACGGCGCTTGTCACTAGCGTTTCCGTCCATCCCCAACTTGGCTGGCGACGATAGCACAGGGCCGCATTTCGCCAGTGGCTGTGCAAAGCGGACTTCGAAGGCAGCAGGCCGCGTTCGCGATCTGCTTTTGCGGCCAGGAAAAAGGAAGCCCGCCGCTCTCGCGGCGGGCTCCGACCGCGGGCCGAGGGGATGGGCCGGCCTGCAGCTACCGGGAGATTGGCCTGCGTGATGCATTGCTTCCATCCGGAATCGCACCCACCAAGGGCAGGGGAAAACCCCCGGTGCGGCACGAGCGGCCTCGCACAGCCGTCGCGCGCGAAGCGGGCGTGTGCGCGCGCCGTGGCGCACGAACACCCCTTGGCCCCTGGCTTCAGGCCGCGTCGAACAACTGCTGCAGCACGTCCTCGCCGTAGCGATCGAGCTTGCTGGCGCCGATGCCGGGGATGCGCGCGAGCTCGTCCAGGTCTTCCGGCGCGTTGGTGGCGATCGCGCGCAAGGTGCTGTCGTGGAAGATCACGTAGGCCGGCACGTTCTGCTCGCGGGCGGTGTTGGCGCGCCAGACGCGCAGCGCGTTGAAGCGCAGCAGCGCGTCCGGGGCGAGGTCGAATTCCTGGTCCGTCGCAGCGGTACCCCGATCGCGGCGGCGGCGCGGCTGCTTGGGCTGCTCGGTGCGGAAGTGCAGGCTGCGCTCGCCGCGCAGCACGGGCCCGGCGGCATCGGTGAGTTGCAGGGCGCCATGGACGTCGGCTTCGAGCAGGCCGTGCGCCACGAGCTGGCGGAACACGCTGCGCCACTGGCGCTCGTCCAGGTCGCTGCCGATGGACCAGGTGCTGATCTGGTCGT
Organism: Lysobacter oryzae DSM 21044; assembly: GCF_059568595.1. Classification (NCBI taxonomy): domain Bacteria; kingdom Pseudomonadati; phylum Pseudomonadota; class Gammaproteobacteria; order Lysobacterales; family Lysobacteraceae; genus Lysobacter; species Lysobacter oryzae. The sequence goes on along the minus strand of NZ_JCANTQ010000010.1, from coordinate 193,126 downwards.
GGCCGAGCTGCAGCACACGCTCGGTGCTCACCCCGCGCAGGATGTCGATGACGTGCGCGGCGCCGAAGCGCTGGCCGCTGCGGTACACGCATGACAGCGCCTTGCGCGCCGCCTGGGTGCCGTCCCAGCTCTGCGGAGGGTCCAGGCAGTTGTCGCAGTTGCCGCAGCCACCCGCGTGCGCCTCGCCGAACCAGCCCAGCAAGGACTGCCGCCGGCACGCCGTGGATTCGCAGTAGCCCAGCAGCGCGTCGAGCTTGCGCAGTTCCAGGCGCTTGCGCTCCTCGCCGGCTTCCGACTGCAGGATCAGCTGGCGCAGGTTGATGGTGTCGCCCAGGCCGTAGCACAGCCATGCCTCGGCCGGTTCGCCATCGCGGCCCGCGCGGCCGGTCTCCTGGTAATAGCCTTCCACCGACTTGGGCAGGTCGACATGGGCGACGAAACGCACGTCCGGCTTGTCGATGCCCATGCCGAAGGCGATCGTCGCCACCATCACGACGCCGTCCTGCTGCAGGAAGCGGCGCTGGTTCGCCGCGCGCGTCGCCGCATCCATGCCGGCGTGGTAGGGCAGGGCGTCGATGCCGAGTTCGCACAGCTGCATGGCGATGCTGTCCACGCGCTTGCGCGAGAAGGCATAGACGATGCCGCTGTGGCCGCGGTGTTCGTGCAGGAAATCGCGCAGCTGCCGCAACGTGTTGTCCTTCAGCACGACGCGGTAGCGGATGTTGGGGCGGTCGAACGAGCTGACGAAGCGGCGCGCGTCCTCCAGGGCCAGGCGCTCGGCGATTTCCTGCCGGGTCGGTTCGTCGGCGGTGGCGGTGAGGGCGATGCGCGGCACCTGCGGCCAGCGCTCGTGCAGCACGGTGAGCTGGCGGTATTCCGGGCGGAAATCGTGGCCCCACTGCGACACGCAATGGGCCTCGTCGATGGCGAACAGCGCGATCCGCGCGCGGTCCAGCAGCGACAGGAAGCGTGGCGTCAGCAGGCGCTCGGGCGCGACGTACAGCAGGTCCAGTTCGCCGGCGAGCAACTGGCGTTCGACGTCGCCGGCTTCCTGCGCGCCGAGCGAGGAATTCAGGTAGGCCGCGCGCACGCCGAGCTGGCGAAGCGCCTCGACCTGGTCCTGCATCAGCGCGATCAACGGCGAGACCACGATGCCGCAGCCCTCGCGCAGCAGCGCCGGCAGCTGGTAGCACAACGACTTGCCGCCGCCGGTGGGCATCAGCACGAGCGCATCGCCGCCGCTGGCGACCTGCTGGACGATCTGTGCCTGTTCGCCACGGAATCCGGGGTGGCCGAAGATGCGGTGGAGCAGGTCGAGGGCGGCGTCAGGCATGCGCCTATTCTACGGGGCGGGCTCGGCGCGCCGGACGGACATCGCCATCACGGGCGCTGGGATTTTTCCGATTCTGCCGGCGGAGAACGACAGGCCCCGCAAATGCGGGGCCTGGCAGTAAGCCGGTTGCGGGTGGGCGGCCTATTCCAGCAGCGACCGCAGCATCCAGGCGTTCTTCTCGTGCACCTGCAGGCGCTGCGTCATCAGGTCCACCGTCGGATCGTCGCCGGCATCGTCCGCGGTCTTGAGCACCTTGCGCGCACTGCGGGCGACGGCTTCGTTGCCCACGACCAGCTGGCGGACCATTTCGCGCCAGGCCGCGGTGTCGCTCAGTCCCGGTTCCTCCGGAATCGAGGTGAGGCGGATGAATTCGGCGTACGAACCCGGCGCGTTGTAGCCGAGCGCGCGGATGCGTTCGGCGGTTTCGTCCAGCGCCGTCCACTGCTCGTTGTACTGGGTCTCGAACATCAGGTGCAGGGCGTTGAACATCGGCCCGGTGACGTTCCAGTGGAAGTTGTGGGTCTTCAGGTACAGGGTGAAGCTGTCCGACAGGAACCGCGCCAGCCCTTCCGCGATCTTCTTGCGATCGCCGCCGCCGATCCCGATATCGATGGCGGGCGCGTCGCCCGTGGGCGTTTCGACGGCCCGTGGCTGCGACGGGGCAGGCTCCGGCTTCGAGGACTTGTTCTTGGCCATGCTCATCTCCCTGGGGCACTTGCGGCGACAATAGGCCCGCGGGCGGACCGTTTGAAGTGGATTGTTTCTTTCAGTTGGATAGATGAACCCTATCGATGCAAACGCTAAGGCTGCGTCACGGCGAGGCGGCAAGGACCGCGCCCGGCCCGCTGGCGCGGCCGCGCCCGACGCTACGTTGCAGGAGGCTCGCCGCGCGATCGACGGCGCGCTGAGCCGCGACCGCGGCCGCCTGCATGGCCTGTGGTCGCGCTGGAGCGCCAAGCCGGCCGATGAGCAGGCGCAAGCCGCGTTCGCGCAGGCCCTGTCGGCATCGGTGGCGCAACGCGAGGCGCGCGTCGCCGCCCTGCCGCAGGCACCGGTGGATCCCTCGCTGCCGATTGCGGCCGAGGCCGAGCGCATCGTCGAGCTGATCCGGAAGCATCCGGTCGTGGTGATCGCCGGCGAGACGGGCTCGGGCAAGACCACGCAGATTCCCAAGCTGTGCCTGGCCGCCGGCCGCGGTGCCGCGGGCATGATCGGCTGCACCCAGCCGCGCCGGATCGCCGCGCGTGCGGTCGCGCGCCGCGTGGCCGAAGAATTGAACACGACGCTCGGCGGCGCGGTCGGATACCAGGTGCGCTTCACCGAGAACGTGGGCGAGCAGACCGCGGTGAAGTTCATGACCGACGGCATCCTGCTGGCCGAGATCCAGTCCGATCGCTGGCTGTCGCAGTACGACACGATCCTGATCGACGAGGCGCACGAGCGCAGCCTCAACATCGACTTCCTGCTCGGTTACCTGAAACAGCTGCTGCTCAAGCGCCGCGACCTCAAGGTGATCGTGACCTCGGCGACGATCGACACCGAGCGCTTCGCCGCCCATTTCGACAATGCGCCGGTGGTGAATGTCGAAGGCCGCAGCTATCCGGTGACGGTGCGCTATCGGCCGCTCGAGGGTGAAGGCGAAGAGGCCGGCGATCGCACCATCAACGACGGCATCCTCGGCGCCTGCGACGAGATCACCCGCGAGGATCCGCGCGGCGACGTCCTCATCTTCCTGCCCGGCGAGCGCGAGATCCGGGACGCGCACCAGGCGCTGGAACGGCGCAAGTACCGCGAGACCGAAGTATTGCCGCTGTATGCGCGGCTGTCGGTGCGCGACCAGGACCGCGTCTTCAACCCGGGCCCGAAGCGCCGCATCGTGCTGGCGACGAACGTGGCCGAGACGTCGCTGACGGTGCCGCGCATCCGCTACGTGGTCGACCCCGGCCTGGCGCGCGTCAAGCGCTACAGCCCGCGCGGCAAGCTCGACCGCCTGCACATCGAGGACATCTCCCAAGCCAGCGCCGACCAGCGCAAGGGCCGCTGCGGGCGCATCGCCGAAGGCACCTGCTACCGGCTGTATTCGGAAGCCGACTTCGAATCGCGGCCGCGCTACACGGATCCGGAAATCCGCCGCGCCGCGCTTGCCGGCGTGATCCTGCGGATGCTGTCGCTGGGGCTGGGACGGATCGAGGATTTCCCGTTCCTCGAGCCACCGGATCCGCGCGCGATCGCCGATGGCTGGCAGCAGCTGGGCGAGCTCGGCGCCATCGACATAGACACCGCAGGCGCGGGGCGCCGGCTGACGCCGATCGGCAAGCTGATGGCGCGCCTGCCGGTGGACGTCAAGCTCGCGCGCATGCTCGTCGCCGCCAACACGCACGGCTGCCTGCGCGAAATGCTCGCCATCGCCGCCTTCCTCGGCATCCAGGATCCGCGCGAGCGTCCCGCCGACCAGCGCGCCGCGGCCGACAACGCGCATGCGCAGTTCGCCGATCCGCGTTCCGAGTTCGTCGGCATCCTCAAGCTGTGGGATGCCTACCAGGCCGCGCACGAGGAGCTCACCCAGTCGAAGCTGCGGGCGTGGTGCGACAAGCACTTCCTCGGCTTCCTGCGCATGCGCGAATGGCGCGAGTTGCATCGGCAGCTGAAGGTGCTGTGCGACGAGCTGGGGTGGACGAGCCGTCGCGCCGACGAGCCGCCGGCCCGCGAACTCGACCACGCCGGCTACGCCACGTTGCACCGCGCCCTGCTCGCCGGCCTGCCGACGCAGATCGGCCAGCGCGGCGACAAGGGCTTCTACGACGGTCCGCGCGGACGCAAGTTCCAGCTGTTTCCCGGGTCGCCGCTGGCCAAGAAGCCGCCGCCGTGGGTGCTGGCCGCGACCCTGCTCGACACCGAGCGGGTGTGGTCGCTCACCAACGCCGCGATCGAACCGGACTGGGCGATCAGCGAGCTGCCGCACCTGCTCTCGCGTCGCCATCACGATCCGCACTGGGCACGTTCGCAGGGGCGCGTCGTCGGCAGCGAGCAGATCAGCCTGTTCGGCCTGGTGCTCGCGCCCAAGCGCCCGGTGCACTACGGCGCGCTGTTCCCCGAGGAGAGCCGCGTCATCTTCGCCCGCGACGCGCTGGTGACCGGCGAGATCAACACGCGATGCGCGTTCCTGCCGCGCAACCTCGCCACCCTGGCGAAGGCGAAGGAGGAGGAAGCCAAGCAGCGCCGCGCCGGCCTCGTCGTCGACGAGGAGTGGATGGCGCAGTGGTACCTCGACCGCCTGCCGCCGCACGTGCACAACGCGCAGGCCCTGGATGCGTGGTACGGCAAGCTGCCGCCCGCGGAGAAGGCGAAGCTGGAATGGTCTTTCGACGACCTGATGATCGGTGGCGAGACCGAAGCGGCGCGCTTCCCGCCGTACCTCACCCTGGGCAACGCGAAGCTCGCGGTGAAGTACCGCTTCGAACCGGGCGCGCCCGACGACGGCATGACCGTCGCCGTGCCGCTGCACCTGCTCAATGCGCTGGACCCGGCGCGGCTGTCCTGGCTGGCGCCCGGCTTCGTCGCCGACAAGGCCGCGGGCCTGATCAAGTCCTTGCCGAAGACGCTGCGCCGCAACTTCGTGCCGGCGCCGGATTTCGCCCGTGCGTTCCATGAGGCGCATCCGCAGCCGTCGGCCGATTCGCTGCCGGGCGAGCTGGCGCGCTTCCTGCGCAAGCTCGGTGGCGTGGAACTCGCCGCGACCGATTTCGACGAGGCCGCGCTGGAGCCCCACCTGCGCATCAACCTGCGCCTGCTCGACGTGCCCGCGAAGGGCGGTGACGGCCGCACCGCACCAGCCGGGCACGTCCTCGCCGAGTCACGCGACCTCGACGACCTGCGCCGCCGCTTCGGCGAACGCGCCGCCGCGGCGTTCGCGGCGAAGGCCGCCGATGGCCTGGCGCAGAGCGGACTGACCGCGTTTCCCGACACCGCGATCCCGGTGTCGGTGCCGGGTGCGGGCGGCGTTCCGGCCTACCCGGCGCTGCACGACGACCGCGACAGCGCATCGCTGCGCGTCCACGCCGAGCGCGAAGTCGCGCAGCGTGCGCATCCGCGCGGCGTCCGCCGCCTGCTCGCGATCGCGCTCGCCGACAAGCTCAAGCAGGCGCGCAAGCAGTTGCCGGTGTCGCCGAAGATCGGCCTGCTCTACGCCGCGATCGAATCCGCATCGCCGCGAGTGGACGGACTGAAGGACGGCGACCGCCTGCGCGCCGACCTGGTCGATGGCGCGTTCGATGCGTTGACGCGCGATGGCCTGGACGGCATCCGCGACGCGGTCGGCTTCGGCGAGCGCCGCGATGCCGTGGCCAGGCAGTTGTTTCCGGAAGCCACCGAGCGCCTGCGCCAGGCCGAGGCGATCCTTGGCGCCGTGGCGGAGGTTCGCGCCAAGCTGGAATCGCCGCTGATGGGCTGGGCCAGCGGCAACCTCGACGACATGCGCCGGCACCTCGCCGCGCTCACGCCCCCCGGTTTCCTGCGCGACGTACCCGCCGACGCGCTGCGCGAATACCCGCGCTACCTCAAGGCGCTGTCGTTGCGCGGCGAGCGCGCGCTACGCGATCCCAGCCGCGACCAGGCGCGCATGCTCGAGCTCAAGCCGTTCGCCGATGCGCTCGCGGCCGCGGTCGAGCAGGGTGAGGCCGAAGCCCCCGGGTGGCAGGCCTTGCGCTGGGAGCTGGAGGAACTGCGGGTGTCGTTGTTCGCGCAGGAACTGGGCGCACGCGGCGGCGTGTCGCCGAAGAAGCTGGCGCAGCGCCTGGCTGCGCTGCGGGGTTGAGTCCGCGGCAAGGGTGCGTCAGTCGATCCGGTAGACGCGCGCCTTCGGCAGGTCCTCGTCGACCTGCAGGAACCAGCGCCCGGCGATCCCCGGCACGACGAGGATGTCCGGGTCCTGCAGCGGCTTGCGCAGCTTCATCTCGCCCTTCAGCACCTTCCATTGCTGGCCGTTTTCCAGCATGAACACGATGCCCGGCTCCCAACCGGAGATGGCGCCTTTGGCGCGGGTGTGGATCGGCTTGTCGTCCAGGCCAACGTAGGCGCGCGGCACGCGGTCATCATCGTCCCGCGGTGCCGATGTCGGCGGCAGGCATTTCTCGCGCAGTAACCGGTCCAGCGCCGCCAGTTGCGCCGGCGTGAGCGTGTCCAGGCCGGCTGCGTGCATCTCCTCCGCGCTCAGGCGCTGCTGGATGCCGGCGGCCTGGGCGCGGACGCCCGCGGGCAGGGCGAATGCAATCGCCAGGGCGAAGCCACCAATGATCTTGCGCAACATCCTCACGCGCTCCTCGGGGCAGGTTGGCAGGCGCCAACGGGCCATCGTGGGGGGCGGATGTTGCAGTTGCGTGTCAGCGGCGGTCGCGACTCACGGGGCGATCCGCCGGACTTTGGCGCCCACGCTGATGCCTTCGATCCGGAGGTACCAGCTGCCCAGAACCCCGGGGCGCACCGTCGCCCTGGGGCTGCGCAACGGCACCGGCGCGTAGTAATCGCCTTCGACCACGCGCCAGCGCTGGCCGTTTTCCAGTGCGAACACGGTGCCCGCCGACCAGCCGCGGACCTCGCCCCTGATCGTGCTGGTCACCGGCGCGTCCTGCTGCCGCCCGGCATCGCGTGCGCGCTCCGCCGCGGCCTTGGCCTGCTCGTCGCGCAGCAACTGGTTGAGCAGGGACAACTGGTCGTCGCTGAGCTGGTCCAGGCCCGTGGCATGCAGTTGCTCGGCGGACAGGCGCTGCTCGAGGGCCACGTAGGCGCCCTGGGCCGCCACCGGACCCGCGCAGAGCAACATCACTGCAAGCGTGCACGCGGAGCGGCGCCAGCGCCGCCACCGGGTCGCGGGCGTCATTTCACCCGCCGCACGCTTGCACGCGTGTTGTAGCCCTCGACCTGCAGGTACCAGCTGTTGCCGATGAGGCTGGGGGTGATCTTCACCTGCGGGTCCGTCTTGCGAACGCCGGCCAGCGATGCGGCGTCGACTTGTTCCCACACCTGGCCGTTATCCAGCGTCCAACTGCGGCCGCGCGCGAAGCCGCGGAATTCACCGCTGATCCTGGCGGCAATCGGATCGCTCTTGCCGAAGCTGGAGAAACCGCGATTCTCGGTTTCCACCCGCTCCTTGGCCTGGGTGGCCGCCTTGGTGGTTTCGACTTCGAGCGTGTTGTTGAGCCATGCGTTGAGGTTGGCCAGTTCCTGTGGCGACAATTTGTCCAGCCCGGCGGCCTTGAACTGCTCCGGCGTCATCTGCCGTTCGATCGGCGGTTGCGCGTGCGCCGGCGGTACCAGCGCGAGCAGGCCGAGCAACATGAGCGAATTCCAAAACGGACGCAGGCGGATCTTCTGCATGGCTGTTCCTCCGGGCGGTTGGGGGCTAGTGTAGACCGGTCGATCCGGTTCCTCCCCATGTCCTCCGTTGCCCTGCGCCTCGACGAAATCCTGACGCTGCCCGCCGCGATGCCTTCGGCGGGCGCGATCGCGCCTGCGCTGCGGTTGGCGTTGCAGTCCGCGTATGGCGAGGTCGGCGCGAGGCTGCGCGACTCGCAGGCGGTGGTCGCGACCACGCTGGACCTGCTGGCCAAGCTCGGTGCCGACGGCGAAACCATCGCCGCGGCATTGCTGCACGATGCCCCGCCCGCGGGCGGCCTGGCCGCGATCGAAAAGCAGTTCCCGGCGGTAGCCGCGCTGGTGGAAGGACAGAACGCCGCCGCGCAGGTGTGGTCGCTGCATGCCGAGCATGGTTCGCACGCCAGCAACGAAGGCTTGCGTCGCCTGCTGCTGGCCATCGTGCGCGACCTACGCGTGGTGCCGATCCTGCTCGCGCGGCAGCTGGCGCGCATGCGCAACGCCGCCGGCCTGCCCGAGGCCCAGCAACGCGCGCTCGCCGAACTCACCCGCGACATCCACGCGCCGCTGGCGAACCGGCTCGGCATCTGGCAGCTGAAGTGGGAACTGGAAGACCTCGCGTTCCGTTACCTCGAGCCGGAAACCTACAAGCAGATCGCGCGCCTGCTCGACGAGAAGCGCGGCGATCGCGAGCGCTACATCGATGCGGTCAGGCAGACGCTGCAGCACGCGATGGAGGCGCAGGGCATCCGCGCCGACGTCGCCGGGCGCCCCAAGCACATCTACAGCATCTGGAAGAAGATGCGGCGCAAGGACGTGCCGATCAGCGAGCTCTACGACCTGCGCGCCGTGCGCGTGCTCGTCGACGACGTGGCCGCGTGCTACGCCGCGCTCGGCGTGGTGCATTCGACCTGGGCGCCGGTGCCGAGCGAGTTCGACGACTACATCGCGAGGCCCAAGCGCAACGACTACCGCTCGCTGCACACCGCGGTGATCGGCCCGGAAGGCAAGACCCTGGAGGTGCAGATCCGCACCTTCGACATGCACCGGCAGGCCGAGCTCGGCGTCGCCGCGCACTGGAAATACAAGGAAGTCGGCAGCCACAGCGCCGACGCGGCCTTCGACCGCAAGATCGCCTGGATGCGCAAGCTGCTGGAGGCGCACGGCGAGGGCGAGGCCGCGCTCAGCGGCGAATTCGACAGCGAACTGGTCGAGGACCGCGTCTATGTCCTCACGCCCAAGGGCGAAGTGATCGACCTGCCCACGGGGGCGACGCCGCTGGACTTCGCCTACCACGTGCACACGCAGGTCGGGCATCGCTGCCGTGGCGCGAAGGTCGACGGCCGCATCGTTCCCCTGGATTACAGGCTGCGCACCGGCGATCGCGTCGAGATCCTGACCGGCAAGACCGAGTCGCCGCGGCGCGACTGGCTGGTGCCCGCCAACGGCTTCCTGGCCAGCAGCCGGTCGCGCGAGAAGGTGCGTACCTGGTTCCACAAGCTCGATCGGGCGCGCAACGAACACGAAGGCAAGGAGCTGCTGGACAAGGAACTGCGCCGCCTGGGCCTGCTGGGCGCGGACCTGGCGCCGGTGCATGCACGGTTCAACGTGGACAGCGATGGCGACCTGCACGTGCTGGTTGCGCTTGGCGACGTCGGCCCGCACCAGGTCGCGCGGGCGCTGATGGAGGCGGAGCGTTCCGTCGCCGACGACGCGGCCTCGGCGATTTCCGTGACGCGGGCGCCGCGCAAGGTGCCGAAGCGAGCGACGGAGTTCACCGTCGAGGGCGTCGGCAACCTGCTGGTGCAGCTCGCGCGCTGCTGCCAGCCGGTCGCGGGCGAACCCATCGTCGGCTACCTCACGCGCGGCCGCGGCGTCAGCGTGCACCGGCCGGACTGCGCGTCCTATCTGCGCCTGGCGGCGGCGCAACCGCAGCGGGTATTGCCGGTGGAATGGGGCCAGAAGGGCGGTGGCTACGAAGTCGATGTCGAAGTGCTGGCGCTCGATCGCAAGTGGCTGCTCAAGGAAGTCAGCAACGTCATCGCCCAGGCCAACGCCCACGTCACCAGCATCAGCAGCCAGCTCGAGCGCAACGGTGCGCACGTGCGCCTGCGGGCGCGCTTGCGGGTGAACGATTACGGCCAGCTCTCGGCCCTGCTGGGCAAGCTGTCGGCGCTGCCCGGCGTCGAAAACGCGCAGCGCAGCTGAAGGCGCTGCTTCGGCTGCCTCACCGCGCGCACGGCCCGGTCATTGGCGAGGCGCTATCCTCCGGTGGATGACTGCTCAGGAGCCAGGTTCGGATTCGACACGCACGCCACCGCGCGAGCCGGCGATGGGGCGTTTCGACGAACTGCAGTTCCGTCCGCGGCCTGGGCGCGTGCGCGGCCTGCGCAAGGCGCGCTTCCTGCGGCGGCTGGGCGAGTGGGACTGGCGCTGGACCCTGGCGCTGCTGGCGTTCGCGGTCGCCCTGTTGCTCATCCTGAGGCAGCCGCTCGCCGACTGGCTGTGGCCGCAGACGCGCGCCGAACGACTCCACGTCCGCGCCGAACATGCGCTAGCCGCCGGCCGCCTCACCGCTCCCGATGGCAGCGGTGCGCGCGAACTGTATTCGGCGGCGCTGGCGCTGGACCCGGACCGTGCCGATGCGCGCGCAGGACTGGATCGCGTCGGTCAGGCCGCGCTCGCGCAGGCGCGTGCCGCGATTGCGCGGCGCCAGTTCGACAAGGCGCACGAGGCGCTACAGCTTGCGGATGCCTTGTCGGTGCCGCGTGCACAGGTCGACGCGTTGCGCGAGACGTTGCGGCGCAACGAGGCCGCGTCGGTCGGCATCGACGAACTGCTGCGCCGGGCCGCGGCCGCGCGCCAGGCAGGAAGGCTCGACGGCGAGGGCGGGGCACTGCCCCTGTACCAGCGCGTGCTGGAGCTGGAGCCCGCCAGCACCGAGGCGCTGGAGGGCCGCGAGGACACGCTGTCGGACCTGTTGCAGCAGGCGCGTACGCGATTGTCCGCTGGCAACCTGGTCGCCGCCGCACTGATCGTGCGCAGCGTGCAGGCGGCGGATGCGGGTCACGTGGAATTGCCCGAAATGCTCGCCGAACTGGGCAAGGGCGCGGAGCGTACCCGCGCGCAGGCCGACCGCGCATTGCGCCGCGGCGACGTGACCGGTGCGCTGCAGGAATACGGTGCCGTGCTGGTGGTGGATCCGGACGATCCCGATGCCCTGCGTGGCGTGCAGGCGGTGGCCGCCGTGCATGCGCGCCGGAGCGAGCGTCTGGCCGCGGACTACCGCTTCGCCGACGCAGAGGCGGAACTGCGCGAGGCGACGAAGATCGCCGGCACGTCCGCGTCGCAGGTGCCGGCCATTACCGAGGCCCAGCAGCATCTGGCGCGCGCGCGGCAGACGCAACGGCACAGCAGCGCTGCCGCGCCCACCGCGGCCCAGCGCCGGCGCGTGGCGGAGTTGCTCGCGGAGGCCGCGCAGGCCCAGGCGCGCGGCGACCTGCTCACGCCGCCGGGTGACAGTGCGTTCGACAAGCTGCGCGCGGCGCGGGCACTGGCGCCGCAGGACCCGCGCGTGCGCGCGGCGTCGGCGCGGTTGCTGCCCGCCGCCGTGGAGTGCTTCGACGATGCGCTGCGTGCCAACAAGCTCGTACGCGCCGGGGCATGCCTGGACGTGCGCCGAACTCTCGAGGGCGACGCCGCGGCCGTGCGCGGCGGACGCAGCGAGCTGGCGCAGCGCTGGATCGCGCTCGGCGACCAGCGGCTCAGTGCCGGCGAAATCCAGGCCGCGCGGGCGGCGCTCGACGCAGCGCGCGCACTGGATCCCGCCGCGGAAGGACTCGCCGCATTCGCCGAGCGCCTGCGCATCGCGAGCATGGCCACCGAACCCGAGGCGCGCCAGCAATAAGCGCGGGGCGTCAGGCCAGCAGCACCCGCCGCACGACCTCGCGGCCGGCGTCGAGCGAGAAGTGGCGTTCCACGTTGCGCAGGCCATTCGCGGCCAGGCGCTGCCACAGCGCCGCATCACGGTAGGCGAGCACGACCGCGTCCGCGAAACTCTCCGCGTCGTCGGCGACCAGCACGTCCTCGCCGGCCTGCAGGTGCATGCCTTCCACCGCGCACGCGGTCGCGACCACGGGCTGGCCGTGCGCCATGCTCAGGTTGACCTTGCCCTTGACCCCGGCGCCATAGCGCAGCGGCGCCACCGCGACGCGTGCGCCGTCCATGAACGGTGCGATGTCGGCGACATGGCCATGCACGACCACGCCCGGATGCGCCGCGAGCATGGCGATCGCATCGGGGACGTCGCCGCCGACGCAATGGAAGCGCACCTCGGGTAGTCGCTGGCGGATCCGCGGCAGCACCGACTCGACGAACCACGCCACCGCATCGGCATTGGGCGGATGACGGAAGCCGCCGACGAAGACCAGGTCATGGCGGCGGTCGAATGCGAGCCCTGGGCCGGCGACGCGGTGCAGGTTGGACAGCACCTCGACCGTCGCGCCCGGCGCGTCCGCGGCGAGCAGGTCGCGTTCGATCCCGCTGACGACCAGGGTGGCATCGCAGTGCGCGACCACCTCGAGCTCGAGCTCGCGCGTGCGCTCGGCCGCACGCAACAGTGCCGGATCGCCGGCGAGTTCGGCGCCGCGGCGTTCGCGCAGGTAGTGCAGGTCGATGCTGTCGAACACGATCCGCGCACGCGGCGCATGTTCGCGCAGCGCCGGCAGGAACTCGCGTGCGACGAAGTGCCGGCACACCACCACGGTGTCGAAGCGACACCCGTGCCGGCGCAGCCAGCTCGTCGCCCGCTCGACGAAGGGCGCATGCCAGACCTCCACGCCCAACTGCTGCAGCGCCGGGGTCCAAGCGTCGTCGTAGGCGCGGTCCGCGGGTAGGAACACGACGTGCGCCCCTTCCTCGCGCAGCAGGCGGAACAGGTTGACCAGGCGCAGCGAGCCGGAATCGCGGTCGGGATGCGGCGTGGATTCGTCGATCACCAGCACGGTGCGGCGTTGGCCGCGATGCGCGGCGTCTTCGGGATCGCTGCCCGGGGCCGGATGGTGCGCGAGCGCGTCGCGCCACTTGGCGCGGAACACCTCGCGATTGCGGACCTGGTAGGCCTTGATCCCGCTGCTGGTGTCGGTCCCGGCGGTGGCGCCCTCCATGTGCACGACGCGCGAGGCCGGCTGGTACAGCACCTGGTAACCGGCCGCGCGCACCGCGAAGGCCAGGTCGGTGTCCTCGTAGTAGGCCGGCGCATAGCGCGTGTCGAAGCCACCGAGTTGTTCGAACAGACGGCGCGGCAGCGCGATCGCGGCGCCCGAGCAGTAATCGGCCTCGCGCACGCAGGCGAGGCGCGGCTCGCCGGGCGATTCGAAGCGCCCATAGTTGGCGGCGCTGCCGTCGGCGAAGACGATGCCGCCGGCCTCCTGCAGTCGTCCGTCCGGATACAGCAGTTGCGCGCCGGCCAGTCCGCACTGCGGATGGTCGGCGAAGGTCTCCAGCAACGCGTCCAGCCAACCCGGTTGCGGGATGGTGTCGTTGTTGAGGAACACCAGGTATTCGCCCCGTGCGATCGCGGCGCCGTCGTTGCACGCGGCAATGAAGCCGCCATTGCTCCGGCGGCGGTGGTAGCGCAATCCGGTCACCTGCAGCAGCGAGGCCTCGGTGTCGTCGCTGGAGCCGTCGTCGACGACGATGATCTCGACCGGCATCCGCGGCGGGTGCGCGGCCAGCGAACGCAGGCACGCCAGCGTGTGCGCGAACTGGTTGAACACCGGAATGACGATGCTGGCCCGCGGGGTCTCGCCGGCGGCGCCGGTCGGCAGCGGGAAAGGAGCGAACGGCATGGCCGCAGGCAGGTGCAGCACGTCGCGCTGTGCCTGCGGCACGCGGCGCAGGTGCTTCTGCATCCGCTGCCACGAGGCGTGCAGGCCGCGCGTGCGCAGGCTCGCCATGCCACGCCTGAACAGTCCCGCGCTGCGACGAAGTAAGAACCGCAGGTCGGTCCAGTTCATGCCCATGGTGCGTCCGCTTTGAACTCCGTTGGGGGGCTGCCTGTCCGGGGCATGAACGGTTCGCGCATGCGTTCGCGTGAACCGGGACGATCGGCGCGCGGGCCCATGATCGGCCTGCGCTAGACTCGCCCAATTCGGGCGCAGCCCACCTATTCTGGCATCCAGTGGCGATCGATTACGACGAAGACGAAGGCGGCGGGCACGGCGAGGGCAGCGACAGCGGGCAGTGGAAGCGGCGGCTGGTCACCTGGACGCTGGCGGCGATCGGCCTCGGCCTGGGCTTCCTGATCCCGTACACGCTGTACCTCAACCACCAGGTCACCGAGCGCTTCGGCCGCCTCAAGTGGCAGATCCCCACCCGCGTGTACGCGCGACCGCTGGAGCTGCGCCCGGGGCTGGCGCTGGACATGCGCACGCTGAAGACCGAACTCGACGCCGCCGGCTACCACGAGGGCGACGGCGCCCGCGAAGGCAGCTACGCGCAGAACGGCGGTCGCTGGAAGATCTCCAGCCGTGGCTTCAATGACGTCGACGGCGCGGTGCCGGCGCGACGGCTGGAGGTGGTGGTGTCTGGCTCCCGCGTCGCCAGCGTCCGCGATGCCGCCAGCAAGGGGTCGCTGAAGGTCGCGCGGCTCGATCCCGCGCGCATCGCCACGCTCTACGGCCAGCAGCAGGAAGAACGCCGCCTGGTCCGCATCGAGGAAGTCCCCGAGCTGCTGGTGACCGGCCTGCAGGCGGTCGAGGACCGCGACTTCAACCACCACATCGGCATCGATTTCAGCGGCATGCTGCGCGCGGCGTTCAAGACCGCCACCGGGCGCAAGCAGGGCGCGAGCACCCTGACCCAGCAGCTCGCGCGCAGCGGCCTGCTCGGCATCGGCAAGGAACAGACTTGGACGCGCAAGGGCAAGGAGATCCTGTACGCGCTGATCATCGATGCGCGCTACGAGAAGCGCGACATCCTCGAGGCGTACCTCAACCAGGTCTACATGGGCCAGCGCGGCTCGCAGGCGATCCATGGCGTCGCCGCCGCGTCCGAGTTCTGGTTCGGACGCGACCTGCGCGACCTCAGCACCGAGCAGATCGCGCTTCTGGTCGGCATCGTGCGCGGCCCGTCGTGGTACGACCCGCGGCGCAATCCGGAGCGCGCGCTGGAGCGACGCAACTTTGCCCTGGGCGAATTCCGCGAAACCAACCTGATCGATGAGAAGGAATACCAGCGCGCGCTGAAGGCGCCGCTGGGCGTGACCGAAGCCGCGGGCAGCCTCGCGCCGAACCGCTTCCCGGCCTACGTCGATCTCGTCCGCCGCCAGCTGGCGCGCGACTATCCCGCCGACCAGCTCGCCGGCGCCGGCCTGAGCGTGATGACCGGCATGTCGCCGGCGGCGCAGGCAATGGCCGAAGGCGCCGTGACGCGCACGCTCAAGAGCCTGGACAGCAAGCGCCGGCCGCCGCTGCAGGCCGGGCTGGTGGTCACCGACGTGCACAACGGCGAAGTCGTCGCGGTGGTGGGCAGCCGCGAATACGCCGAGCACGGCTTCAACCGCGCGGTCGAGGCACAGCGCCCGGTCGGCTCGCTGATCAAGCCGTTCGTGTACCTGCTCGCCCTGGCCACGCCCGACCAGTATTCGCTCGCCAGCTACGTCGACGATTCCCCGGTGACGGTCGATCTCGGCCGCGGCAAGCGCTGGAATCCCGGGAACTCCGACGGCCGCAGCCACGGCAGCGTGCGCCTGATCGATGCGCTGGCGATGTCCTACAACCAGGCGACGGTGCGGATCGGCATGAAGGTCGCGCCCGAGCGCATCGCCGACCTGATCCGCACGCTCGCCGGCATCCAGGCCGAGCCGCGCCCGTCGCTGATCCTCGGCGCGGTGGACCAGAGTCCGTACGCGATGGCGCAGCTGTATCAGTTCCTCGCCAGCGGCGGCCAGATCCAGCCGCTGCACGCGGTGCGGGGCGTGCTCGATGCCAACGGGCGCGCGCTCAACCGCTACGACACCAAGCCGGCGCCGGCGCAGGAAGGCGATGCGATCGCGGCGCGCCTGATCACGATCGCCGGGCAGCAGACCGTGACCAGCGGCACCGCGGCGCAACTCGCGCGCGATGGCCTCGGCCGCCTCAATTCGGCGGGCAAGACCGGCACCAGCAACGACGGCCGCGACAGCTGGTACGCCGGCTGGACCGGCGACCACCTCGCCGTGATCTGGGTCGGCAACGACCAGAACAAGGAAACCGGCCTGTACGGCGCCACCGGCGCGATGCGCGTGTGGTCGGCGATCTTCGCGCGGCTGCCGAGCGCGCCGCTGCAGGTGGGCAGCAAGGGCATCGACTGGCAATGGGTGATCGGCAGCAACACCACCGACGCCGATTGCGCGGGTGCGCGCCGGTTCGCTTTCGTCGCCGGCTTCGCCCCGCAGTACGCGCCGTGCCCGATGCCGCAACCGCAGGCCGAGGAAGGCGAGGGCGGCGGCTGGCGCGACTGGTTCGGCTTGGGGCGCGACAAGGACGAAGAGGAACAGCGCGAGGCACCGCCTCCGCCCGACCAGCAATGACGCCGATGAAGCCGATTCCGATGGGGTCGATCAGGGAGGGAGGCTGGATCGCCGCGGCGATGCTGCTGCTCGGCGCCTGCACCACGCCCGCGATGAAGCCCGCGGCCCCGGTGTATGACGCCGCCGCGATCGTGCAGGCGATTCGCGCCGCGGGCACGTCCGCGTCCAGCGAACTCGAGGTGCATCCGCTGCGCGACCCGCAGGTGGAAGACCTGCGGCAGCAGGCCGTGCAACTCGAGGCCAGGCACATGTACCGCGGCGCGGCCGAGCTGCTCGATCGCGCGCTGCAGCTCAACGCCAGCGACCCCGCATTGCTGCAGGAGCGTGCCGAGCTCGCCTTTCTGCTGCAGGAGCCGGCGCAGGCCCAGCAACTGGCGAAGCAGGCCATCGACCTGGGTTCCACCACCGGGCCGCTGTGCCGCCGCCATTGGGAGACGCAGCTGCAGGCGGCGTTGCTGCGCGCCAACGATCGCGTGGTCCGGCGCGGCGAAAGCACGGCGCAGGCAAGCGCGCGCGTGGCGGCCGCCGCCGCGGGGGTGCGCGGCGCGCGCACGCAGCGCGACGCGTGCACCGTGGCCGCGCCCAGCCGCTTCTGACGACTACCTGCCGATGACGATCCAGCGATGACGAGCCAGCGATGACGGGACGCCTGGCCGAAGCCAGCCGCGCGGCGTTGAGCGAGGGCGGCGAACTGGCATCGAGGATCGATGCCTTCGCGCCGCGCGCGGCGCAGCAGGACCTGTCCGCCGCGATCGCCGACGCCTTCGAGACCCGCGGCACGCTCATCGCCGAGGCCGGCACCGGCACCGGCAAGACCTTCGCGTACCTGGTGCCCGCGCTGCTGTCGGGCATGAAGACGATCATCTCCACCGGCACCCGCGCGTTGCAGGACCAGCTCTACCACCGCGACCTGCCGCGCGTGCGCGATGCGCTGGGACGCGGATTGAAGACGGCGCTGTTGAAGGGCCGCGCGAACTACCTGTGCCTGTACCGCTTGGACCAGGCGAAGGGCGAGCCGAAGTTCGCCAACCGCGAACAGATCGCGCAGTTCCAGCGCATCGTGGCGTGGAGCGGGCGCACGCGCATGGGCGACCTCGCCGAAGTGGAGGCACTGCCCGAAGATTCGCCGCTGCTGGCGATGGTGACCTCGACCGCCGACAACTGCCTGGGCAGCGAATGCCCGTTCTTCGGCGACTGCTTCGTCGTACAGGCGCGCCAGCGCGCGCAGGCCGCCGACGTGGTCGTGGTCAACCACCACCTGCTGCTCGCCGACCTGGCGCTCAAGCAGGAAGGCTTCGGCGAAATCCTCCCCGGCGCGCAGGCGTTCGTCGTCGACGAAGCGCACCAGTTGCCGGACCTGGCCGCGCAGTTCTTTGGCGAGGCGCTCAGCGCACGGCCGCTGGTGGAGCTGGCGCGCGACGCCATCGCCGAGTGCAAGGACGTCCCCGGCTCGCTGGCGACGGTGCAGGCACCGGCGCGTGAGCTGGAGCACGCGGTGCGCGCACTGCGCAGCGCGATGGACGAACTGCCGGTGCGCGGCACGCGCCGGCGCGCGGGCGAGTCGGCGGCCGCCGAACAGGCCTTCGAAACGCTGGATGCTGCGCTCGACCACCTGCGCGCCGTGCTCGAGCCGCTGCGCGATGCCGCGCCGGGTTTCGAAGGCTGCGCCGCGCGCGCGCAGGAATTCCTCTCGCGCTTGCGTCGCTGGCGAGGCGAGGCGACGCCGGGCGACGCCGACGTCGACCTGCCATTGGACGAATCGGAGGCAGCGCCGGACGACATGGACATCCCGCCGTCCGCGCAGCGGGCGGACGACGGCGGCGTGCACTGGTACGAGCTGACCGCGCGTGGCTTCCGCCTCAGCCGCACCCCCCTGGATGTCGCCGGCCCCTTGGCCCAGCACCGCGAGCGCTCCCACGCCGCGTGGGTATTCACCTCGGCCACGCTCGCGGTCGGCGGCCGTTTCGACCATTACGCGGCCAAGCTCGGGCTGAAGGATCCGCGCACGTTGCTCGCCCCGAGCCCGTTCGACTGGCCGCACCAGGCCCTGTGCTACCTGCCCACGGGCCTGCCCGACCCGATCGTGCGCCACTACAGCGAGAGCCTGGTCGACAAGTTGCGGCCGGTGCTCGCGGCGTCCAACGGCCGCGCGTTCCTGCTGTTCGCCTCGCATCGTGCACTGCGCGAAGCCGCCGAGTTGCTGCGCGATGGGCCGTGGCCGCTGTTCGTGCAGGGCGAGGCGCCGCGCCCGGTGTTGCTCGAGCGCTTCCGCGCCTCGGGCAACGGCGTGCTGCTCGGCGCGGCGAGCTTCCGCGAGGGCGTCGACGTCGTCGGCGAGGCGCTGAGCGTGGTGATCATCGACAAACTGCCGTTCGCCGCGCCGGACGATCCCGTGTTCGAGGCGCGCCTGGAGGCGATCCGCCGCAACGGCGGCAATCCCTTCCGCGACGAGCAACTGCCGCAGGCGGTGATCGCGCTGAAGCAGGGCGCCGGCCGGCTGATCCGCAGCGAGGGCGATCGTGGCGTGCTGGTACTGTGCGACCCGCGGATCACCTCGAAGACCTACGGCAAGGTATTCCTCGATTCGCTACCGCCGTTGCCCAGGACGCGGCGCCTGGATGATGTGGTCGCGTTTTTTGCGCCAGAATCCCATGCACAAGAGCCGCCTCCTGCTGACCCCGTGCCTGATCGACCATGAAGCTTCTCGCCATCGAAACCGCCACCGAAGCCTGCTCCGTCGCCCTCTGGCTCGACGGCGAGGTGCGCGAGCGTTTTGAGCTGGCGCCACGCCGGCACGCCGAGCTGACGCTGCCGTGGGCCGGGCAACTGCTCGCCGAGGCGGGCGTCGCCAAGTCGCAGCTCGATGCGATCGCCATTGGACGCGGCCCGGGCGCGTTCACCGGCGTGCGCCTCGCAATAGCGATCGGACAGGGCATGGCGCTCGCGCTCGATCGTGCCGTGGTCCCGGTTTCGACACTGGCAGCGCTGGCGCTCCAGGCCAACGGATCGCGCGTGCTCGCCGCCATCGATGCGCGCATGGGCGAGGTCTATGCGGCCGCGTTCGAACTGCGCGACGGCGATGCGATCGCGCTCGATGCCGAACGGGTCGTGCCGCCGGACGCGGTGGTGTTGCCCGACGAGGCCCCCGGTTGGCAGGGCGTGGGCACCGGCTTCGCCGCGCAGGGCGAGGCCCTGGCCGCGCGCCTGCGGCCTCGGTTTGCTGCGATCGACGCCGCCGCGTTGCCGCATGCCGGCGACGTCGCCCGCCTGGCCGCGAAGGCCTTTGCCCGTGGCGAGGTCGTGGCGCCCGAATTTGCCGAGCCGGCCTACCTGCGCGACAACGTCGCCCTCACCATCGCCGAGCAGCAGGCGCTGCGCCGCTCGCGCTAGGGAACTCCCCACCTTCGGCCCGGGTCATTCCCTCCGACATCCGAAGGAGGGCAACCATGGCCGCAGGTGTGAAAGATCCGGGCAAGCGCAGCCGCATCATCGGCGAGGCCAAGTCCATCGTGCTGATGCTGGCGTTGCTGGCGGTCGCGCGCACGTCGTTCGCCAACCACTACACGGTGCCCAGCGGTTCGATGGAGAACACGCTCAAGCCGGGCGACCACGTCATCGTCGACATGTCGGCCTACGGCCTGCGGGTTCCGTTCACCGATATCACCCTGGTCGAACGTGGGCAGCCGCAGCGCGGCGACATCGCGGTGTTCAAGTCGCCCGTCGACGGCACGCGCCTGATCAAGCGCGTGGCCGCGGTGGGTGGCGATCGCGTCAACGTGGTCGATGGACACCTCACCATCAACGGCGTGTCCCTGGCCGCGCAAGCGACGCCCTATGTAGAGCGCTTCGGCGCGCACCGCGCCGAGCTCAACCTCGATCGCGGCGGCGGTCGCGACGTGCTGGATACGGTCATTCCGGCCGGGCAGGTGCTGGTGTTGGGCGATCACCGCGGCGACAGCTTCGACGGCCGCTACTTCGGCCTGGTGCCCGCGACGTCCCTGTACGCGAAGGCGACGTACGTGTACTGGCGCAGCGGCGAAGGCCCGGTCTGGAAACGCCTGTGATGCAGGACGGCCCGGGGCCTCAGTCGTCGATCAGTTCGCCGCCCGGCATGAACAGCCACGTGCGGGTGACGTGCAGGATGTCGGGGTCTTCTTCGGTCTTGGGCAGCGGCGCGTAGGGCTCGGCGAGCTTCGCGATGCGCAGTGCCGACGAGTCGAGCAGCGGGATGCCGCTGGACTCGATCACCTGCGCGCGTTCAACCGTGCCGTTGCGGCGGATGGCGATGGTGATGACGACCTTGCCGGCCAGGTGCCGCTGCCGCGCCTCATCCGGGTAATTGAGATTCCCCACCCGCTCCACGCGCTTGACCCATTCGCTCAGGTAGGTCGCCCAGGCGTACTCCGTGGTGCTGGCGGAGACGAACTTGCGCTTGGGACGCTTGGCATAGCGCTCGGAGCGCAGGTGGATTTCCGCGGCCAGGCGGGCCATGGCGATGTCGCGGGCGACCTTCTCGCGGCCCCGCGGCAGCAGCTGCTCGTCGGGCGGCGGCGTGGCCCGGGCCCGGGCGACCTCGGTCACGCTGTGCAGGGTGCTGATCACCCGCTCCCGCGGTGCCGGCTGCGGTGCCGGCGACTGCGCGCGCAGCGGACGCGGGGCGATCCCCGGCTCGGGCTGCGGGGCCAGGCCGGACTGGCTTTCGCGCGGGCGGGTGGTCTTGTCGTGCTCGCCGCCGCCCTGGTTGGTGGCCTGGGCGAGGAAGTCGGCCTGCTTCTGCGTCAGCGGCGAGGTCGTTTCGGTGAGGATCACGTCCAGCGTCGGCATCACCGGCGCCGCGCTCTCCACCGCCCAGCCCACCCCCAGCAGGAGCATGGCGTGGACCAGCACCGACAACACCATCGTCGCGCTGATGCGCCGGTTCTCGCCCAGGGCGTATTCGCCGGGGTGGGGCGGGACGCGGGCGGCGACCGTACTCATGCGGATAGTTTCTGCTCGATGCAGTCGAACAGCAGGCCGGCGATGTTCAAGCCGAACTGGGCATCGAGCTCACGGATGCAGGTCGGGCTGGTGACGTTCACCTCGGTCAGGTAGTCGCCGATGACGTCCAGGCCGACGAAGACCATGCCGCGACGGCGCAGCTCGGGGCCGACCTGGGCCGCGATCCAGCGGTCGCGGTCGCTCAGGGGCTGGCCGCGGCCCTTGCCGCCGGCGGCCAGGTTGCCGCGGAACTCGTCGCCTTGGGGGATGCGCGCCAGGCAGTAGTCCACCGGCACGCCGTCGATGAGCAGGATGCGCTTGTCCCCCTCATTGATCTCGGGAATGTAGCGCTGGGCCATCGCGAGACGTTGCCCGCCCTCGGTGAGGGTTTCCAGGATCACGTTGTTATTGGGGTCGCCGGTTCGCGCCCGGAAGATCGATCGCCCGCCCATCCCGTCGAGCACCTTGAGCACGGTGTCGCCGTGCTCGGCGACGAACGCCTTGATCTGGGCGGCATCCCGGCTGACCAGGGTCGCGGGGATGCACTGCGGAAATTCCAGCGCCGCCAGCTTCTCGTTCATGTCACGCAGCCCCTGGGGGTCGTTGACCACCAGGGCTCCGGCACGCTGGGCCAACCCCAGGATCTGGGTGTCGTTGACGTAGTCCGGATCCACCGGCGGGTCCTTGCGCATCAGCACGATCTGGCCGGGACCGAAGGTCCAGTGGGTCCAGTCGCCCAGTTCGTACCAGCCGGCCGGATCGTCCTTCACCGCCAGGGCGGCCACGGTCGCCTGGGCCCGGCCTCCGGACACGGCCAGGCCGCCGGGACGGACGTACCAGAGCCGGTGCCCCCGGCGCTGGCCTTCCAGCAGCATGGCGAAGGTGGAGTCCTTGGCGATCTTGATGGACCCGATCGGATCCATCACCACGATGATGTCGACACCCGGTTGCGAGGGCATGTTGGCTGTGGTGAAAACGATGCGCGCGATGGTAGCAGGCGGGGTCCGAGGCGCGCCCGCGCATGCCGCAAAACGTCACGTTCTGGCCGCGCAAGTGCAAACCGGGTCGCGATTGTGCAGCCCCGCACATTCAGGGAGGCCGCCCTGTGAGATGTCGCTTGACAGTACGCGCTATGCTTGAAATAAAGGCACTTCGCGACGTGCGGGGCTCGCCGTGATCGCACAGGGGATTGAAAGCATGCAAGAGGGTCGCAACGGCAACCTCGACGGTCTGAAGGTCATGGTGATCGACGATTCCAAGACCATTCGCCGCACCGCCGAGACCTTGCTCAAACGGGAAGGGTGCGACGTGGTGACCGCGACCGATGGCTTCGAGGCCCTGGCCAAGATCGCCGACCAGCAGCCGCAGATCATCTTCGTCGACATCATGATGCCGCGTCTGGACGGCTACCAGACCTGCGCCCTGATCAAGAACAACCACCTGTTCAAGAACACGCCGGTGATCATGCTGTCGTCCAAGGATGGCCTATTCGACAAGGCCCGCGGCCGCATCGTCGGTTCCGAGCAGTATCTGACCAAGCCATTCACGCGCGAGGAGCTCCTCGACGCGATCCGTAATCATGTACACGCCTGACCGGGGGGTAGGGCATCAATGGCACGTATTCTGCTGATCGAGGATTCGCCGACCGACACGGCGGTTCTCACCCAGTTGCTGGAACGCAATGGACACCAGGTCCTTTCGTCCGGCAGCGCCGAAGACGGCATCGCCGCTGCGAAGCGCGAAATGCCCGACCTCGTCATCATGGACGTGGTCCTGCCGGGCATGAATGGCTTCCAGGCCACGCGCGCGCTGTCGCGCGATGCCGCGACCAGCGCCATCCCGGTGCTCATCGTGAGCACCAAGGACATGGACACCGACAAGGCTTGGGGCATGCGCCAGGGCGCGCGCGACTACATCGTCAAGCCGCCGCGCGAGGACGAGCTGATCGCCCGCATCAACGCAGTGCTCGGTCACTGAACAGGTTTCCCAAGTGAGCAGCAACGCTTCCGCGCTCAGTCCGTTCGAGCTGTTGGCCGACTACGAGCAGCGCAGCCTCGAGCATGTCGCCGGTTTGCCGGAACAGCTCGATGCGCCCGGCCTGTGGCGCGGCGTCGGCTACCGCGTCGGTTCGACCCGCCTGGCTTCGGGCTTCGACGAAGTGCGCGAGATCCTGCCGCTGCCCCCGATCACCCAGGTTCCGGGTGCGCAGCCTTGGATGCTGGGCGTGGCCAACGTGCGCGGCAACCTGCTGCCCATCGTCGACCTCAAGCAGTTCCTGGAAGGCGAGCGCACCGTCCTGCATGAAAGCCAGCGCGTGCTGCTGGTGCGCCAGCCCGGTGGCGACGTCGCCGTGCTGATCGACGAGCTCTACGGCCAGCGCAGTTTCACCGAGCCGCAGAAGCTCACCGACCTGCACACCGAAGACAATCCGCTTTACCAGGGACGCTACGCCCACTTCGTCGACCGCGCCTACCGCGTCGACCAGCATGCGTGGGGCATCTTCAGCCTGGACCGGCTGGCCCGTACACCCGAATTCCGTCAAGCCGCCGGCTGACGTCATCCAACAACCAGCAACACGCAAGCAGCAATCGCCAACGAGGTTGAACCATGAGCACTGTGATGAATCCCAAGGGCCGCGGCCTCGGCGTCAATACCTGGTTGACGATCCTCGGCATCTCGGTGGTCATCTTCGGCCTCAACGCCGGTTATGCCACCTACAAGGGCTCGCGCCTCGCCAACGCCAGCTCCTCGGCTTCGGCACTACAGGTGAATTCGCAGCGCCTGGCAGTGCAGGGCGCCGAGGCCGTGGCGGGTGACCGCGAGGCCTACGCGGCCTTCAAGGCCACCAAGGCACAGATGGACGCCGACGTGAAGCAGCTCAACGATCGTTTCGGCGGCGAACTGGGGGTGTCCGGCGACATCGAAAAGGTCAGCAACACCTGGGACCTGGTAGGCAAGAACGCCGACCAGGTCATCTCCTCCGAAGCGGCCGTGACCGGGCTGGCCAGCAAGGCAGACAGCTTCTCGGCCAAGGTGCCGCAGCTGCAGGCACGCCTGGACGAACTGGTGCGCGCGATGTCTTCGAGCGGTTCGCCGGCCTCGCAGGTCTACCTCGCGCTGCGCCAGAACGTACTCGCGGGCCAGATCGACAAGAACATCACCGCGATGCGCGCCGGCGGCGCGGGCGCCTCGATCGCCGGCGACCAGCTGGCCCGCACCGCGGCCGTGTTCGGCAACGTGCTGTCCGGCCTGCGCAAGGGCGACGCCGCGCTGGGCGTCACCCCGCTCTCCAACGGCGGCGCGCTCGCCGCCCTCGGCCAGGCCGAGACGCTCTGGACCGACATGAAGAAGGACCTGGACGCGATCAGCGCCGGCTCCAAGAACCTGTTCAACGCGCAGGCCGCGGCGGGCACGATCACCAGCGAATCCAACACCCTGCTGGGCCAGAGCGAATCGCTGTTCCGCTCGCTGACCGCGTTCGGTTCGGTGCGCAGCAAGAACCCGATCGGCCACATCCTGGTATCGGTGCTCTCGGGCATCGCCGCGATCATCGCCATCGCCGGCTTGCTGTTCTCGCTGAACCGCGCGCAGCAGAAGCGCTACCAGACCACCAAGGAACTCAACGACCGTAACCAGGAGGCGATCATGCGCCTGCTGGACGAAATGGGTTCGCTCGCGGAAGGCGACCTGACCGTAAAGGCGACCGTCACCGAGGACATGACCGGCGCGATCGCGGACTCGATCAACTTCGCCGTCGAACAGTTGCGCAGCCTGGTGCAGACGATTACCGACACTTCGGTGCAGGTGGCGTCGAGCGCGCAGGAAACGCAGGCCACCGCCATGCACCTCGCCGAAGCCGCCGAACACCAGGCGCAGGAAATCAGCTCGGCCTCCGACCGCATCAGCGAAATCGCGGCGAGCATCGACCAGGTGTCGAAGAACTCCGCCGAGTCCGCGGACGTGGCGCAGCGCTCCGTGCAGATCGCGACCAAGGGCGCCGGCGTCGTGCGCCAGACGATCGCGGGCATGGACTCGATTCGCGACCAGATCCAGGAAACCTCGAAGCGAATCAAGCGACTGGGTGAGTCGTCGCAGGAAATCGGTTCGATCGTGGAACTGATCAACGACATCTCGGAACAGACCAACATCCTGGCGCTGAACGCGGCGATTCAGGCGGCCTCGGCCGGTGAGGCGGGCCGCGGCTTCGCGGTGGTGGCGGACGAAGTGCAACGACTCGCCGAACGCGCCTCGAACGCGACCAAGCGAATCGAAACGCTGGTGCAGACGATTCAGTCGGACACCAACGAAGCGGTGTCCTCGATGGAACAGACGACCTCGGAAGTGGTTGCCGGTGCACGCCTCGCCGAAGACGCGGGTACCGCGCTGGGCGAGATCGAAAAGGTGTCGTCCGACTTGTCCGGACTGATTCAAGGCATCTCGACGGCGGCGAAGCAGCAGTCCAGCGCTGCGTCGAACATCACCCAGACGATGAACACCATCCAGTCGATTACCGCCCAGACCTCGCAGGGTGCGAGCCAGACGGCGCAATCGATTGGAAACCTGGCGCAACTCGCGGCGGACCTGCGCCGTTCGGTCGCCGACTTCAAGCTGCCGGCCTGATCGATAGCGGACGGAACGAATAACGTGATGCTCGGCCAGAAGGCAAATCGCAACGCGTCCGCGCCCGCCCATGGGGCAGGCGTCATGGGCGCGCGCCGACACGGAGGCAACCCATGACCGTGTTGCGCGACGCGATCGACACGACCACGCTGGGCTGGGTAAAGCCCGAACTCGATGCCACCCTGCGCCTGGCGCGGGACGAAATCGAGGCGTTCGCTGAAAACCCCTCGCTGGTCTCGCACATGAAGACCTGCGCGGCGCACATGCACCAGGTGCATGGCACGCTGCGCATGATCGAGCTGTATGCGCCGGCGATGGTCGCCGAGGAGATGGAGCGGCTGTCGCTGTCGCTGCTGCGCGGCGAAGTCGCCGAGCGCGACGACGCCTGCGCGGCGCTGATGCGTGGCGTGGTGCAGCTGCCCGATTACCTGGAACGCCTGCAGGGCGGCCACCGCGACATTCCGATCGTGCTGCTGCCGCTGCTCAACGAACTGCGTGCGACCCGCGGCGAGCCTGGTTTGAGCGAAAGCGTGCTGTTCTCGCCCGACCTCGACCGTCCGCTGCCGGAAGACCTGCCCGCACCGGCGCCGTCGGCGCCCAAGCCGGCCCGCGATGAACTGATGACGCAACTGGGCGCATTGCGCGACGCGCTCAACGCCTGGCCGGAAGACGGCGCGCCCGCCGATGCCACGCAGCTCGCACGGACCGTCGACTCGCTGCTCGCACAGGTCGATACCGAACCCCTGCGGCGCATGCTGTGGGTCGCCTCGTCCGTCGCCGGTGCTCTGCGCGACGGCGCGTTGGCCGCCAATCGCGGCGTGCGGCAGGCCTTTGCAGGCGTCGAGCGCGAAGCGCGGCAGACGCTGGTCGACGACAGCTTCGGCTTCGCCGCGCCGCGCGCGGATGCCGCCGCCGAACCCACCCGGCAGCTGCTCTACCACGTCGCGCACAGCACGAGCCAGCATCCGGCGCTCAACAGCCTGCGCCAGACCTTCGACCTTGCCGGCCAGCTGCCGAGCGAGGACGAACTCGAACATGCACGCGGCAGCCTCAGCGGCCGCAACCGCGCCCTGCTCGACACCGTATCGGCCGCGATCAAGGAAGACCTCCTGCGGGTGAAGGACGCGCTGGACCTGCACCTGCGTACGCGCCAGACCGACGTCAACGAACTGCAACCGCAGGTCGATGCACTGACGCGCGTCAGCGATACGCTGGGCATGATGGGCCTGGGCGTCGCCCGCAACGTGGTCATCCAGCAGCGCGATGCTATGCGCGAAATCGTCACCGGCCGCCGCGCCGCGGACGAGGGCGCGCTGCTCGATGTCGCAGGGGCGCTGCTGTACGTCGATGCGTCCCTGGACGACCAGGTCGCACGTCTTGGTCGCCCCGATGCGGGCGGCGAGGAAGATCTCGCCACTGGCGAGCGCAACAAGGTCATCGACGTCGTGGTCCGTGAAGCCATCGCGAACTTCGGCGACGCCCGCCAGTCGTTCGTGGCATTCGTCGAAACCGGCTGGGAGCACGCGGAGCTCGGCGAAGTCCCGCGCCTGCTGGATGAAGTCGGCGGCGCATTGCGCATGCTCGAGCAGCAGCTTCCCGCCGATTACCTCACCGCGGTGAAGCGCTACGTCGAAGTCGAACTGCTCAACCGCAAGCGCGTGCCGAACAGCCAGCAGCTCGACACCATGGCCGACGCGCTGGCCAGCCTGGAGTACTACCTCGAAGCATTGCGCGACCAGCGCCCGGCCCGCGACGAAATCCTCGAGATCGCGCGCCACGCACTCGAGCGCCTGCGGTATTGGCCGCTGCCGGCGGTGGAAGAAGCGGGCGCGCCAACGACCACGGCAGAGGCGCTGCAATTGTCGCCGGAACTGGTCGATGCGCTGGACTTCGGCAAGATCGAGCCGTTCCGTGGCGGCGCACAGGGGCAGGCGGAACCTGCACCGGCGAGTGCGCCGACGCATTCGATGGTCGATGTTCCGGTCGAACCCGCGCCGCCGGCAACTACGGCCGCCCCGGTCGCCAGCAGCGCCGATGCGGTCGCCGCCGGCGGCTTCGAGCGCAGCGACGACATCGACGACGAAATCCGCGAAGTCTTCCTGGAGGAACTGCAGGAAGAAATCGCCAATCTCGGCGAGCTGCTGCCGCCGTGGCGCGAACACCCCGACGACGGCGAGCGCCTGCGCCCGATCCGCCGCGTCTTCCACACCCTCAAGGGCAGTGGCCGCCTCGTCGGCGCCAAGACCTTGGGCGAGTTCAGCTGGAAGGTCGAGAACATGCTCAACCGCGTGCTGGACGGCACGCGCCCGGCCAGCCCCGCGGTCGTCGCCCTCGTCGGGCAGACCTACGACGCGCTGCCCCAATTGCATGCCGCGCTGCGCGGCGAAGGCTCGATCACCGCTGATCTGGCCGGCCTCGAAGCGGTCGCGGATCGGCTTGCGGCAGGCGAGGAAGCGTTCTTCACTCCGGCCGCCGTGGCGCCTGCGCCGCAGCCAAGTAGCGAAGGCGAGCCGGAGTTGGCCGAGGCGGCGATCGTCTCGATCGATGCCGGTGACCTGCACGCCGAAATCCCTGGCATCGAACCAGAACTTCCCGCCGCGCAGGCCAGCCTCGAGCCTGCGCCAATCCCGGGCGTGCGCGCTTCGGTGGATGCGGTTCTGCTGGAAATCCTCGCTGGCGAAGTCGGCGGCCACCTGGTCACGATCGAGAGCTGGCTGGAAAGCGCGCGCAACATGCCGCAGCCGGCGACAGAATCGCTGCAGCGCGCGGTGCACACGCTCAATGGTGCATTCGCCATGACCGAAGTGCCGGTGATCACCGAGATCACCGGCCCGAGTGAGACCTACATCAAGCGGCTTCTCGCCGCGGGCATCCTTCCGACGAGCGAGGGCGTGTCCGCGCTCGGCGATGTCGCCGCAGCCATCGGCGGCACGATGCAGGGGTTGCAGGCCGAAGTGCCGCATGTCCCGCATTTCGACGGCCTCGCTGCGCGCATGCAGGCGTTGCGCGACAGCCTGCCGGAAGCGCGTTCGCAACAGTTCGTGGAGGAAGCGGCAGAAGACCTGCCTGCTTTCGACTTCAGCGAGTTTGCCGACCTGGCGAGCGAAGTCGTGCCGGGCGAGGTGCATGCCGCCCCGGATGCCGCCGCTCCCAAGACTCCGGCGATGTCGCTGGAACGGGAGGCGTTCGAAAGCGTTGCTCTCGGCAGCGCCGGCGCTGCCGTGGAAGTGGCGATTGCCGACACGGATTCCGAGGAAATCGAATACGACGCATCGCCTGTCGATGCGGAACTCCTCGAAGCCGAACGCGCCGAAGCCGAACGTGCCGAAGCCGAGCGTGCCGAAGCCGAGCGCGCCGAAGCCGAGCGCGTCGAAGCCGAACGCGTCGAAGCCGAACGCGTCGAAGCCGAACGCGTCGAAGCCGAACGCGTCGAAGCCGAACGCGCCGAAGCCGAACGCGTCGAAGCCGAACGCGTCGAAGCCGAGCGCGTCGAAGCCGAACGCGTCGAAGCCGAACGTGCCGAAGCCGAACGTGCCGAAGCCGAACGCGCCGCAGCGGAAGAGGCCGAGCGCCTTGCCGCGGAGGAAGCCGAGTACGCCCGCCTCGAGGCCGAATACGCCGAAGCCGCGCGCGTGGCGGCTGAGCAGGCCGAGGCCGAGCGTCTCGCCGCGGAACAGGCGGCCGAAGAGGCGGCGCGCGTCGAAGCCGCACGCGTTGCCGAGGAAGAACGTCTCGAAGCCGAGCGTCTGGCCGAAGAGCAGGCGGTTGCGGCCAAGGCCGCTGCCGATGCGGAAGCCGAAGCCGTGCGCCGTGCCGAGGAAGTCCGCGAAGCCGAGGAGCGCGCCCAGCGCGAGGCGGCCGCCGCCGCTGCCGCGTTGGCGGCCGCGACGACCTTGCCGGAACCCGAACCCGCGGTCGCCGCAATCCTGGCGCAGGCCCGGGCCGGCAGCGAAGACCCGGACGAAGTCCTCGACCTAACCGGGCTGGATCCCGAACTCGTCGACATCTTCGTGGAAGAAGGTGCCGACCTGCTGGATCATTCCGACGGCCTGCTCGCCGAACTGCGTGCAGCGCCCGATTCCCGCGAACCGCTGATCGGCCTGCAGCGCGACCTGCATACGCTCAAGGGCGGCGCGCGCATGGCCGGCATCATGGCCGTGGGCGAACTCGGCCACACCATGGAGTCGCTGCTCGAGGCCGTGGTGGAAAACCGCGTCGAGCTCGGCAGCGATGGCGTGCCTTTGCTCGAACGCGGCTTCGACCGCCTGCATGCGATGGTCACGCGCGTCGGTGCGCGCCAGGCCATCGCAATGCCGGAAGCGCTCATCGCCGAATTCGACGCGCGTTCGCGCGGCCGGCACGCGGCCGTCTCCATGGACGCCGCGGTGGAAGCTCCCGCGCACCCCGCCGCACCGGTGCCGCTGGAACTCAAGCCGCTGTCCGCTCCGATGGTCGACGCGCCGCAGGGCGACGAAGACGATGTCGGCGCGCGCGCGCCGCAGGAACAGGTGCGCATCCGCGCCGACCTGCTGGACCGCCTCGTCAACTACGCCGGCGAAGTCGCGATCTACCGCGCCCGCCTGGAACAGCAGTTGGGTGCGTTCCGTGCCGCGATCGCGGAAATGGACCAGACCAACGTGCGCCAGCGCGACCAGCTGCGCCGCCTGGAAATCGAAACCGAAGCGCAGATCATCGCGCGCTTCCAGCGCGAACACGACACGGCCGATGCGACGTTCGATCCGCTCGAGCTCGACCGTTTCTCGACCCTGCAGCAGTTGTCGCGTGCGCTTGCCGAATCGGCGGCCGACCAGACCAGCCTGCAGATCACGCTGGACGATTTGACTCGCCAGTACGAAACCCTGCTGCTGCAGCAGTCCCGCGTGAGCTCGGAACTGCAGGAAGGCCTCATGCGCACGCGCATGGTGCCGTTCGACTCGCTGGTTCCGCGCCTGCGCCGCGTCGTGCGCCAGGCCGCGGGCGAAACCGGAAAGCAGGCCCAGCTCAAGCTCGGCAACGCCCAGGGCGAACTCGACCGCAACGTCCTCGACCGCATGACCGCGCCGCTGGAGCACATGCTCCGCAACGCGATCGCGCACGGCCTGGAAAAGCCGGAAAAACGCAAGAAGGCGGGCAAGGCGGAAGAGGGCGCGATCAGCATCGCGATCCGCCGCGAAGGCTCGGAAGTCGTCCTGGAAGTCGCCGATGACGGCGCCGGCCTCAATCGCGAAGCGATCCGCAAGCGTGGTGAGGAACGCGGCCTGGTGCGCCAGGACGCTGTCCTGAGCGACAACGACCTGGACATGCTGATCTTCGAGCCGGGCTTCTCGACGGCCGATGAAGTCAGCCGCCTCGCCGGACGGGGCGTCGGCATGGACGTGGTCGCATCGGAAGTCCGCCAGCTCGGCGGCACGATCGATATCGATTCCAAGCCAGGCGAAGGCACCCGATTCACCCTGCGCCTGCCGCAGACGCTCGCCGTCACCCAGGCGGTGTTCGTGCGCATCGGCGAGACGACCTTCGCCGTGCCGATCGCATCGGTGCGCGGCGTCGGCCGCATCCCGCGCGACCAGCTGCAGGCAGGGGCCGCATACCAGTACGGTGGCGAAGACTATCCGGTGCACGACCTCGGCACGCTCGTCGGTCATGCCACGGCGAAGGCCGAAGGCCAGATGCAGATGCCGCTGCTGCTGATCCGTGCCGGTGACCTGCGTGCGGCGGTCAGCGTCGACCAGGTGGTAGGCAACCGCGAAATCGTGGTGAAGCCGGTGGGTCCGCAGGTCGCATCGGTCCCGGGCATCTTCGGCGCCACGATCATGGGCGACGGCAGCGTCGTGGTGATCCTGGACGTCGCGCCGCTCGTGCGCCGCCAGGTCGTGCTCGCTCCGGAGTACCTGCCGGCCGCGCCTGCCGTCGAAACCCGCCGCATTCCGATGGTCATGGTGGTCGACGACTCCGTCACCATGCGCAAGGTCACGGGCCGCGTCCTGGAGCGCAACAACTTCGAGGTGCTCACCGCGAAGGATGGCCTCGATGCGCTGGAGAAGATGATCGAGCACGTGCCCGACCTGATGCTCCTCGACATCGAAATGCCGCGCATGGATGGCTACGAACTCGCCACGGCGATGAAGGCCGACCCGCGCCTGCGCAACGTGCCGATCGTGATGATCACCTCGCGTACCGGCGAGAAGCACCGCCAGCGCGCGTTCGACATCGGCGTGAACCGCTACCTGGGCAAGCCGTACCAGGAGCCGGAATTGCTGCGCAACGTATTCGAACTGCTAGGGATAGCGCGCACACATGAGTAACAACGCCCGCCGCGTCGCGTTGCTGGCCCGCCCCGGCGCGGCCCGCGACCGCATGCGTGAGGCACTGGACCAGGCCGGCGCCAACATCGTGCTGGAAGCCGACCCGGCCACGAGCGAGCAGGAGGCGGTGCTTTCCGCCCAGCCCGACGTGGCCCTGATTGTGCTCGACGCCGCCACGGACGAAGCGCTCGAGCGCTTCGACGGCGTGCTGTCGAATCCTCGGATCGAGGTCCTCTTCGAGGAAGCCGAACTCGCCCTCGGGCGCGTCGGATGGGACGCGGCGCGCTGGGTGCGCCACCTTCGCGCCAAGCTAGGGCACGCCGACAGCGTGCTTCCGCCCGGCCGGGGAACGATGGCGGACGATGCTGCATCGCCGCTTGCCTCGGTCATCCCGCCGCTGCCGGAACTCGCGCCCGCGACGGAGACGTCGCTCGCCAACGACGATGCGGCGGAAGAGACGCCACCGCCGTCCGCCATCCCGCCGCTGCCGGACGACGCGTTCCTGGGAGGACTGTCCCTCACGAACGAGGACGCGGTGGAAGAAACTTCATCGTCGGCCGGGTTCGTCATTCCGCCGCTGCCGGAAGCGGCGCCCACGATGGAACTGTCGCTCGCCGACGACGATGCCGTCGCGCCGATCGACGTGCACTCCGACATGGACCTGGTCGCCATCGAACTGGGTGACGAGGCCACGCACTACGTCCACGAACACGGTGCGGATACGCTGCCGCCCTTCGTAGGCAAGCTGGAACTCGAACTCGCGGACGACACCCCGACCGAGATCAGTATCGAGGGGCTGCAATTCGACGACGACCAGCCGGCCGACGCCAGCCGGTTCCGCAGCGACATGGCCGACCTGCATTCGCGCATCGCGGAGATGGAACTGGTCGAGGATCGGACGACCGCGTCCACGCGCGGCGCGGTGCTGATCATGGCGGGCATCGGAGGTCCTGACGCCGTCCGCCAGTTGCTGGGCGCGCTGCCGGAAGGTTTTCCGCGCGCCGTGCTGGTCCAGCAGCGCCTCGACGGCGGCCACTACGACAAGCTGGTCGCACAGATGCAGCGCGCCACCACGCTGCCGGTGAAGCTCGCCGCCAGCGGAGACGCGCTGCAGGGCGGCACGGTCTACATCCTGCCGCCGACGCTCGGCGTGGCCGAACTCGGCCAGGAGCTCGTTTTCAACGAATCACCGGCGGAGCTGCTGGCATCGCTGCCGGCCAACGACAGCGCGGTGCTGCTGCTGAGCGGTGCAGACCCGGCCCAGGTCGATACCGTGATGAAGATGGCCGCGGCCGGCACGCTGGTGGCGGGCCAGGCGCTCGACGGCTGCTATGACGTGGCCGCGCCGGCAGCGCTGGCTTCACGGGGCGGCCAGGCCGGCAAACCCCAGGAGCTCGCGCTCCGACTCGCCGAGCGCTGGCACTGAGCACGCACTAGAAGAATCCGGAAACGTCGATGAACACCCAGCACCAGAACGCCCAGCCCAATGACATCCGAGGCGTCCTCATCGCGGTGGCGCGCGCGCGGCTGCTGCTGCCCAACGCCACCATCGCCGAGGTGTTGTCCTTCGCACCGCCGTCGCCCGTGGAAGGCGCACCGGACTGGCTGCTGGGCCGCATCCGCTGGCGCGGCTGGGAACTGCCTTTGATCGCATTCTCGCGGATGGCGGACATCGCCCCGGAGGCGGGCGGCCTGGGCAGCAAAGTGGTGGTCCTCAAGGCGCTCGGCGGCGATGCCAAGTCTCCATACTTCGCGATCCTGACCCAAGGCTTCCCGCGGCTGGTCACGGTGTCCACCGATCGCCTCCTGCACGAACCCGACGAGCATCTGCCGCGCGGCGTCCACGCCCGCGTATGGCTCAATGAGGACGAGGCGTTCGTTCCCAATCTCGAGGCGATCCAGGCCCTGATCGGCGATGCGCTCGCCCAGGCGCAGGCGGCCTGACACCAGTAGGGCCGAGGCCGGCGTCGCTTGCTCCGGCCTTTGACTCGGGCAAACGCCTGCCACTGATCGGATCTTGCGGGGCCGCTGCCGGGGTCAGCGATGCATGCGCGAGCGCCGTGGTTGGGCGCCGTTGATTCCGCGGTCTCCTTCGCGCAGGACGCAGCGCAACGCGACGCTCCGCCAGTTCAGGACTTCACGTGCTGCTCCCCGGCTACGCCAGGTCGCCGAACCGCGATTGGAGCGCGGCGATCGCCGCCAGTCCGGCGGTTTCCGTGCGCAGGATGCGCGGACCCAGGCGCAGCCCTTGGAACCCGGCTTCCTGCAGTTGCGTGTGATCGGCCGGCGACCATCCGCCCTCCGGGCCCACGGCCAGCACGACGCCGGTCGTCGCGTCGATGTCGAGCGTTCCGGACGCGAGTTTGCCGTCCGGGTCGAGGATCAGCCGCACGCCGCCCGCAGGGAGCGCGGCCAAGGCCGCAGCGAGCGGAACAGGCGCGGCCACGGCGGGCACGCGAACGCGCCCGCACTGCTCGCAGGCGGACACCACCACGCCGCGCCAGTGCGCCAGGCGCTTCTCCGCGCGGTCGCCATCGAGCTTCACTTCGCTGCGCTGCGACCACAGCGGCGCGATGGCGGCGACACCGAGTTCGGTCGCCTTCTGCAGGATTAGGTCCATCTTCTCGCCGCGCGCCACGCCTTGGAGCAACGTAAGCCGCAGCGGCGACTCGTTGTCGACGTCGCGCGCCGCACCGACGGCGACGCGCAACTGGCGCTTGTCCTGGGCCACGATGCGTGCCGGGTAGTCGTGCCCATCGCCGTTGAACAGCACGCATTCGTCGCCGACCTTGAGCCGCAGCACGCGCGCGAGGTGTTGCGCCGCATTCTCGGGCAATGCCAGCTCGATGCCCTGCGCAAGGGGCGCGTCGACGTGCACGCGGGTCGTGCGCATCAGCCGGCCTCCGTAGTCGCGTCGTCGATCGCCTGGCGCGTGACGCTGGCCAGGAAGCGGAGCGCCTCGTCGTCGATGCAGTAGGGCGGCATCCAATAGAGGATGTCGCCAAGCGGGCGCAGCAGCACCCCGCGCGCGAGCGCGGTGCGGTAGGCGCGCAGGCCCACGCGTGACGCCGCCGCGAAGGGTTGGCGCCGGTCGCCGCCCTTGGCCAGTTCGAACGCGACGATCATCCCGGCCTGGCGCACGTCGGCGACGTGCGGGTGGTCGGCCAGCGGCAGTGCCAGCTCACGCATGCGCGTCGCGGTGACGCGGTTGCGCTGGATCACGTCGTCGCTGGCAAAGATGTCCAGCGAAGCCAGCGCCGCGGCACAGGCGAGGGGATTGCCGGTGTAGCTGTGCGAATGCAGGAACGCGCGCTCGCGGGAGTCGTCAAGGAAGCCGTCGTAGATCGACTGCGTCGCCAGCACCGCCGCCAACGGCAGCGCGCCGCCGGTGAGCCCTTTCGACAGGCACAGCAGGTCCGGCTGGACCCCGCCCGATCCGCCAATGCGAGCATCGGCGGGGGCCTGCTCGCAAGCGAACAACGTCCCGGTGCGGCCGAATCCAACCGCGATCTCGTCGGCGATCAGGAACACCCCGTGCGCATCGCAAAGTTCGCGCGCCAGGCGCAGATACACGGGGTCGTGCATCCGCATCCCACCGGCGCATTGCACGCGCGGTTCGAGGATCAGCGCGCAGACTTCGCCGGCATGGCGTTCCAGCAGCTCGCGCAAGCCTTCCGCCGCGAACGCGGCGCGCTGCGCGGGCGTCTCCCCGGCCGCGCACAGGTAGGCGTCAGGCGAGGGCGCGAACAGCGCTTCGGCGAGCAGCGGCGCATACACGCGGCGGTACAGCGGGATGTCGCCCACGGCGAGGGCGCCGAGGGTCTCGCCGTGGTAGCCGTTCTCCAGCGCGATGAACTTGGTCCGCCCCAGCTCGCCACGGTTGCGGAACCAGTGGAACGCCATCTTCAACGCCACTTCGACGCCCGCCGAACCGTTGTCGGCGTAGAACACCTTGGCCAGCGGCGCGCGGCCGCCCTGTCGCGGCGCGATTTCCAGCAACCGTTCGGCCAGTTCGACCGCCGGCGCATGCGAGCAGCCGGCGAGGATGACGTGTTCCAGCGTGGACGCCTGGCGGGCGATCGCGGCGGCGATGCGGGGCTCGGCATGGCCGAACAGGTTGGTCCACCAGCTGCTGATCGCGTCGAGGTAGCGCCGCCCGTCGCGACCAACCAGCCAGGGGCCTTCGCCGCGCGCGATCGGCAGCAATGGCAGCGTGTCGGGGTGTTCGCGCATCTGCGTGCACGGGTGCCACAGCACGGCCAGGTCGCGCGAACGCCATGCATCCGCGTCCGCTATCATCGCTTCATCGTGAGCATTGTCCTGCATCCCGCCATTATCGCAGTCCCGGGGGCCGCTACGCCGCGCCCGCGGCCATGCCCGCGCCGCCGGGGAGGTGGCCGGTGACGCACCGCCTGCCGACCATCCACCGCATCACCGAGCACGACGCCGGTCCCTACCGGCTGGAGCGCCTCGAGCTGGAGTTCGCCAATGGCGAGCGCCGCAACTACGAGCGCCTGCACGGCCGCGGGCATGGTGCCGTGGTCGTGGTGCCGATGCTCGATGCCGACACGGTGTTGCTGGTGCGCGAGTACGCGGCGGGCATGCACCGTTACGAGCTCGGGCTGGTGAAGGGGCGCATCGATGCCGGTGAGACCGCGCTGCAGGCCGCCGATCGCGAACTGAAGGAAGAAGCCGGTTACGGCGCGCGCACGCTGACCCTGCTGCGCGACATCACGCTCGCGCCCACCTACATGAGCCACACCGCGCAGCTGGTCGTGGCCCGCGACCTGTACCCCGAGCGGTTGCCGGGCGATGAACCCGAGGAACTCGAAGTGATTCCCTGGAAGCTGGACGCGCTGCACGAACTGATCCTGCGCGAGGATTTCTCCGAAGGCCGCAGCATCGCCGCGTTGTTCATCGCCCGCGAATGGTTGAGGATGCAGGCGTGATCGACCGGGAACTCCGCGAGGAAGTCATCGCCCTGGCGCAGGATGCCGCCGCCGCGATCCTCGGCATCTACGACAGCGAGTTCGCGGTCGAGCACAAGGACGACAACTCCCCGCTGACCGCGGCCGACCTGGCCGCGCACCGCTGCATCGTGGAGGGCCTGGCGCGCATCACCCCGGACATCCCGGTGCTATCGGAAGAGTCGGCGCACGAAGTCGCCACGGACGAGCGGCGTCGCTGGAAACGCTTGTGGCTGGTCGATCCGCTCGACGGCACGCGTGAGTTCGTGAAGCGCAACGGCGAGTTCACCGTCAACATCGCCCTGATCGAAAATGGCGTGGCCGAGTTCGGCGTGGTGCAGGCGCCGGTGACCGGGCAGCTCTGGCACGGCGGCGCCACGCTCGGCGCGTTCCTGCGCGAGAACGGCCGCGACTCGGCGCTGCGCGCGCGCGCTCCGGCTACCGCACCGCTGCGCGTCGCCGCCAGCCGTTCGCACCGGGATGCCCGTACCCAGGCGTTCATCGACCGCATGGGCGAGGTCGAACCGGTCGGACTGGGGTCGTCGCTCAAGTTCTGCCGCATTGCCCAAGGCACGCTCGACGTCTATCCGCGTTTCGGCCCGACCAACGAATGGGATACGGCGGCGGGCCAGTGCGTCCTGGAGGGCGCGGGCGGGGCGCTGTTCGACCCGCTGGGGCGGCCGTTCCGTTACAACCAGCGCGAGCGCGTGCTCAACGGCGACTTCGTCGCCCTGGGCGATGCATCGCTGCCCTGGCGCAGCTGGCTGGCGTGATCCGATGAACCGACTTCCGCAAGACCACCGCGACATCCACACGCTGATCGAGATCATGCGACGCCTGCGCGATCCGCAGGACGGCTGTCCCTGGGACGTGGAGCAGACCTTCTCGACCATCGCGCCTTACACGATCGAGGAAGCCTATGAAGTCGCCGACGCGATCGACCGCGACGACCTGCACGCACTGAAGGACGAACTGGGCGACCTGCTGCTGCAGGTCGTCTTCCATGCGCGCATGGCGGAAGAACAGGGCGATTTCGCCTTCGGAGACGTCGTCGCCGCGATCAGCGACAAGATGATCCGCCGGCATCCGCACGTGTTCGCCGACGCCACGGTCGAGGATGCGCAGGCGCAGACCGCGGCGTGGGAAGAGCAGAAGCGGCGCGAGCGCGAATCATCGGGCCACGAGGACGCGTCCGCGCTCGCCGGCATCGCCCGGGGCCTGCCGGAATGGCAGCGCGCGGTGAAGCTGCAGAAGCGCGCGGCGACGGTCGGCTTCGACTGGCCCGACATCACGCCGGTGATCGCCAAGCTGCACGAGGAGATCGAGGAGGTGCGCGCCGAGTTCACCGCGGTCGCCGCGAACCCGGCGGACATGGACGCGCGCGACAGGTTGGAGGACGAGATCGGCGACCTGCTGTTCGTGGCCGCCAACATCGCGCGCCACGCCAAGGTGGATGTCGGCAGCGCAATGCGCCGCGCCAACCTCAAGTTCGAGCGGCGTTTCCGCGCCATGGAAGCGCTGGCGGACGCCGACGGCCACGCGCTTGCCGCGCTCCCGCTGGAAGCGCAGGATCGTTACTGGAACCGGGCCAAGGACGACGAGAAGCGCCCGGCAACCACGCCGAGTGCCCATGGTGCCGATGCCGCGCGCGCGGCCGGCAAAGGCACGGCGCCCAAGTAAGGTTTCCTGCAACCTGCCCGATGAGGCCGGAACCCATGCGCCAGTTCTCGAGCTTTCGCGACTTCTATCCGTTCTACCTCGGCGAGCATGTCAATCGCACCTGCCGTCGCCTGCACTTCATCGGCAGTTGCGGCGTGCTCGCGCTGCTCGCGCTCGCGATCTGGAACCGCAACGCCTGGTTCGTGCTCGGCGCGCTGGTGTGCGGTTACGGCTTCGCCTGGATCGGCCACTTCTTCTTCGAGAAGAACCGGCCCGCGACCTTCAAGCATCCCTTCTACTCGTTCGCCGGGGATTGGGTGATGTTCAAGGACATCCTCATCGGCCGGATCCGGCTCTGAAAATCCACATGCCAGCGCTTGCCGCGGTGCGGGCGCCCGCGTGCCGGCCGGTCACTCACTCCTGGAAGATCAGCCACGCCGCCACCACGATCAGGGCGAAGCCGGCCCAATGGTTCCACTTCAGCGGCTGGCCCAGGTACCACGTGGAGAAGCCCGCGAAGACCAACAGCGTGATCACCTCCTGCATGCCCTTGAGCTGGGGCGCGGAATACATCGCGCTGCCCAGACGGTTGGCGGGCACCATCAGGCAGTACTCGAACAGGGCGATGCCCCAGCTCGCGGCGATGGCGAGGGCGAGCGGGGCCGACTTGTAGCGCAGGTGCCCGTACCAGGCGAAGGTCATGAACACGTTGGAGGCGATCAGGAGGAGGGCAGGCGCGAGGCGTTCGAGCATGGGATGGCGTTTCCGGCGGGTGTGGCGGGTAGAAAGATGAATGAATTCAGACTGTTGGCGCGATCTTCACGGAGCGTCTACCCTCGGCGGTGCAGTTTCACAAACCTGAAGTCGAACTGGAGCTTCTGGTCATGCAGTCAACACGCGACGGCGGTTTGGTCCTGATCGTCGAGGACAACCGCAACATCTCCGAAATGGTGGGCGAGTACCTCGAAGGGCGCGGTTTCGAGGTGGATTTCGCGGCCGACGGCCTCGACGGGTATCGCCTGTCCACCGAAAACAGCTACGACGTGATCGTGCTCGACCTGATGCTGCCGCGCATGGACGGCATCGAGGTCTGCAAGAAGCTGCGCGAGGAAGCGCGCAAGTCCACGCCGGTGCTGATGCTCACGGCCCGCGACACGCTGGACGAGAAGCTCAACGGCCTGTCCGTAGGCGCCGACGATTATCTCACCAAGCCATTCGCGATCCAGGAACTGGAGGCGCGCCTGCGCGCGCTGATCCGTCGCGAGCGGCGCCAGGTGGGCGGCGAGGTGCTCAAGGTCGCCGATCTCGTGCTGGATCCCGCCAGCCTGCGGGTGACCCGCGGCGGCACCGAACTGCAACTGTCGCCCATCGGCCTGCGCCTGCTCACGATCCTGATGCGCGAGTCGCCGCGCGTGGTCAGCCGCCAGGAGATCGAACGCGAGATCTGGGGCAACGGCCTGCCGGATTCGGATACGTTGCGCAGCCACCTCTACAACCTGCGCAAGACGATCGACAAGCCGTTCGACAAGCAGTTGCTGCATACGGTGCAGAGTGCGGGTTACCGGGTGGCGGACATATCGCAGCCGCCGGACTGACCACCCGTCATGCCGCAGGGGCTGCCCCGGAAGGTAAAACTCGCCTTCATCGCCCAGGCGCTCATCGCGAGCGTCGTGCTCTGCCTCTTCATGCTGGCGGTGGGATTGGCCGTGCGCCAGTCGGTCGTGGTCTGGGTGGTCCACCGCGAGGCGGCCCAGTTCTGGAAACAGAAACCCAGCGGCGTCGGGGAGGCCCTCCTGCGGGGTCGGGCGATCCACAGTTACTTCGACCCTGCGGAGGGCGACTTCGCCGCCTTGCCGCCGACCATGCGCGACCTGGACAAGGGCCTGAACCAGTTGTCCTTCAGCCAGTTCGCCTATGTCGAGGACACGCCGGCGGGCCGCTTTGTCGTGACGCTCGACACCGAAGTGATCGACATGGTCATCGCGTGGACCATATTGGGCGCGTTGCTGTTTGCGCTGTTCACTTCCTACGCCATGGCCTGGCTGACCTATCGCACGACCAAGCGGATGGTCGCGCCCGTCAGCTGGCTCGCGGACCTCGTTGCCAGTTGGGACCCGCGCGCACCTGACACCAGCCGCATCCGCCCGGGCGCGCTGCCGGCCGATTCGGGCAGCGAGGTACGCCAGCTCACCGGCGCGCTCACCGGCCTGGCCGACCGCGTTTCCGACTTCGTGCAACGCGAGCGCGACTTCACCCGCGATGCCAGCCATGAACTGCGTACGCCCCTGACCGTCATCCGCGTCGCCACCGACCTGATGCTCGCCGATCCCGACGCAAGCGAGCGCCAGATCCGCTCGCTGGCGCGCGTCCAGCGCGCAGGCCGCGACATGGAGGCAGTGATCGACGCGTTCCTGATCCTCGCGCGCGAGGCGGAGATCGAGCCGCTGAGCGAGGAATTCGACGTGCGCGAGGTGATCGCGCACGAGGTGGCGCGCGTGCAGCCGCTGCTGTCGGGCCGGCCGATCGACCTGGAGGTCGTGGACGAAGGCGCGCCAAAGTTGTTTGCACCGCCGCACGTGCTCGCGGTGATGGTGGGCAATTTACTGGGCAATGCGGTGCGCTTCACCGATTCGGGCCGCATCGTGCTGCTGCTGGCGCCCGAGCGCATCGAAGTGCGCGACACCGGCGTGGGCATGACGCCGGAAACCCTGATCAAGGCATTCGATCCGTTCTACCGGGCCGATCCCGCGCGCGAGGAAGGTCGCGGCATGGGGCTGTCGATCGTGCGCCGCCTTGGCGAGCGCTTCGGCTGGCCGGTGAGCCTGCAAAGCCAGCCGGGCCAGGGCACGGTCGCAACCATCCGCTTCGGCTGATCGGGTCTCGCCGGTTGCCGCTTTGCCTGATCGGGCGGCAACGCCGCAATCGTAGACCGCGTCGGGGCTTGTCAACCGCGCGCCCTTTCGCGCGTTATTTTCCTCGCCTTCCTATTGCCCCGTTCAATGAGCGCCACCCGCAAGCCATCCCGCGTCCGCAAACCATCCGGCTGGACCGCGCGCGTCGCCGCCGCCGCGATCGCACTCGCCGTCATCGCCGGCGCTGCCTACTTCTGGCGCCACCGCAGCAACGAGGAAGCGGCCTCCGCCTACCGCACGGCGAAAGTCGACCGCGGCGACATCCGCGTCACCATTTCCGCCACCGGCGCCTTGAACGCGACCTCGCAAGTTGACGTGGGCAGCCAGATTTCCGGGCAGGTCACCGACGTGCTGGCCGACTACAACGACCACGTCAGCAAGGGCCAGGTGATCGCGCGCATCGACCCGAGCACGTACGAGGCGCAGATCGCGCAGGGCAACGCGCAGGTCAACAGCGCGCGCGCCGGCCTCGCCACCGCGCAGGCAACGCTGCGCAACGCCGAGGCCGACTACAACCGCAAGGCCGAACTCGCCCAGCAGCAGCTGATCGCACGCGGCGACCTCGACCTCGCGCGCGCCGCACGCGACCAGGCCCGCGCGCAGGTCGCATCGGCGCAGGCGCAGATCAGCCAGCAGACCGCGTCGACCCAGACGTCGCGCTTGAACCTGCAACGCACCGTGATCCGTTCCCCCGTCGACGGCGTGGTGCTGTCGCGTTCGATCGAGCCCGGGCAGACGGTCGCGGCGAGCCTGCAGGCGCCGGTGCTGTTCCAGATTGCCGAGGACCTGTCGCAGATGGAGATCCTGCTGGCCGTCGACGAAGCCGACATCGGGCAGGTCAAGCCGGGGCTAGGCGTGGACTTCACCGTCGATGCCTTCCCCGAGCGCCGCTTCCGCGGCAAGGTGAAGCAGGTCCGACTGGCGGCGACCAATACCAGCAACGTCATCACCTATCCGGTCGTCGTTGCGGTGGACAACAGCGACCAGTCGTTGCTCCCGGGAATGACCGCCAACGCCGAGATCGAGGTCAGCCACCGCGACAATGTCCTGCGTGTCAGCAATGCGGCGCTGCGCTACAAGCCGGACGAGGAAGGTGCCAACGCCGCGCAGT
Organism: Lysobacter oryzae DSM 21044; assembly: GCF_059568595.1. Lineage (NCBI taxonomy): Bacteria > Pseudomonadati > Pseudomonadota > Gammaproteobacteria > Lysobacterales > Lysobacteraceae > Lysobacter > Lysobacter oryzae. The sequence goes on along the minus strand of NZ_JCANTQ010000010.1, from coordinate 150,301 downwards.
CCGGTGGCGGCCGCGGCAACTTCGCCCAGGATTTCGCGCGCATCGCCGGCACGCTCAAGCTGGACGCCCGCCAGCAGGCCGCCTTCGACGCGGCGTTGGCGGCGATTCGCCAGCGCGCAGCGGCGCGGCAGGCGGCGCCGGCGCAACAGCAGGGCGCGGGCCTGTTCGGCCGCGGGCCCGGAGGCGGTCCGGGCAGTGGCGGCAATCGCAGTGGCAATGGCGGCGGCAATGCCGGTGCGATGCGCCAGCGCATGGCCGAACGTTTCAGCCAACAGTTCGCTGCATTCAAAGCCACGCTCGACGACAACCAGCAGGCGCGATGGGACAAGCAGGTCGCCGCGCTGCTGGGTTCGCGCCGTGCGCCGCTCTACAAGCTCGTCGACGGCAAGCCACAGGCCGTGACCGTGCGCGTGGGCGCATCCGACGGCAGCAATACCGAAGTGTCCGGCGACCTGCGCGAAGGCGATGAAGTGATCGTCGGCAGCGGGCGCGCGGCCAAATGAGCGCAGCCGCCGACAGCCGCGATGTTGCCGGGACGGTCATCGAAACCCGGGGACTGGGCAAGGTGTATGCCGCCGGGAGCGCGGCTGAAGTGGTCGCGCTGCGCGACGTCGACCTGCGCATCGGAAGCGGCGAATTCGTGGCGATCATGGGGCCGTCGGGTTCGGGCAAGTCCACGCTGATGAACCTGCTGGGTTGCCTGGACACGCCCTCCAGCGGGAGCTACCTGTGCGATGGCATCGACGTGGCCACGCTCGACGCGGAAGAACGAGCCGCGTTGCGGCTGGAGAAGATCGGTTTCGTCTTCCAGGGCTTCAACCTGCTGCCCCGCATGAGCGCACTGGAGAACGTGGCGATGCCGATGGGCTACGCCAACGTGCCGCGCGAGGAACGCTTGCAGCGCGCCCGCGCGGCGCTGGAGTCGGTCGGACTGGGCGACCGCGCCGATCACCGCCCCAGCGAACTGTCCGGCGGCCAGCAGCAGCGCGTCGCGGTGGCGCGCGCCCTGATCAACCGGCCGCCGATCCTGCTGGCCGACGAACCGACCGGCGCCCTCGACAGCAGGACCGGCGAGGAGATCCTCAAGTTGTTCAAGCGCCTGCAGCAGGACGACCACACCGTCGTGCTGATCACCCACGACCCCGACGTGGCCACGCACTGCGACCGAATCTTCCTCATGCGCGATGGGCGAATCAACGCGTAAAGCCGATGCCCTATCGGCATCGGCTGCGGTGATGAGCGCCCGGCCATGGATGGCCGGGCAGGAAGTTGCAGCACGGCAAGTCCGCGCCACGGACGGCACCTGGAAGCCTGGAGAAATGAACCCGTGAACTTCCTCGAAATCCTCCGCACCGCCGTCTTCGCCCTGCGCGGCAACTGGCTGCGCAGCGCGCTGACTTCGCTGGGCGTGATCATCGGCATCGCGGCGGTCATCGTGATGGTGTCGGTGGGGCAAGGCACGCAAAGGGAAATCGACAAGCTTGTTTCCGGGCTGGGCTCCAACCGGCTCGACATCGGCGGGGCCGGCGGTTTTGGCGGCGGTGGTGCGCGCGTCGCCGCAGGCAGTCGTTACACGCTGGACGAAGCCGATGCCCAGGCGATCCGCGACGAAATCCCGGAAGTGCAATACGTCGCCGCGATGCTGCGCGGTGGCACCCAGGTGGTGTACGCGGAGAGCAACTGGTCGACCCAGTGGCAGGGCGTGCAGCCCGATTTCTTCGCCATCAACGGCTGGGAGGTCGGCAGCGGGAACGGATTCGACACGCGCGACTACAACGGCGCCAAGTCGGTGATCCTGGGCGAAACCGTGCGGCGCGAGTTGTTCGCGGACGAGGACGCCGTCGGCCAGACGGTACGCATCGGCCGCGTACCGTTCACCGTGGCCGGCGTGCTCAGGCCCAAGGGCCAGGGCGGTTTCGGCCAGGACCAGGACGACATCGTCCTGGTACCGCTGGAAACCGCGCGCCGCCGCCTGATGGGCGCCGCCAACGTGCCGCCGGGCGCGGTGCAGCAGATCGCGCTGGGCGTGGCCCGCGCCGAGGACGTCAACTACGTGCAGGACGAGGTCGAGGCGCTGCTGCGCCAGCGCCACAGGATCCAGCCGGGCGACGAGGACGACTTCAGCGTGCGCAATATCGCCGAGGTCGTGGCCACGCGCACGCAGACCACCCGGCTGATGTCGCTGCTGCTCGGCGCCGTGGCGACGATCTCGCTGGTCGTGGGCGGCATCGGCATCATGAACATCATGCTGGTGTCGGTGACCGAGCGGATCCGCGAGATCGGCCTGCGCATGGCGGTGGGCGCGGGGCCCTCGGACATCCGCCGGCAGTTCCTCGCCGAGGCCATGCTCATCTCGCTGATCGGCGGGGTGATCGGCATCGCGTTGGGGGTGGTGGGCGCGCTGCTGGTGGGCCGCTTCGGCTCGCTGCCGGTCGCGCTGAACGGACAGGTGATTGCACTGGCGGCAGGCTTCTCGATCGCCACCGGCCTGTTCTTCGGTTATTACCCGGCGCGCAAGGCCTCCCAACTGGATCCGATCGAGGCGCTGCGGCAGCAGTGACTTCCTGCGCACGGATCCCGGCCCGCGGGCCGACTATGCTTGGACGGTCATGACCAACCGAGGCCTGCCATGCGCCACCTTCCCGCCCTGCTGCTCGCATTTGCCGCCATGAGTGCCCACGCCGCCGACAAACCCCGGACCGCACTGGTGATCCATGGCGGCGCCGGCGTGATCGAACGCAGTGCGTTGAGTTCGAACGACGAACGCGAGATCCGCGCCGTGCTCAACCGCGCGCTGGATGCGGGCAATGCCGTGCTGGCCAAGGGCGGCAGCGCGCTCGACGCGGTGGAGGCGGCGATCGTGGTGATGGAGGAGTCGCCGCAGTTCAACGCCGGCAAGGGCGCCGTGTTCAACGCCGAGGGCAAGCACGAGCTCGATGCATCGATCATGGAAGGCCACACCCGCCGCGCCGGGGCGATCGCCGGCGTCACCACGGTGCGCAATCCGGTCAGGCTGGCGCGCGCGGTGATGGAACACAGCCCGCACGTGATGCTCGCAGGCGCTGGAGCGGAGAAATTCGCCGACGGCCGGCCGGAAATCGAGCGCGTGGCCAACAACTGGTTCGACACCGAGCGCCGCCGCAAGCAGCTCGAAGAGGCGCAGGCGAAGGAAAAGGCCGGAGCGGCGATCGTCGAGAAGGGCAAGTACTTCGGCACCGTCGGCGCCGTCGCGCTTGATGCGCAGGGCCACATCGCCGCGGCCACGAGCACCGGCGGGATGACCAACAAGCGCTGGGGCCGGGTGGGCGATTCGCCGATCATCGGCGCAGGGACCTGGGCCGATGAGCGCTGCGGCGTGTCCGGCACCGGCTGGGGCGAGTTCTACATCCGCAACGCGGTCGCCCACGACATCTGCGCGCGCGTGGCGTACCGCGGCGATGCGCTGGCTGCGGCGGCCGACGAGGTCATCAACAAGATCGTGCCCGCGAGCGGCGGCGATGGCGGCGCGATCGCACTGGACCGCGACGGCAACATCGCGATGCCCTTCAACACCTCGGGCATGTACCGTGCCTGGCTGAAGCCGGATGGCACCCGCGGGACCGCGATTTTCCGCGACGAGCACTGAGCGGCGGCGGGCGCAGCACGCGTCCCGCAAATTGCGCACTGGCCGGGCGGCGGTTTGCGGTGCCGGCAATCCCGCGCGGCCGGGGCGGGTGGTGGGGCCTTATGGCAGAATCTCAGGCTGATCGCGGCTTTCCGGCCGCTTCGCCCGGCCCCGTTCGCGGCCGTCCAGACCGCCCACGACATGCCCCTCCCGCTGCCCGCCACGTTCCAGGAGCGCCGCCATGGCTGATGCCATCGGACATCTCCCGCGCCACCCCTCACGCATCCTCAAGGCGGCCAAGTGGTCGATGCAGGGCCTGCGCGCCGCCTGGAAGCATGAGTCGTCCTTCCGGCTCGAGGTCTACCTGTTCGTGGTGCTCGCGCCGCTGGGCTGGTGGCTGGGCCAGACCCCGGTGGAACGCATCCTGCTGATCGGCTCGATGCTGCTGGTGCTGAGCACCGAACTGCTGAACTCGGCGATCGAGGCGGTGATCGAGCGCTACGGCGCCGAGTTCCACGAACTGGCCGGACGCGCCAAGGATATGGGTTCTGCGGCGGTGTTCGTGCTGATGATGAACGTGCTGCTGGTGTGGGGCGCGATTCTCCTGCCCCGCGTCCTGTAATCCGATCCCCTTGCCAGACCCGATGGCGGACCCACGGCCCGCCGAACCGAGAACGTGCTCGTGATTGAACTGCTGACCGACCCGCAAACCTGGATCACCCTGATCACCCTGAGCGCGATCGAAATCGTGCTCGGCATCGACAACCTGGTGTTCATCTCGATCGCGGTCAGCAAGCTGCCGCTGGTGCAGCGCGAGAAGGCGCGCAAGTTCGGTATCGCCGTCGCCTGCCTCACGCGTATCGGCCTGCTGCTGACCCTTGCCTGGCTGGCGGGGCTGACCACGGACCTGTTCCACGTGTTCGGCCAGGGCATCTCGATGCGCGACCTGGTGCTGATCCTGGGCGGCGTGTTCCTGCTGGTGAAGGGCTCAAGCGAGATCAAGGACCTGATCGTCGGTGAAGCCGAATCCGAAGACGTGCACACCCGGCCGGCGGTTTCCTTCATGGGCGTGATCGCGCAGATCGCGGTCATCGACATCGTGTTCTCGCTGGATTCGGTCATCGCCGCGGTCGGCATGGCCAACCAGACCCCGGTGATGGTCGCGGCGATCCTGCTCGCGGTCGGGGTGATGCTGCTGGCGGCGACGCCACTGGGCCACTTCATCGAGCGCAACCCGACGATCAAGATGCTGGCACTGGCATTCATCGTGCTGGTCGGCGTGTACCTGATCGCCGACGGCTTCGGCCTGCACATCCCGAAGGGCTACATCTATGGCGCGATGGGGTTCTCGGCGCTGGTGGAATGCCTCAACCTCTGGGCCAAGCGCAACGCGCTGCGGCGGATCGAGGCGGATTGACCTGTGCGCGCGGACCGGCCGCGAGGCCGACCCGGGCGCATTGAATTCCGCCGGTGCTTGCCCCACCGTGGAGGCGACGCCCGAGCCATCACGCCGGCTTAATTCCGGCCGATGCCGTAATGCGCGACGAGTCGTTCCAATTGCCATCGCCCACCTAGGGAAACTCCCATGCGCAAGCTGCTCATGACACTGGTCCTGGTTTCGCTCGCCGCCATGCTTTCGGGCTGCGGCTACAACACCATCCAGCAGAAGGACGAGGCGGTGAAGGCCTCCTGGTCGCAGGTCCTCAACGTCTACAAGCGGCGCGCCGACCTGGTGCCCAACCTGGTCGCCACCGTGCGCGGCTACGCCACCCACGAGCAGCAGGTCCTTACCCAGGTCACCGAAGCGCGCTCGAAGGTGGGCAGCATCAACGTCAATGCTGAAGACCCGGCCTCGCTGCAGCAGTTCCAGCAGGCGCAGGGCGAGCTGCAGAGCGCGATCAGCCGCCTGCTGGTGGTGAGCGAGAACTACCCGCAACTCAAGGCCGACCAGAACTTCCTGCAGCTGCAGGCGCAGTTGGAAGGAACGGAGAACCGCATCGCGGTGGAGCGCCAGCGCTACATCACCGCGGTGCAGGACTACAACACGTACATCCGTTCGTTCCCGCAGAACCTCACGGCGATGATGTTCGGGTACAAGACCAAGCCGAACTTCACGGTCGAGAACGAGCAGCAGATCCAGGAAGCACCGAAGGTTGATTTCGGCCAGCCGGCCCCCGCGCAGCAGCCGCCGGCGCAACCCGCTCCCGCGCAGCAGCCGGCCCAACAGCCCGCGCCGTCGGGCGGCTGACCCAGGGAACGTAGCCGCCGATGCTCAGACGGCTGCTCGCACTGGTCCTGTTCCTGCTCGCCTGCGCGGCCGCGCAGGCGCAGCAGCTGGCCGCGATTCCGGCGCTCACCGGCCCCGTCATCGACACCACGATGACCCTGGACGCGGCGACGAAGCAGCAGCTCGAGGCCCAGGCGCTCGCCCTGCAACAGCGCAAGGGCAGCCAGCTGCAGGTCCTGGTCGTCCCTACGACCGAACCGGAAGACATCGCCCAGTACGCCGTGCGTGCCTTCGACCAGTACCAGCTCGGCCGCAAGGGCACCAATGATGGCGTCCTGCTGGTCGTGGCGAAGGACGACCGTCGCGCGCGCATCGAGGTCGGCTATGGGCTGGAAGGCGCCATCCCCGATGCGACGGCGATCCGCGTGATCACCGAATACATGACCCCGAAGTTCCGCGCCGGCGATTTCAACGGCGGCCTCATCGACGCGACCGCGGCGCTGGTCAAGCTGATCGACGGCGAGGAGTTGCCCGCGCCGCTGGTGGAGCAGCGACCGCAGCGCCAGGGCCGCGGTAGCGGTTTCCTGTTTGCGCTGTTCGCGGCCTTCATCGTCGCGCAGGTCGCCCGCGCCTTCCTCAATCCCGTCCCCTCCTTCCTGCGCGGCCTGCTGGGCGGTGTCGCAGCGGGCGGGGTCGCCTGGCTGATTTCGTCGCTGGCGCTCGTGGGCGGGTTGGGGGGAATCATCGGCTTCCTGGTGGGCCTGGCCAGCATGCCGCGCGGGCGCCATGCCGGTCACGGCGGCTGGGGCGGTTTCGGCGGTGGCGGCGGCTGGGGCGGTGGTGGCTTTGGCGGCGGCGGGTTCGGCGGCGGCGGTGGCGGCTGGTCCGGCGGTGGTGGCATGAGCGGGGGCGGTGGCGCCTCCGGCAGCTGGTAGGAGACGCGATGCGACTGCTCAGGCACCTGTTCGCCATGCCCTCGCAACGGCTGTTCGCCGCCGATGCACTGCAGCGCATTGCCGCCGCGATCGCCGCCAGCGAGGCGCGGCACACCGGCGAGATCCAGTTTGCCGTGGAAAGCGCCCTGCATCCGCGCGCGGTGCTGGCGGGCATGCAGGCGCGGGATCGCGCGCAGGAAGTCTTCGCCCAGTTGCGGGTCTGGGACACGCGCGCCAACAACGGCGTCCTGCTGTACCTGCTGCTGGCCGACCATCGCATCGAAGTCGTGGCCGACCGCGGCTTCGAGGGCCTGGTCACGCCGGAGCAATGGCGCGGGGCGTGCCTGCTGATCGAGGAGCGCCTCAAGGCGGGTGAGCCCGAGGCCGCTGTGCTGCGCGGCCTGGAAGCGCTGTCCGCGCTGGTCGAGGCGCATTTCCCGCGCGAGGCGGGCTATGTCGACGACAACGAGCTGCCGGATACCCCGCACCTGCTGTAAGCGCCGCGCCGGCCTGCACGAAACGTTGCGCGTTCGGCGGCAGCAGTGCCGAGTCTGGCCGCGTCCTGCGGCACAATACGGCGTCCTCCGTGGAGCGCTATTGCCGCATGAGCTTCCTGCACCAGATCGATCCCATCGCCCTCGACCTGGGCACCTGGAACCTGCCGGTCCTTGGCAGCGTGCACCCGCAGATCCACTGGTACGGAATCATGTACCTGCTCGCGTTCATCGCCGCGTGGTGGCTGGGGCGGCGTCGCGTGCACGAGGGACGCCTGCCGGGGGTCGACGAGCAGGCCTACGGCGATCTCGTCTTCTATTGCGCATTGGGCGTGGTCCTGGGCGGGCGCCTCGGCTACATCCTGTTCTACGACCTGGCCACGTATCTCGACCAGCCCCTGCAGGTATTCAAGATCTGGCAGGGCGGCATGAGCTTCCATGGCGGACTGCTGGGCGTCGTCGTTGCGGCGTGGTGGTGGTCGCGCCGGCACAAGCTGCATCTGTTCGACACCGTCGATTTCATCGCGCCGCTGGTGCCCCCGGGATTGGGCTTCGGCCGCCTCGGCAATTTCATCAATGGCGAGCTGTGGGGCAAGTCGACCGACGCCGCCTGGGGCGTGGTGTTCCCGTCGGCGCCTGAATTGCAGGGACTGTCGATGCAGCAGATCCAGGCGCAGTTCGCCACCGGCGCACTCGACCAGTTCGCGCGACATCCGTCGCAGCTGTACCAGGCCGGGCTCGAGGGCCTGGTGATGTTCGTGGTGCTGTGGTGGTACTCGCGCAAGCCGCGTCCGCGCTATGCGGTGTCCGGCGTGTTCGCGCTGCTGTACGGGATCTTCCGCTTCGTCGTCGAGTTCGTGCGCGTGCCCGACGCCCAGATCGGCTACCTGGCATTCGGCTGGCTGACGATGGGGCAGGTGTTGAGCCTGCCGCTCATCGCGCTGGGGCTTTTCCTGCTCTGGCAGTCGCGGCGTTCGCCGACGCTGCGGCCGGCCCTTTCGCAGTAAGGAGACGCATGGGATGAAGCAGTACCTGGAACTCCTTCGCCACGTCCTCGAGCACGGCACGCAAAAGTCCGACCGTACCGGCACCGGTACGCGCAGCGTGTTCGGCTGGCAGATGCGCTTCGACCTCAACCAGGGCTTCCCGCTGGTCACCACCAAGAGGCTGCACCTGCGCTCGATCGTGCACGAATTGCTGTGGTTCCTGAAAGGCGAGACCAACATCGCCTACCTCAAGGACAACAAGGTTTCGATCTGGGACGAATGGGCCGACGCCGAAGGCGAGCTCGGGCCGGTGTACGGCAAGCAGTGGCGCCGCTGGGCGGCCGCCGACGGCAGCGAGATCGACCAGATCCGCTGGGTGGTCGAGGAGATCAAACGCAACCCGGATTCGCGCCGCCTGATCGTCTCGGCCTGGAACGTCGCCGACCTGCCGAAGATGGCACTGATGCCGTGCCACACGATGTTCCAGTTCTACGTCGCGGACGGAAAGCTCAGCTGCCAGCTCTACCAGCGCAGCGGTGACATCTTCCTCGGCGTGCCGTTCAACATCGCCAGTTACGCACTGCTCACCCACATGGTCGCTCAGGCCTGCGGACTGGGCGTGGGCGATTTCGTGCACACGCTCGGCGATGCGCACCTGTATTCGAACCACTTCGAGCAGGCGCGCGAGCAACTGGCGCGCGAGCCACGCGCATTGCCGCGGCTGCGTCTGAATCCCGACGTGCGTGACATCTTCGCATTCACCTACGACGACATCGCGATCGAGGCCTACGACCCGCTGCCGGCAATCAAGGCGCCGGTAGCGGTCTGATCGTGGCGTCCTGGCCTTCGATGCGCATTGCCTTGCTGGCGGCACTCGACCGCAACCGCGGCATCGGCCGCGACAACGCGCTGCCATGGCGCCTGCCGGACGACCTCAAGCGCTTCAAGGCGCTGACGCTGGGCAAGCCGGTACTGATGGGGCGCAAGACGGCGCTGTCGCTGGGGCGCGCGCTGCCGGGCCGGCAGAACCTGGTGCTCACCCGTTCCGGGCAGGTTCCGTTCGAGGGCATGCAGGCGGTGGCTTCGCTCGACGAAGCGCTGCAGCGGGTGAAGGAAGCAAGGGCGGACGAGCTGTGCGTGATCGGCGGCGGCGAGATCTACGCACTGTGCCTGCCCGAGGCCACCCACCTGCATCTCACCCACGTGGACCTGGTCGTCGACGGTGCGGATGCATTCTTCCCGGCATTCGCGGCGGAGGACTGGCAGGTCACGGCACGCGAGCGGCACCCGGCCGACGCGAAGCACGAGTTCGCGTTCGAGTTCGTCGACTACTGCAGGGTCGGCAACGCGGCCTGAAGTTGGTTTCGCGGCCGACAGTGGCCACGAGCGGTTGTCATCTTGCCGGCGGCCGGTGATACGGCGGCCGCGGCTTGGGCGGGTTTGCGGGCACGTCGCGTCCTGGCACCTGCACGACGCGCAGCTCGTCGGTGTCCAACTGCAGCGCGGTGAGCTTGCCACCCCACACCGCGCCAGTATCGATCGCGTGCACGCCGTGGCCGATGAACAGACCCAGGGTCGACCAGTGCCCGCAGACGATCTTGAGGTCGCGCTCGACACGTCCCGGTACCTCGTACCAGGGATAGAAGCCAGGCTGTTGCGTGCCCGGTGCGCCCTTGTCCTCGAACCCGATGCGGCCGCGTGGCGTGCAATAACGCAGGCGCGTGAACACGTTGATGATCGCGCGGTGGCGGTCGACACCGGCCAGCTTCGGATGCCATGCCGGCTTGTCGCCGTACATGTTCTTCAGCAGGCGGCCGGGCTGGTCGCCGTGCAGGCGCTCCTCGACCTCGCGCGCATGCCGCTCGGCCATCGTCGTGGTCCACTTGGGCGCGAGGCCTGCGTGCACCATCATCCAGCCGAGCGAGCGGTCCGCGTGCACCAGCTTCTGCATGCGCAACCAGCCGATCAATTCGTCGCGGTCGGGCGCGAACAGCACGCCCTGCAGGTCGGGATTGACCTTGCGCTGCTCCTCCTCGCGCCGCTCGCTGATGGCGAGCAACGAGAGGTCGTGGTTGCCGAGTACGACGATGCTGTTGGCACGCAGCGAGTGCACCAGGCGCAACGTCTCGACCGACTGGCCGCCGCGGTTGACCAGGTCGCCGCAGAACCACAGGGTGTCGCGCGCAGGATCGAACGCGAGTTTTTCCAGCATCCGCTGCGTCGCGTCGTAACAGCCCTGGAGGTCGCCGATCGCCCAAACACTCATGTCAAGGCCGCCATCAGTGCAGGGTCCGCGGAATGGTCAGGGTAAAGGCGGGAATCGGTGCCTCGAAGCGCGTGCCGTCGTCGGCCAACATCTGGTAGCCGCCATGCATCGTGCCCAGGTCGGTCTCCAGCACCGCGCCGGAGGTGTATTCGAAATCCTCGCCCGGCCGCAGGTAAGGCTGCTCGCCGACGACGCCATCGCCTTCGACTTCCTCGGTCTTGCCGTTGGCGTCGGTGATGATCCAGTGGCGCGTCAGCAGGCGTGCGGGCACCCGGCCGGTGTTGCGGATGCGGATGGTGTAGGCGAAGACGTAGCGATCCTGCTCCGGCTCGGACTGGTCGTCGAGGTAGCGGGTGGCGACATCGATATCGATGGCGTAAGGGCGTTCCATTACCGAAGTGTAGTGCGCGATGCGCGGATCGGGAACGCCGCAGCAACGACGGCGCGCAGTTGCCCCGGTGCCGCCGCGACTGTGAAGCTGGCCCGGTGCCCGAAGATCGTGGCTGGGATGCAGTGCGGGCACTGCGTGCGCCAGCGCCCGGCCGAAGACGCACGAGCGCGCATCCGCACCGTTAGCGCCGGACGCGGCCTCACCCGGAAAGCGAATTCGCCAAGCGGACGAAGCCCGCAACGTCGATCTGTTCTGCGCGTGCATCGGGACGCACGCCGGCGGCCTCGATTGCCGCGGCATCGCACTGCTGCGACAGCGCATTGCGCAGGGTCTTTCGACGCTGCCCGAAGGCATCGCGCACCACGGCTTCGAGCTTCGCCGGGTCGCGGACGCCGATCGTCGAAGGATCGCGCGGGACCATGCGTACTACCGCGGAATCGACCTTGGGCGGCGGACGGAACGCGCCGGGCGGTACGGTGAACAGCGGCGTCACATGGCAGTACGCCTGCAGCATCACGCTGAGGCGGCCATAGACCTTGCTGCCGGGTTCGGCGGCCATCCGATCGACGACTTCCTTTTGCAGCATGAAATGCATGTCCCGGATCGCCGCCGCGTGCTCCAGCGCATGGAACAGGATCGGCGAGGACAGGTTGTAGGGCAGATTGCCCACCAGGCGCAGCCGTGCGTTCTCGCCACCGTTGTGCGCCAGCGCGGTGAAGTCGACGGTCAGCACGTCGCGATGGATGACCTCGAGGGTGCCGTGCGCGCGCGCGGCTTCGGTCAGCGGGAAGATCAGGTCGCGGTCGAATTCGATCACGGTGAGCTCGCCGTGCCGGTCGAGCAGCGGAAAGGTGATCGCGCCCTGGCCCGGCCCGATCTCGACCAGGCGATCGCCCGGCTGCGGATCCACCGCCTGCACGATCTTGGCGATGATCCCGCGTTCGTGCAGGAAGTGCTGGCCGAGGTGTTTCTTGGCCGGTTCGGTGAAGGCAGCGGATCGGGTCATGCGCGGATTATCGCCCCGCGCGGGCAGCCACGCTTACTTTCGGTGCGGGCGCAGCGCCGCGATGCGTGCGCAGGTGTCCGTGGCCGCGGCCAGGCTTGAAGGGTCGGCGATGCCCCGGCCGGCCAGGTCCAGGGCGGTGCCGTGGTCGACGGCGACGCGCGGGTAGGGCAGTCCCAGCGTGAGGTTCACCGCCCGCTCGAAGCCGCTGTACTTCAGCACCGGCAGTCCCTGGTCGTGGTACATCGCGACCACCGCATCGAAGCCGCGCAGCTTGCCGGGCAGAAAGGCCGTATCCGCCGGGAGCGGGCCGACGAGTTGCATGCCCTCGCTGCGCAGGGCGGCGAGCACGGGTTCGATGACCTCGATTTCCTCGCTGCCGAGGTGGCCGGCCTCGCCGGCGTGCGGATTCAGACCGAGCACGGCGATGACCGGGTCGACGATGCCGAAGTCGCGATGCAGTGCGTCGTGGGTGATGCGCAGCGTCCGCTCGAGCGCACGTGGCGTCACGGCGTCGGCGACGGCGCGCAGCGGCAGGTGGGTCGTGACCAGTGCGACACGGACGATATCGTTGGCCAGCATCATGACCACGTCGCAACCGGCCTGTTCGGCCAGGAGTTCGGTGGTGCCGCTGTAGGCGATGCCGCCGTCGTTGATGGCCGCCTTGTGCACGGGGCCGGTGACCAATCCGTCGAACTCGCCGCGCAGGCATCCAGCCGCTGCCTGTTTCAGCGCACCGATGACGGCGCCTGCGTTGCGCGGATCCGGGATGCCGAACTTGGGGACGGCTGCGTTGGCGACATCCACCACAACGAGTTCGCTCGCACGGGTGGCGACTTGCCCGGGATCAAGCAGGGTCAGGGGAAGTGACAGCGCTTCGGCCGCGGCGCGCAGGCTGCGTGAATCCGCGAACACGGTGAGTTGGTGCTCGCGCGGCTGTTGGGCAAGCCGCACGCACAACTCCGGCCCGACGCCGGCCGGTTCGCCCGGCACCAGCGCGAGCCGGATCGGTTTCATCTATCAGCCGTTGGGCTGCGCGGACGGCTTGGTTTCAGGCGCCGGCGCGGTTTGTTCGGCGGGCAGGCCGTTACGCATGTCGACGAAGTAGGCTTCGCCGCGCAGTTCCTGGAGGAAGCGGTTCCATTCGTCCTCGAGCTTGCGGCGACCGATGGTGTCGCTGATCCGTGCGCGGCGGTTGTCCTCGCTCGCATCGGTCTGGCGCGAAGCGATCCGCTGGACGATGTGCCAGCCGGCATCGGTGCGGAACGGTGCGGACACCTGTCCGTCGCCCAGTGCCGCGACTTGGCCACCAAAATCGACACCGTACTGCTCGGGCGTGAACCAGCCGAGGTCGCCGCCCTTGGCGCGTGAGTTCAGGTCCTGCGATTCTTCGCGTGCGACCTGGGCAAAGTCGGCGCCACCCTTGATGCGCGCGGCGATCGTGTCGATCTTCGCTTTCGCCGTGGCCTCGGTCGTGGTGTCGCCGATCCGGACAAGGATGTGGCGGGCATGCACCTGGGTGACCATGTTGGCGCCGGCGGACTGCGACTCGTCACGCACTTCCACCAGTCGCAGCAACTGGAAGCCGCTGGCGCCACGCAATGGGGCGCTGACGTCGCCGGGCTTCATGTTCTTCACCAAGGTGGCGAAGGCGGCCGGGATTTCGTCGATCGAACGCCAGCCCAGGTCTCCGCCCTCCAGCGCGTTCGGACTGTCGGAGTAGCGCACGGCCGCGGCCTGGAAATCCATCTCGCCGCGATCGAGCAGGCCCTGCACGCCTTCGATCTTGGCGCGCGCGGTCTTGATCTGTTCCGCGGTGGCGCCGTCGGGCAGCGCGACCAGGATATGGGCGAGGTGGTATTGCGTGCCGGACGTCTTCTGCGCTGCCAGCGCCGCCTCGACCTCGGCTTCGCTCACCGAAACGCGACTCTGGGCGAAACGTTGGCGCAGTCGCTGCACGACCAGTTCGTCGCGGACGGAGTCGCGGAAATCCTGGAAGCTGCCGCCCTCGGCCGTGGTCTGCTGGCGCAACTGGTCCATCGTCAGCTTGTTCTGCTGGGCGAGATTGCCGATCGCCGAATCGACTTCCTGGTCGGTGACCCGCACGCCGGTCTGCTCGGCGCGCGCGACCTGCAGCTTGAGCAGCACCAGCCGCTCGAGTACCTGGCGCTCCAGGACTTCGCGCGGCGGCAACTGGTTTTCGCGGCCGGCGTACTGCCGGCTGATGTTTGCAACAGCGCGATCAAGCTCGCTGCGCAGGATCACGTCTTCGTCGACGATCGCGGCGATCCGGTCGACGGGCTGCATGGTGGCAGCTTGCTGCTGGGCGAAGGCCGTAGCGCCGGACAGCGCGGCGGCCGCGAGGATGCACGCAAGGAATTTCTTCATGGAATCGGATCGGGAACCAGGTCGCGGTCGGTGCGATTCACCGACGAGGGCGGGACGAGATAGAGGTCGTCGCGGTCGTAGCCGAGAATAGCACGGCGCAGGATACGCCTCGTGTCCTGCCCGGCGGAGCCCAGGCCCTTCAGTTCGAACTCCACCTGCAAGCTGTTGTTCAGCTCGCCGGTGCGGTTGCGCAGGTAGCGCCGAGCCAGCACGCGCACCGCCAGGCAGCAGCTCTCCCACTGCACGCCGGCCAGTTGTTCCAGCGGCTTGTGGTCGAGCAGCGAGTAGTAATAGCGACCGACCACGCTCCAGTTCGGGTTGACCGGGTACAGGAACGAGAAGTCGGCCTGCTTGAACAGGTCGGTGCGATCGATCGCGTTGCGGCGATAGCGGTAGCCGATGTTGACGATGCCCTGGTCGCCGATCAGGTAGCGCGCACGCAGGCTGGCCAGATTGGTGCCGCGGTACTTGGGATCCCACTGGTACGCAGCGGAGATGTTCCACCGGTCGCTGGGCGCAACCGTGGTTTCCGCGACCCAGGCGGACTTGCCCTGCTCGACCAGCGCCTCACCTGGCATGACGACGCGCGAAGCATCGAAATACTTGATCTGGCCCAGGCTGATCGACAGGCGCTCGCGCCCGTCGTCCTCGCCGATCAGGCGCGTGGTGACCGCGGCGGTGAGCTGGTTGGCATCGGACTGGCGATCCGCGCCGCCGAAGCGGTTGTCGCGGAACAGCTGTCCCCAGCTGAAGGTGAGCGGCGAGGTGTCGAAGATCGGGATCCCGCTCTGGTCCTCGTACGGGACGCGCAGGTAATAGAGGCGCGGTTCCAGCGTGTGCAGGTAGCGGTCGCCCCGTATCACGGCCTCGCGATCGAAGAACAGTCCCGCATCGACGCTGGTGATGGGCACGCTGCGGGTCGGATTGTCTTCCCGGAACTGCCCGGGCGCTGCCAACAGGTTGTGGCGGGCGAAGTACTCGTCGGCGCGCTCCTGCTCGGTTCCGTCGAGACGATAGGCCGTGTAGCGCCACGCGAGCTTCGGCTTCAGGAACCAGCTGCTGCCCTCCAGCGGCAGGCTGATGTAGGGCTTGAAGTCGAAACGGCTTCCGCCCGGCATGTCGAGATTGGGCCCGAACTGCTCAATGTCCTGGTGCTGGAACCGTACTGCCTCCGAATCCAGCCCGGCCTCGAACCAGTCGCCGAACGGCTGCGCCCAATGCACGTAGGCCCGGGGCAGCCGATCAAACGGCAGGCTGAGCTCGTTGAGCGTGTAGTCGGCGAGCTTGTGGTGGTCGGCCATGAACCCGGCTTCCCACCAGCGACCGCGACCGTAGATGCCGGCGCTGCTGGTGACGAAGGACGCCGACAGGCCGTAGAGACTGTTGTTGAAGTCCTCGAAGTAGTGCGTGTCGCTGACCCAGCCCAGATCGGCGCGCGCGAACCAGCCGTGCCCAAAGCGATGAATCGCGTTGAGCTGGAAGATGCCGCGGTTGTCTTCCGGCAACGTCGCGTCCGGAATTGGATTGCCGGCGAGGTCCCTGAGGTAGCGATCCGGCTCATCGCCCGGCAGGTTGTCGTGCGGCATGTAGTTGCCGGACACGATGCCGCTGCCTTCCGGATACAGCCACCGGAACTCGCCGCCCAGGGCAATGCCGCGCTTGCTCATGTAGCGGGGAACGAGCGTGGCGTCGTAGTTCGGCGCCAGGTTCAGGTAGATCGGCTGGCGCCAGTCGAAACCGTTGCGACCGGACACGGAGATCGACGGATACAGCAGGCCGGTGCGCCGACGGTCGTCGATCGGAAACATCAGCCACGGCACGTGCAGCACCGGCACCTTGCCGATGCGCAGGGTCGCGTTGTGGGCGACGCCCATGCCCTCGTCGGTGTTGATATCGATGCGCCGCGCGCGCAGTTCCCACACGCGCTGTCCGGGGTCGCAGGTCGAGTAGGTCGACCCGATCAGCGAGCCCTCGGCGCCGTGCATCTCGATGGCGTCCGCGCCGCCATTGCCGCGCCGGCGGGTCAGCTGGTACTTGAGGTCCTCGATCCGGTGCGTGTCCTTGTCCTGGTTGCCGGAAGCGCGTTCGGCGATCACGCGCATCCCGGCGTCCTGGTAGCGGACGCTGCCTTCGGCGACGTAATCGCCGGTATCGCGGTTGAAGGTGAGCTTGTCGGTGTGGAGCGACTGGTCGCCGCGGTTCAGGGAGACATTGCCCTGGACCAGGGTGTTCGAATTCTCCAGGTCCTGGAGTTCGTCGCCTTCGATGTCGGTCGGTTGCTGGGCCCGGGTCTCCGGGGTGCCGGCGTCCGCGGCGGGCGCGGGGACATCGAAGCCGGGGAGGGCGTCGACGACCGGGCAAAGTCCCCAGTTCTCGTCGTCGTCGTCCTTGGCGTAGGCCGGCAGGGCCAGCGCGATGCAGAGCGACAACGGGAGCAGGCGAAGGCTGGGGCGCACGCGGGCATCCGGGTCTGTACAAACGGCCGCTAGCTTGCCGCATCCCATGCATAGGGGCAATGCAGAGGCCTGGTGGCGGCTCCCGTGCTGCGTCGCGCGAATGCCTTGCAGTCCGTCTCGGGTCGGCGTGACCAATGCCGCGCGACACGCACTGCCCAACTCAGGACGAGGAGCCCGAGCGAAGCGCAAAAACGGAAGCGGCGGATCGGGTGCGATCCGCCGCTTCGGTGTCGGAGTGCAGGCATCCCCTTATCGAGGGGCGGCGGTCGTCTTGGTACTGGCCGTGCCGGCCTCGTTGCGTGCCGGGCTTGCTGCGGCGTCGGCCGGCTTGTCGGTATTGCCGGCGAACAGCGTCGGCTCGTCGAACTCGACGTCGAGCCAGGGGCGGTCGCTCAGGCCGACGGCACGATCGAGCATGGTGGGCAGCAGCCCGGTGGGCAGCGAGCTCTCGCTGTTCCAGAGGATGGCAATGCCCAGGTCCCGATCGGGCAACAGTGCCACGACCCCGCGATAGCCCTGCACGGCGCCGCCGTGGAAGACCAGGTTGTTGCCGGCGTAGTCGTAGACGCGCCAGCCCAGCGCATAGCTGGCGGCGTTGAGGCGCTCGCGTCGCCACGACGAGCCACGCATCTCGGTGGGAGTCGTGACCAGAGGCTGGTGCAGCGTCGCCAGCAACGGGGCCGACAGAACGTCCGGGCGGTGGCCCGTCTGCGCCAGCAGCCATTGCGCCATGTCGCTGGCGCTCGCATTGACCCCCGCGGCGGGCAGCACGTGGTAGTAGGCCGGCTTGGGCGTCAGCGACAGCCAGCCGCCGCGGGTCCGCACGTGCGGCCGCGCCCAGTTCTGGCTCGTGAGGATTCCGTCCAGGCCAACGCTCGCGTCGTTCATGCCGAGCGGGCGCAGGATGCGGTTCTGCACGGCCTGCGCGTACGGTTGCCCGGATGCGCCCTGGATGACGTCACCAATGAGGCTGAAGGCGATGTTCTGGTAGCCGTAGCAGGTGCCCGGCGCGCACTCCATGGGAGCGAAGGCGAGCTTCTGCGTCAGCGTGGCGTAGTCGACGTTGGCTTCGAGGTCGCGGTCGTAGGCGTTGTGGCGCAGGCCGACGCGATGACTCAGCAGGTCGGCGACGGTGATCTTGCTCGCCGCGGTCGGATCGGCCAGGCGGAAGCCCGGGTCGTACTGGGTAAGGCGGGTATCCCAGCGCAGCGTGCCGTCGTTGACCATCAGGCCGGTGAGCGTGCCGGCGAAAGCCTTGGACAGCGAAGCCAGGCGGAACACGGTATGGCCGTCGACCGGAAGCGGCGCGCGGGTATCGGTAATGCCGTAACCACGGGCGCTGAGAATTCGTCCGTCATGGACGATCGCCATCGCCAGGCCAGGAATGCGGCGGCTCGCCACAAGTTGCTGGGCCATGGCCTCGAACTGGGAAACGTCGAAGTTCGAGCCCAGCGGCAGTACGTTCCGCGGGGCGGCGCGATCGATGGTGCCGGAGCGGGGCACCGGCACCTGCGCACCCGTCTTGCCTTCCCAGCGCAGCGGAGTCTGGGCAGACGAGCCAATTGCCTGCGTCATCAGGCAGGAGAGAATCAATCCGGCTTGCCACATCCTGCGGGACCGGCGGCTGGATGGTTCTTTCATCGCTAGCAGCGCCTGCGTATGCTCTAAACGCGCCCGATCATAGCGCCAAAATTCAAGGGAAGGGGAAACAAGCATGTTCAGCTTGCTGATTTTGTTGGGTTTGGTGATCGTGTTGGCGTTCTGGGCCATGGGCATCTACAACGGCCTGATCACGGCCCGAAATGCGTTCAAGAACGCCTTCGCCCAGATCGACGTGCAACTGCAGCGCCGTTTCGACCTGATCCCCAACCTGGTCGAGACCGCCAAGGGTTATCTCACGCACGAGCGCGAGACCCTGGAGGCCGTGATCGCCGCCCGCGGCGCGGCCATCGCCGGCCTGTCGGCGGCCAAGGCCAGTCCGGGCGACCCGGCGGCGATGGAGCAACTGACGGCGACGCAGGGCCAGCTCAATGGCGCCCTGGGGCGCCTCCTGGCAGTGGCCGAGGCCTATCCCGATCTCAAGGCCAACCAGAACATGATGCAGCTCACCGAAGAGCTGACCTCCACCGAGAACAAGGTGGCTTTCGCCCGCCAGGCCTTCAACGACAGCGTGATGGCCTACAACAACCGGCGAGAGGTGTTCCCCTCCAGCATCATCGCGGGGATGTTCAACTTCACCCCGGCTGCGCTGCTGGAAATTCCGGCGGACCAGCAGGCGCAGGTGCGTGCGGCGCCCAAGGTGCAGTTCTAGTCGGGTCCGCCAGGCACGCCGGGCGGTGCAGGATGGCGGCGACTGTCCCGCTGGCGGCGCCTGTTGACTACGCGGCGCGCACTCGCGCTCCTGCAGCCAGACTTCCGGGCTTCCGTAGATGAACTTCTTCGAGCACCAGGCCGCGGCGCGGCGCTATTCGTCCCGGCTAGTCGTGTTGTTCGCGCTGGCGGTGGCGGGCATCGTCCTGGCCGTGGACTTCGCCGTGTGGCTGGTTTTTGCCAGCAAGGACGCGTTGCCGGGCGAAACCGGCGCGATGCTCGTGTTCACCACGCTGGTCACCCTGGGGATCATCGGCCTGGGATCCCTGTACCGCGTGGCGACGCTTCGCGGGGGCGGTGAATCCGTCGCGCTGCAGATGGGAGGCGTCGCCGTGCCCGAGCAGAGCAGCGATTTCCATTTGCGGCGCCTGCGCAACGTGGTTGAGGAAATCGCGATCGCCTCCGGTGTGCCCATGCCCAGGCTCTACGTGCTGGAGCACGAGGCGGCAATCAACGCATTTGCCGCAGGCTATGCGCCCTCCGACGCCGTCGTCGCGGTCACGCGCGGCGCGCTCGAGCGTTTGAACCGGGATGAGCTGCAGGGCGTGATCGCCCACGAGTTCAGCCACATCCTCAACGGCGACATGCGCCTCAACATCCGCCTGATCGGCGTGCTGTTCGGCATCCTCATGCTCGCCATCATCGGGCGCAAGGTGCTCGAACTTGGGCGGGGGCGCGACCGCAATGCCGGTGCGATCCTCGTTGCAGCGCTGATCGCAATGGTCGTCGGCTACATCGGGCTGTTCTTCGGCCGCCTCATCAAGGCCGGAGTGAGCCGCTCGCGCGAACGCTTGGCCGACGCCTCCGCAGTGCAGTTCACCCGCCAGACGGCAGGGCTCGCCGGCGCCTTGAAGAAGATCGGCGGCGTGGACGAGGGCAGCAAACTCAGCCATCGCGGCGACGCGGAAGAGATCAGCCACATGCTGTTCGGTGACGGCGTCGGATTGCGCAGCTGGTTTGCGACGCATCCGCCCCTGGTTGAACGCATCAAGGCGCTGGACCCGGGCTTCAGTGGCGAACAACTCGAACGCCTGCGCCAGCAATGGCATGCGGCGCCGCCCGACGGACTGGAAGAAGATGCGCACCTGGGGCTGGCCGCGTCGCCGCTGCCCGCCATCGCGGCCCAACAGGCGGTGACGCCCGCGGCGGTGGCGGCACAGGTCGCGCACCCGGGCGTGGACGACTATCGGCGCGCCGACGCGATCGCGGCGCACATTCCCGACGACCTGCGGGCACTGGCGGCGCAGCGCGAGTCGGTCGTGCCGCTGGTGCTGGGCTTGCTCCTGGATGGACAGCAACTCGTCGCCGACCGGCAGCAGGACGAAGTCGCCGCGCGCATGGGCAAGACCGTGGCGCTGGAGGCGCGCAGACTGCATGTGCAGGTACTGGGGCCGCTGCATCCGGCATTGCGCCTGCCGCTCGCCTCGCTGGCGTTTCCCTCGCTGCGCCTGCGTCCAAGACCGGAGCTGGACGTCTTTCTCGACACGGTAAACGCCATGGTCTACGCGGATGGCAACGTCTCCCTGTTCGAGTACTGCCTCGCGCGCCTGCTCACGGTGCACGTGCGCGAGTCGCTGGATCCGGCGCGTTACGCGCGCTTCGGACGGCGCAAGATCAGTGAAGTGCGCAGCGAGATCGCGACGCTGCTCGCCGTGGTGGCGCAGTACGGCAATTCGGATGCCGAAGGCGCGCGCCAGGCTTATCTGACCGGCATCCAGCGCGTGGTGCCCGACCAGCCCTTGCCCTACTTGCCGCGCTCGAACGGCCTGCTCGCCCTGGACGATGCGTGGGCGCCGCTGGATGCGCTCGACCCGTTGGCAAAGGAAGTGCTGGTGGAGGCCATCGCGGCGACGATCAGCCACGACGGCAGGATCGCCATCGCCGAGGCGGAACTGCTCCGCGCGATCTGCGGCACGCTGCATTGCCCGCTGCCGCCGATGCTGGCACACAGCTGACGGGTTGTCTTGCGGTCAGTTGGCGCGGCCGGCAATCAGATCGGCGGCGCGCTCGGCGATCATCATCGTGGGGGCGTTGGTATTGCCGCTGATGAGCGTCGGCATTACCGAGGCGTCCACCACGCGCAGGCCTTCCACGCCACGCACGCGGAGCTGCGGGTCGACGACGGATTGCGCGTCGCTGCCCATCCGGCACGTGCCGACCGGGTGGTACACGGTTTCCGCCTTCGCGCGGATGAACTCCGCCAGTTCCGCATCCGACAAGTCGTTACGTGCCGGGAAGATCGGCGCGCCGCGGTAGGGATCGAACGCGTTCTGCGCGAAGACTTCGCGCGACAGCTTGGCGCACTCGACCATCATCTTCAGGTCGAAGCCTTCCGGATCGCTGAGGTAGTTGGCCTCGATGCGCGCCTTGTCGCCGGCGCTCGCGCTCGCGAGCAGGATGCGGCCCCGGCTGCGCGGTCGCAGGAAGCAGGCATGGGCGGTGTACCCATCCCCGGCGAGGCGGTGGCGGCCATGGTCGTCCAGCATCGCGGGCACGAAGTGGAACTGGACGTCGGCGCGATCGTCTGCCGCGTGCGATGAACGTATGAAAGCCCCCGCTTCGGCGATGTTGCTGCTGCCCGGTCCGCTGTGCCCGCGCAGGTAGTAGTCGAAAGCGATCTTCGCGTCGCTGACGCGGTCGTAGCTAACGCGCTGCGTCGAGTGCTGCAGCGTGCAGATGTCGAGATGGTCCTGCAGGTTCTCCCCGACCTGCGACGCGTCGACGAGCACGTCGATGCCATGCCTACGCAGGTGGGCGGCGGGGCCGATGCCGGACAACATCAACAGCTGCGGCGAGTTGATCGCGCCGCCGCACAGCAGCACCTCGCGCTCGGCCACCTGGTGGAAGGCCTTGCCGCCGACGGAGTAGGTTACGCCGTTGGCGCGCTTTCCGTCGAAGGTGATGCGGCCGGCGTTGGCTCCAGTGACGATGGTGAGGTTGTGGCGTTCGCGCACGGGCTGCAGGTAGGCCACTGCCGCAGAGCAGCGGGCGCCATCCTTCTGCGTCACCTGGTAGAACCCGAATCCCTGCTGCTGCGCGCCATTGAAATCGTGGTTAAGCGCATAACCCGCCTGTCGGCCGGCGTCGATGAAGGCCTGCGAGAGCGGATTGGTGTAGCGCAGGTCGGAGACGTAGAGCGGCCCATTCTCGCCATGCAGCGCATCGCCACCGCGCTCGTTGTGCTCGCTGCGCTTGAAGTAGGGCAGGACGCTGTTCCAGTTCCAGCCGGTCGCACCCAACTCGGCCCAGTCGTCGTAATCGCGGGCTACGCCACGGATGTAGCACATTGCGTTGATCGA
The DNA here is from genome assembly GCF_059568595.1 of Lysobacter oryzae DSM 21044. Lineage (NCBI taxonomy): Bacteria > Pseudomonadati > Pseudomonadota > Gammaproteobacteria > Lysobacterales > Lysobacteraceae > Lysobacter > Lysobacter oryzae. The sequence goes on along the minus strand of NZ_JCANTQ010000010.1, from coordinate 127,882 downwards.
ACTGGAACCGCCGAGTACCTTGCCGCGCGGCCACCACAACACACGGTTGTTGAGGTGCGGCTCGGGGGCGGTGCTGTAGTCCCAGTTCACGCCCTTCTTGCCGACCAGCTTGGCAAGCCCCGCAGGCATGTGGATGAAGGGATGCCAGTCACGCGGGCCGGCCTCGAGGAGCAGGACCTTGCAGTCGGGGTCTTCGGACAGCCGGTTCGCCAGCACGCAACCGGCGGAGCCGGCACCGATGATGATGTAGTCGTACAACGTGCCGTCCCCAGCTGCGCAACCGCTCAATGACGCGCCGACGCTATGCCCGGCGGCTAGAGCAATTGCTCTGGCCGCGCGTCCGCATGCGGGAACTGCGGGTCGCGTCACTCCGCAAGGCGTTGTAGCGCACGCGCCGGGCATGGGCTACCGTGGCGCCACTTCTGGTGGAGTGGCCGCATGGGGACGTTTCACGTCGCAGACGCGAACCGGCGCATCCACTCCGGCGAATGGCGGGCCGCCGCGCTGTCGTTCACCTACTTCTTCTGCGTGCTTGCCGCGTACTACATCCTGCGCCCGGTCCGCGAGCAGTTGTTCGCCGCGGTCGGTGGATCCACCCACCAGACCTGGTTCTACGCCACGGTATTCGCCGCGACCCTCGCCCTGACCCCGGTGTTCTCGGCGCTGGCATCGCGCTACCCGCGACGCGTCGTCGTGCCGGTGGTGTACGTGTTCTTCATCGCCTGCCTGTTCGGTTTCATACCGTTCTTCACCTATGAGGGGATGCTCACGCCGTACGCGCTGGGCGTGGTGTTCTTTGTCTGGGTCAGTGTCTTCAACCTGTTCGTGGTGGCCGTGTTCTGGAGCTTCATGGCCGATATCTGGGACGAAGCACAGGCGCGGCGGCTGTTCCCGATCATCGCGCTGGGCGGCACCGCCGGCGCGGTATTCGGGCCGGCGTTGACGCAGGTCCTGGTCGCGAGAATTGGCGTGGCGCCGCTGCTGGTGGTGTCAGCCGCGCTGCTGGCGGCTGCGACGGTCTGCGCGGTGGCACTGGGGCGCTGGGCTCGGATGCACGGGGCGCGCAGGTTCGAAGTGGGGCACGAAGCCGCGGTCGGCGGCAGCATGTGGGACGGCCTGAAGCAGGTGTTCGCCAATCCGTTCGTCCGTGGCATGTCCCTGCTGCTGCTGTTGGGGGACGGCATCGGCACGGTCAACTATGCGCTGGTCGCCGACTATGCCAAGGACCACTTTGCCGACGCCGTGGCCCGCACGCGTTTCTTCAGCGGCATGGACCTGACGACCAACCTTCTCCAGGTGGTCCTGCAGGTCACGGTGACCCGCTGGCTGCTGCCGCGCAGCGGCGCGGGCGTGCTGATCGCCGCATGGGGCCTTGGCGTCGTGGTGGTCCTGCTGCTGGTGTTCTTCGCCGCGGATCCCCATGCGGCGGTAACCGGGCTGCACGCCGCGCAGGTCGCACAATCGGTTGCAGGGATGCAGGGGAGCGGCGTCCTGGTGGACCTGGCCCGGTCGATGGCCAGCTTCCTGCTGTTGATGCCATGGGTCGCGCTGGCGCTGGTGGTGAGTCGTGCGTTGGCCTACGGACTGGTCGGCCCTGCGCGCGAGAGTCTGTTTTCGATGGTGCCCCGCAGCGTGCGCTACAAGGGCAAGAACGCCGTCGATACCGCGGTCTGGCGATTCGGTGATCTCAGCGTCGCTTCCATCATGGATGGGCTGCGCGGCTTCGGGGTCGGCATCGCGGGCTTCTCGCTGCTGGCGGCCTCGTGGGGCGCCATTGCCACCGCGGTTGGTTGGCGCCTCGCGGATTCCGCGCGCCGCGAGACCTCGCTGCCGGCACACCAGGTTGGCGCGGCGTAGGCCGAGCCTCGCCCGCCGCGTATCTAGGCAATCATCCCGAAGGGAAACCAACGATGCAGCTGCTTGCGACCCTCCTCGTCCTGCTGGTGGCCATGCTGCACCTGTACTTCCTGGTGCTGGAAATGTTCCTTTGGACCAGACCCGTGGGCCTGAAGGTATTCCGGCAGTCGGCGGAGAAGGCCGAGCAGTCGCGTGTGCTGGCTGCGAACCAGGGGCTCTACAACGGATTCCTCGCCGCCGGCCTGGTCTACGGCGTTGCGACGGCCTCGCGCGAATTCGAGGTGTTCTTCCTGGCGTGCGTGATCGTCGCCGGGCTCTACGGTGCAGCGACGGTCAACAAGCGGATATTTCTCGTGCAGTCATTCCCTGCGTTACTGGCGCTGGTCGCCGTCCTTGCCGCCTGACTTCACCGAGAGCCACATCAGGATCCGCGCCTTGAACACCTCGTCGCCCTGCGGGTCGCGAACCGACACGGTCACCGGCAATTCGTAGCCGCTGCTGGATTCCACGATGGGGATGTCCGGCGTCGCCACGGCGCGCATGGTCCCGCGCGCCTTCTTCAGGTACTCCACGGTCATGCCCTTGGGGATCCAGCGCATCGAGGCCGGGAGGGACGCTTCCGTCATTACTCCCCCGCTCAGTTCGGCGAGGTTGCACAGCGCGATCGCGTGCACGGTGCCGATGTGGTTGTGCACGGCGCGACGGTCGCTCATGGTGACCTCGCAACGGCCCGGCTCGAGCATGGCGAAACGCGGAGCGATGGTGGCGAAGTAGGGAGCCCGGAGGCAGACAGCACGGGAAAACAGCCAGCTTCCGGCGGGCCAGCGGCGCAGGCGGCGGTACATCGACAATACGGAGGCGGGCATGCAGGACTCCGGAAAGGAAGACGGCGGGCCGTGCCCGCCGTCGTGTCGTCGTGTTGGTATGGCGAACGGTCAGGCCGCGACGCGGCTGTCGTAAATGTCGTGGCGATAGCCGGCCGAACGCAGCTCCTCGGTGTCGAAATCGTCGACGCTGATCGCGTCGATCGTCATCTCGCGCAGTTCCTCGAGCTGCCGGCGCTCGTCCACGGTGATCCAGCCTTCGCGGACGCCCTCGTCGAGCTGCGAGATGAAGTCGAGAGCTTCGATGTCGCTGTTCTTCAATGCCTTGAGGAACTTGCGCTCCACCGGCTCGGCCAGCACCACCTTGGGCAGGTAGCTGTTGATGCGGCCGGCCGGGTTGTTGGCGCAGGGCGTGAGGAAGGTGCCGGCGGCGAGGCGATCGCGCGCTTCGTTCGGCGACATCAGCAGCGATGCGATCTTGTGGCCAAGGCGGTCGCTCGGCGCCTGCGCGCGGCGGCCCCACGGGAAGATCAGTGCCCACAGCAGGTAGCCGACCGGCCGCACCGGGAAGTTGCGCAACGCGGTGGAGAAGGCGGTCTCGATCTTGTTCACGCAGTCATGGATGGCCCAGGCCAGCAGGGGCTGGTCCGCCACCGGACGGCCCTGGTCCTCGTAACGCTTGAGCATCGCGCTGGCGATATACAGCTGGCTCAGCACGTCGCCCAGGCGACCCGACAGCGATTCCTTGAACTTGAGCTTGCCACCGAGCAGCAGCATCGAGGTGTCCGCGGCCAGCGCGAGCGCCGCGGAGTAGCGGTTGAGCTTGCGGTAGTAGCGGCGCGTGTACGCATCGCCCGGCGCCTTGCCGACGCGCGCGCCGGTGAAGCCATACCACCAGCTGCGCACGGCGTTGGAGAAGGCGAAGCCGACGTGGCCGAAGAGGTTGCGGTCGAACTCGGTCAGGCGCTCGTCTGGATCGGCGAGGCCGGCGGCCTTCATTTCCTTCAGCACCCACGGATGGCACAGGATCGCGCCCTGGCCGAAGATCATCAGCGAGCGCGTCATGATGTTCGCGCCTTCCACCGTGATCATGATCGGCAATGCCTGCCAGTTGCGGCCGGCATAGTTCTTCGGGCCGAGGATGATGCCCTTGCCGCCGTGGATGTCCATCACGTCGGTGGCGACTTCGCGGGCCATCTCGGTGCAGTGGTACTTGGCGATCGTCGACGGCACCGCCGGCAGCTCGCCGCGCGTGACCGCCGCGGCCGCGGCTTCGGACAGTGCACTGATCGCATAGGCCTTGCCGCCGATCCGCGCAAGCGCTTCCTCGACGCCTTCGAAGCGGCCGACCGACAGGCCGAACTGCTTGCGGATGCGCGCATACGCCCCAGTGACGACCGCGCCGAACTTGGCGCCGCCGCTTGCGGTGGAGGGCAGGGTGATGGAGCGGCCGATCGACAGGCACTCGACCAGCATCTGCCAGCCCTTGCCGGCGAAGGCTTCGCCACCGATCAGCTGGCTGAGCGGGATGAAGACTTCCTTGCCATGGATGGGACCGTTCTGGAAGGGCGAATTGAGCGGGAAGTGGCGCCGGCCGATGTCGATGCCGGGCGTTTCGCGCGGCACCAGCGCCAGGGTGATGCCGATGTCGCGCTTGTCGCCGATCAGTCCGTCCGGGTCGTACATGCGGAACGCCAGGCCGATCAGCGTCGCGACCGGCGCGAGGGTGATGTAGCGCTTGTCGAAGGTCAGCTTCACGCCGACCACGCGGGCGCCGTTCCAGTCGCCCATCGTGACGATGCCGAAATCGGGAATGGACGTCGCATCCGAGCCTGCCCAAGGGCCGGTGAGGCCGAAGCAGGGCACCTCCCGGCCGTCGGCGAGGCGCGGCAGGTAGTAGTCCTTCTGTTCCTTGGTGCCGTAGTGCATCAGCAGTTCGGCGGGACCCAGCGAATTGGGTACGCCGACGGTGGAGCTGAGCACGGTCGACACGGTGGCCAGCTTCTGGATGACCTTGTGGTTGCCCAGGGCGGTGAAGCCCAGGCCGCCGTACTCCTTGGGCACGATCATGCCGAAGAACCGGTTCTTCTTGATGTACTCCCAGATCTCCGGGGTCAGGTCGGCGTTGACATGGGTGATCTGCCAGTCGTTGGTCATGCGGCAGACCTCTTCGACCGGACCGTCGAGGAACGCCTGCTCATCCGGACGCAGGTCCGGCTTGGGCTGGTCGAACAGCACGTCCCAGTCGGGCTTGCCCGAGAACAACTGGCCTTCCCAGCCAACCGTGCCGGCCTCCAGGGCGACGCGTTCGGTCTCCGACAGTGGCGGCAGGATCTTGGTGTAGAAGCCCAGTAGCGGCCTGGTGATGAAGGGCAGCCGGATCTGCGGCACCAGCAGCGGCACCGCGACCAGTGCAGCCAGCACGGTGGCGATGATGGTGGCGGTGATGTTGGCATCCAGCAGCAGGCAGCCGATCAGCGCGGTCAGCGTGGCGGCGGCCCAGACGACCAGACGCAGTCGGTGGTAGGCGGCAACGGCGCCGACGACCAGCAGGGCGAGAAAGGGAAGGGCAATGCTCATTGAAGGTGGCTCCGACGCGACGTGGCGTTGACGGGCTGGCGGTCAGGTTGTCCAGCGTCCCGTAGCCGAATTCTGAAAGCCCGCTTCCGGTTGCGGGCGTTTCAAACAGCGGCATGAAACACTTAACATACGGCCGAGTATGGTTCTGCTGCCGGGGCGCTGTCAACCGCATCCAACGCCCGTTTGAAAGAGCTGTGCGTACTGTCACAGTCGCCACCGTATGGTTAAACTTGTCACCATGACGACCGCCGCCGCCAAGCCTGACCCGACCAAGCCCGACGCCGCCAAGGAGCGCACCGGACGCCTCAGCGCCGACGATTGGGCCGCGGCCGCCCTCGACCTGATTGCCGAGCAGGGGGTCTCCGCAGTGGCGGTCGAACCGCTGGCCCGGCGCCTGGGAGTGACCAAGGGTAGTTTCTACTGGCATTTCCCATCGCGCGAGGCCCTGCTGGTGGCCGCGCTGGAGCGCTGGGAAAAGATGGAGCAGGAACTGCTGTTCGGGGAACTCGAGCCGATCAACGATCCGCGCGCGCGCCTGCGCGCCCTCTTCACCCTGGTGGCGCACGAGTACAAGTCGCACGTGGTCTATTCCGAACTGATCAAGGCGATGGACCACCCGGCCGTGCAGCCGGTGATCGGTCGCGTGTCCGAGCGCCGCCTCGACTACCTCACCGCTTCCTTCCGCCAGGCGGGCCTGTCGCGCACCGATGCGCGCCATCGCGCCCAGCTGCTGTATTCGGCCTATGTCGGATTCCTGCAGCTCAACCTGCAGCTGCACCAGACGCGGATGCAGCACGACGAATTCGAGGCCTATGTCGAGCACATGGCCGCAACCCTGATTCCCAATCCGTAAGAAGGTCTTTCGATGAACAACCTGTCGCAGACGGCTCCGGCTGAAAACGCCGGACGAAGCAAACTTGCCGCGCTCAACGAGTGGGTCGCGCAAGTCGCTTCGCTGACGCAGCCCGATGCCATCCACTGGTGCGATGGCAGCGACGCCGAAAACGCCATGCTGGTCGCGCGGATGGAGGCCGAAGGCACGCTCATCCGCCTCAACGAACAGACGCATCCGCGTAGCTGGCTGCACCGTTCGCATCCGGACGACGTCGCCCGCGTCGAGCACCTGACCTACGTGTGCACTTCCGACAAGGACGACGCCGGCCCCAACAACCACTGGATGTCGCCCGCCGACGGCCACACGCAGATGGATGCGCTTTTCGCCGGCTGCATGAAGGGCCGCACCATGTACGTGATCCCGTACTGCATGGGCCCGATCGATTCGCCGCTGTCGCGCTGCGGCGTGGAGATCACCGATTCGCCGTACGTCGTCGCCAACATGCGCATCATGACGCGCATGGGCGCGGCGGCGCTGGCCCGCATCGAGCGCGAGGGCTCGTTCGTGAAGGGCCTGCATTCCATCGGCGAACTCGATCCGAACCGCCGCTTCATCATGCATTTCCCCGAAGAGCTGACGATCAAGTCGTTCGGTTCGGGCTACGGCGGCAACGCCCTGCTCGGCAAGAAGTGCCACGCGCTGCGCATCGCATCGCACCAGGCCCGGTCGGAAGGCTGGCTCGCCGAGCATATGCTGATCCTCGGCCTCGAGAGCCCGCAGGGCGAGACGCACTACGTCGCCGCTGCGTTCCCGTCCGCCTGCGGCAAGACCAACCTCGCCATGCTCATCCCGCCGGAGGGCTACCGCAAGGATGGCTGGAAGGTGTGGACGATCGGCGACGACATCTGCTGGATGCGTCCCGGCGCCGATGGCCGCCTGTACGCGATCAATCCGGAAGCCGGCTTCTTCGGCGTCGCGCCGGGTACGTCGATCAACTCGAATCCGAATGCGCTCAAGACAGTTGCGCACGACACCATCTTCACCAACGTTGCGGTGACCGCGGACAACCAGCCGTGGTGGGAGGGCCTTGGCGAAGGCAAGCCCGCCATTGATTGGCGCGGAAATGAATACGATTCCAGCAAGGGCCCGGCCGCGCATCCGAACTCGCGTTTCACCGTGAGCGCGAAGCAATGCCCATCGTATTCACCGAAGGCGGAGGACGCGCAGGGCGTGCCGATCAGCGCCATCGTGTTCGGCGGACGCCGCGCATCGCTCGTGCCGCTGGTGTTCGAAGCGCGCGACTGGACCCACGGCGTGCTCGTCGGTGCCGCAATGGGCTCGGAAACCACCGCCGCGGCCACGGGCGCGGTCGGCGTGATGCGCCGCGATCCGATGGCGATGAAGCCGTTCTGCGGCTACAACTTCGCCGATTACTTCAACCATTGGCTGTCGTTCGACACGCCTGACGCCAACCTGCCGAAGGTCTTCCACGTCAACTGGTTCCGCAAGGGCGACGACGGCAAGTTCCTGTGGCCCGGATTCGGCGACAACCTGCGCGTGCTCGAGTGGATGATCAAGCGCGTGAAGGGCGAGGCCGGAGCCCAGGAAACTCCGATCGGAAACCTTCCGAGCACGGACGACATCAACGTGGAAGGCATTGCGCTCAGCGACGAGGCCAAGGCCAAGCTGTTCGGTTTCGACCAGGCCGGGTGGCGCGCCGAGTTCGACAGCATCGGCGAGTACCTGCGGGAATACGGTCCGCGGATGCCGCAGACGCTGCACGACGAGCAGCGGCGCATCGCCCAGTTGCTCGCCGGCTAAGGCAACCGATGAACTCGAACCCCGCCGCGATCGCGGCCAGTCGCGAACTGCTGATCGATGGCCGCCCGCTGCGGGTGTTCGATGGTCTGTTGCCGAACGTCGACCAATACGTGCAGGGCCTGTCGCGCGCGGCATTCACCCGTACCGAGATCGCCAGGCCCGAAACCGCCGAGTACAAGCACTGGGCGACCGAAATCAAGCTGGACGCCCTGGTCCGGCAGCCCATCTTCGAGGTCACGCGACAGGCAGTCGCGGCATTCTGTTCCCAGGGCGTCGGCTACAAGCCATACCGGGCCTATACCAATGTCGCCAGCTACGGCGACATGCTGTTCACCCACACCGATTGCCTTCCGGACCAGCATGACCTGACCGCGCTGTGGTACCTGTGCGAGCGATGGGACATCGAATGGGGCGGAGAAACGATGTTCTACGACGCACGGGATGAGGTGGCCTGCGCCGTGACGCCCAAGCCCGGTCGCCTGGTCGTGTTCGACGGCGCCATCAAGCACGTGGGCCGACCGCCCAATCGCATCTGTTATGCGCCGCGCTATACCTTCGCGATCAAGTTCGAACGCGTAACCGGCCAGTGATGGAATCGGTCGATCTGAATGACGCCCACTGGTTCCCGGTGGACTTGCACGTACGGGAAGGACGGTTCGCGTTCCTGCGCCTGGACGAGCGTGTGCTCGAAACGTCCAGCTTCCTCGACACGCGCATCGAGGCGCCGCTGGCGGAAGCCCTGGCGGGGCCAGCCGATGCCGCAAGCGACCTCCCGGTATCGCCGCGGGTGAGTTGGCTGCTGCACACGTCATTTTGCGGATCGACCCTGCTGGCGCGCATCCTGCACGCTCCTCCCCACAGCACCTGCCTGCGCGAACCGCTGGTGCTGCGGCGGTTGGGCGATGCCCGCCATGCCAGCCAAGCCATCGAGGGGGTCATAGGGCCTGCGGTCGCATTGCTGGCGCGCCCTTGGCATGAAGGCGGCCGGGTTGTCATCAAGCCGACGCACGCCGCGCTAAACGTCGCCGCGGACCTGTTGGCGCAGACGCCCGCAAGCCCAGCACTGGTGCTGACGTCGTCGCTGGACGATTTCCTGGTGTCCAACCTGAAGAAATCGGCCGAGTCCCAGGCGAAGATTCCGTTGCTGGCGGAACGGGCGGTGCAGGCATCCGGATTCCATGTGCGCCTGCCGCCTGCCGCGTTCGATCCGCCCGATCTGCTGTGTGCGGCGGTCATACAATGGGCGGCACAGCGTGAGCTGCTCAGGCAGATCATCGGGGCCGCAGGTCCGGCCCGGATGCGCGTCGTCGACATGTCGACCCTCCTCGCGGACCTGCCCGGTGTTGCAGCGGCGGCCGCGCGATGGCTGCAGCTGGACATACCTGACGCCGAACTGCACGCCAGCTGCCTGCGCGAGGGTGGGCGTAACGCCAAGGCGACCGAAGCGGCTTATAGCCCGGGCCAGCGCGCGGAAGACTCGCGCTACCTGGAGCGTACGTTTGCTCCGGTGATCGCGCGCGCCAAGGATTGGGCGGCGACGCATGTCCTGCCGCATCTCCACCCGCAGGCCTTGAATGCAGCATCGAGCTGGTCACTGACATGAAAGCAACACCGCTGGAGCAGGAAATCGGGCGCTTGTGGAATCGCGGCGAGGCGGCCTCGAATGCCAAGCAGTGGCGCGAAGCGGCAGACGCGTTTGCCGCCATCGTGGCCCGGGATCCCAGGCACCTGCCGGCGTTGCTGAAGTCCTCCGGTGCGCTGCTGCGTCTCGATTCGTACCGGGCCGCGCGCGAAAACCTCCTGGCCGCGCTCAAGCTGGCCAACAACCATCCCGGGTTGGTGATGGAGTTGGGCCGGAAGCTGCGTACGTTCCACGAAGCCGAACTCCTCCTGCGCCTGGTCAAGGGCAGTGGCTTCGCACAGCGGGCCGATCCCCGCATGCTGACGGAGATGGCACTCATCGTGAGTTCGGTGGGCGACCAGGAGCTGGCGCTGGAACTGGTGACCCGGGCCGTCAACATGGATCCGCGCGGCGCGCAACCGCGCTACCTGCGCGGCACCGTGCTGATGTTCCTGGGCAGGATGGAAGAGGCTGAGCAGGAGCTCGAGGCGAGCATCCGGTTGCTGCCGACCTTCGCCCAGTCGCACTGGGTGCTTTCCAGGCTACGCAAGTGGTCCGATGGGGAAAACCACGTCGAACGCCTGAGCAAACTCATTGCGCAGACTCCGTCGGGCACCGAAGCCGAGGCATACCTGGCGTTCGCGCTGCACAACGAGCTCCACGACCTGAGACGGTACGAGGAGTCGTGGGCGATGCTGGAACGCGGCTGCAAGGCCAAGCAAAAGATCGATCCCTACGACGATGCCAAGGGGCGGGAGCTGTTCGCGGCGGTCAAGTCGATCTGCACTGCGGATTTCGTGCAATCGCCTCCGCGCGAGGATGAATACACGTCGATATTCATCGTCGGCATGCATCGATCGGGAACGACGCTGCTCGAACGCATCCTGGGCGGCCATAGCATGGTGTCCGATGGCGGGGAAACCTATGCGTTCACCGCCCAGCTCAAGATCGCGAGCGACCACAAGATCCAGCACGCATTGGATATCGACGCTGCCCGGCGCCTGCCGGGTGCAGACTTCGACGCGATCGGTCGAGGGTTCGTCGAGGGTTCGCGTTGGCGGGCGAAGAACAAGCCCTACCTGACCGAGAAGCTGCCGCCGAACCTGATCAACGCCGGCTTCATCGCCAAGGCGCTTCCGAGCGCGAAGATACTGCACATGGTGCGTGATCCGATCGATACCTGCTTCTCGAATCTGCGCACATACTTCTCCAACGCGGCGCTGTATTCGTTCGACCAAGTCACCCTCGCGAACCACTTCGGCCAGTACCGCGACCTGATGCAGCACTGGCGCGAGGTCATGCCCACGAGGCTGCTCGACATCGGTTACGACGATCTCGTCAACGACACCCCGGCCACCGCCGGGCGGATTTTCGACTTCTGCGGCCTTCCGTATGAAGGGGACGCGCTGCGGGTGGAGCGTTCGACGGGCGCCGTGTCGACCGCGAGCAGCGCGCACGTGCGGCAGGGCATCCTCACCAATCGCGGCGCCGCATGGAAGCCCTATGAGGAGCACCTGCAGCCGATGCTGGGACGCCTGTCCGAATTGGGGCTGATCTAAGCGCCGAGCGCCGCCTGACCAGCGCGGTCCGCGTCCTTCATCCCGAACCAGCAGTTGAAAGCGATGGTGATGCGGGTGTCGTTCCCGAAGAAGGGCAGGACCTCATGTTGCAGCCACGAGGGAAACAGGACCAGCTGACCAGGCTGGAACCGGACGCTCCAGGTTCCATGGTGGTAGGGCGCGCGCAGGCGCAGGTTGCCCGAATCCAGAAAGTAGTTGCTGTAGTGGTGCGGATTGTGGAATCGCAGCACGCCTGACTCCGGACGGTCCTCCGGAGTCGTTCCCGGATCGACGCAGTACACCCCCGACCAGGAAGCCATCGGGTGGGTGTGCAGGATCGTGAATCCGCCGTTCCTGGTTACGTGGAACCAGGTGTGCGAAAAGATCTGCAGCAGCCGCATTTCCTCCGCGCTGTAGCCATTGAGCTGCTGTATGGCCCGCCCGAGCGTGGCCCAGCAGAACTGCCGGAGTTGCTGCACGCACGTCTCCGGCCAGGAGAACAGGTTGAAGTCGCTCTCGAACACGCCTGCCTGCTGCTTCAGGGAGGGGCTGGGGTTCGCGTAGCGATCGCCCTCGCCCTCGCGTGCCAGCAGGAGCTGCTTCAACTGGGCGTTCAAGGATTCCGCGTTCGGCAGCCAGTCCTGGACGAGTGGAACGGCAAAAACAGGGCTGATCTCGAAGGGCATGTTGGCTGGTCGCGGTGCGGATGCAGGCAAGTCTACCGTTTGTTCCGACCGCGCAAAAAACTACGGCCCCTTTCGGGGCCGTAGCGGTGGTACTTACAAACTAAGCCGATCAGAACTTCTGCGTATAACGCATGTAGTAGAAGCGGCCCGGGACTTCGTACTGCGGGTCGAAGCTGTTGGCGAACGCCTGCACCGAACGCGGCGGGTCCTTGGCGAACACGTTGTTCAGACCCAGGGTGATCTTCGCGTTCCACGGCGCATTCCAGTACACGCTGGCGTCGTGGTACGTGGTCGCACCGATGTGGTTCTGTGCAGCCGGGGTCGGCACGCCTTCGACGTCGACGATACGGTCCGGGTCCGAGCACAGGAACGAGTAGCCGTAGTCGACGAACGCCTGGCAGTCTTCGTCCTGGTCATCGTAGTAACGGATGTTCCAGGTCGCACCCCAGTCGCCCATCTCCCAACGCGTGGCCACGTTCGAGCGGATGCGCCAGCCGTTGTTGTTCTGGCTGTACTCGCCGATCGCGGTCGGGGCCGCCGTGCCTTCGCTCTTCGCCAGGTACGTGGTGTCCCAGGTGAAGCTGAACTTGCCCCACGCGGTTTCCGGCAGCTTGTAGCCGACGGTCATGTCGTAGCCTTCGACCTTCAGATCGCCGAAGTTCACCGGACCGGAGGTCAGGTTGAGCGAACCGCCCGGGTTGCGGGTGAACAGGGCGCAGAAGTCCTGGCGACCATCACGTACGCAGCCATCGACGATCGTCTGACCGCTGGTGACCGTGATCGTGTCCTGCATCTCGATCTGCCACCAGTCCAGCGAGATGTCGAAGCCTTCCAGCCAGCTGGGGTTGTAGACGAAGCCCAGGGTCTTGGAGGTCGACAGTTCCGGACGCAGGTTCGGGTTGCCGCCGACATTGATGCGGATCTGCGGGTTGCCCTGGTCGTAACCACCGGCCGGCACGCCTTGGGCCACGCAGCGAGCCTGCGCGTCAGGCGACAGGTTCGGGAACGAAGCCAGGTTGCAGGGGTCGGCGATGGTCGGGAACGAGTCGCCCAGACCGGCGAACAGTTCACCGATCGACGGAGCGCGGAAGCCTTCGGCCCAGTTACCACGGATCATCAGGTCGTCGATCGGCTTCCAGCGGAAACCGAACTTGCTGTTGAGCGTGTCACCGAAGTTGCTGTAGTCGGAGTAGCGGGTCGCGACGCTCAGGTCGAGCAGACGTGCGAACGGCACATCCTTGAGCAGCGGGATCGCCAGTTCCAGGTACGCTTCGTCGACGCTGTAGCCACCGGCGGTGGCGGTACGGGCGTTACCGGTGGTGTTGCCCGAGTTGATCAGCGCGTCCGGCGAGTCGAAGCCCGACTCGGTGCGGTGTTCCAGACCGAACGAGAACGCGAACGCACCGGCGTCGCCGATGTCGAACAGCTCGCCGCCGATGTTGGCGTAGTAGGTCTTCTGCTTGTACTCGAACTGGTCGTGCGCCACGAAGGTGACGTAGTCCAGCATCTCCGGAGTGATCGAGCCCGGGGCGCCGAGCAGGTTCAGCGGGACGCAGCCCGGGATGACCGTGCCGAGGTTGCCGGCGGTGGTTACGCAGACCGGGGTGCCCGAAGCGTCGAGCATCGACGGGCCCAGCGCATTCTTCAGCGCGAGGACGTTGAACAGACCGTTGGTGACGTTGTTCGACTGGTTACGGCCCCAGAAGAAGCCCGTTTCCCAATCAAGGACGCGGTCGTTCCAGATGCCGAGGCTGCCTTCGAACGCGCCGTCGAACGCGAAGGTCGACACGTCCTGGTTGAACGAACGGCCGCCGGTTTCCACGGCGCGGCGTTGGATGCGGCTGACCGGAGCACCAAACGGGTTGTAGATGTTGTTGGCGCTGATGCTGATCTGGCGCGACTGCGTGTTGGCACCGGGGCCGCTACCCAGCACGATCGGCATCGCCGCGAGCAGCTGCTCGGACACGCGCTCGTTGTAGGTCGTGGTGGTCTTGAAGCGCAGGTTGTCGGTGATGTCCAGCGAGCCGTTGGCGAAGATCGAACGGCGTTCCTGCGGGGTCAGCAGGTAGTTGTCCGGAGCGAAGTTGTAGAAGTCCGCGCCAGTACGGTTGCGCCAGTCGCGTCCGGCGGTGCCGTCGTTGTAGGTGAACTGGCCAACCGAACCCGGGGTCTGGGTGCCGCCACCGGCCGTGCCGCCAGGCGTCGCCGTGGTCGGGCGGGTTTCCGCCACGCTGCATCCGCCGGTGATCGGGTTGATTACGCCGGTGCAGAGGGCGAAGCGGCCGCCGGGGGTGGTCGAGCTGCCGAACGCGGTGCCGGTACCGGCAACGGGCTCAGCGGAGATGTCGCGGTCGCCCGCCCACACCGGCTCTTCCTTCACGTAACCGATACCGAGCATGGCAGCCCAGCGGTCGCCGGCGCTGCCGACGGTGAAGTCGTAGGCCTGACGGGTGCCGTCGCCCTTGTCGAACTGGCCGATGTAAGCGTTGGCTTCGGCGCCGTCGAAGTTCTGGCGCAGGATCACGTTGACCACGCCGGCGATCGCGTCGGAGCCGTAGATCGACGAGGCGCCGTCCTTCAGCACTTCGATGCGCTCGACCGCAGCGGTCGGGATGGTGTTGAGGTCGACCGCGCCGCCCAGACCGGTACCACCGATCCAGCGACGGCCGTTGACCAGCACCAGGGTGCGGTTGGAACCGAGGTTACGCAGGCTGACGCGGGTTTCGCCGTTGCCGCCGTTGTTGAACGTGCTGTTGAGGGTCGAACCGTTGGACGTGATGTTCTGGATCACGTCGCCGACCGAAGTCAGGCCTTGCGCGCTGATTTCGTCGCGGCTCAGCGAGAACACGGGCTGCGAAGTTTCGATGTCGGTGCGCTTGATGCGCGAGCCGGTCACTTCGATGCGATCGAGGGTGGTGGCTTCCCTTTCTTGCGGCTGCGGTGCCGTTTCCTGCGCGAACGCAGTGCCGGTACCCGCAATGGTGCCCACGGCGATTGCGAGGGTGATCGCATCGCGGAGCTTGGTGGTCTTCAAGGTCATCTCTCTCTCCAAGTCGGTCTTGGTTTGTTTCCCATGGGAACCTCCCCGGCGGAGTCAAGGAAGACACCAAAACCGGCAAGGCCGTCCGGATAGTAGACGGCTCCCCGGAAAAATTAAAGTGTCGTTAACAAGCGCCGACGAATGGTCGCGACAGCCCCACGGAGGGGTCCCGAGCGGTGTTCAGGGAGGGAGAAACGCCCTGGGAGGGCGGGTGCAACTAACCCGGGACTCAGAGGTCCTGTTCGTACCGGACGTAGGGCACGGTGCCTTCGTCCTTGTCGCTGGGGGCGAACGGGTTCTTGCCCCGGGTCACCACGTTTTCCGCTCCGACGGTCAGTTGACCGCTCCAAGGAGTGCGCCAGGTGAAGCCCAGGCCGAGGCCGCCCCATTCGCCCGGAACACCTGGGGTGTCGATGACGCGACCGATGATGTTCGCGCCAAAATTGCCTACTCCGGCGCCCACCGTGAAGGTCTTGGTGGTCCAGCGATCGGCCATTTCGGAGGGGATGTCGTCGGCCGGGATCAGGCGCGCGCGCGCGAGCGTGCCACCGATGGAAACGGTAGCTTCGCGGCCGATATTCTTCTGGCCGTACAGCGTGAGGCTGTTCTGGTCGAGCCTGCCGGCCTTGGTGTTGGGGCTAAGCCAACCGGGGAGGGCGTCGCGAGCGTTGCCCAGAATCAGTCCGAGGCGGCCGCTGCCGCGGGTCAGGCTGGCTCCTGCCGCGAATTGGCGATCGCTGCCGTCGTTGTCGAGGGTGGCCAGCATGCAATGGTTGGCGAGATTGCCGATGGCCGATGCCAGGCCGCTCTGGCGGTCGCAAACCAGGCCCAGTGTGTCGCCGGCGGCGACGCCAAAGGCCGCGTCCAGCGTATTGCCGCCCACGCGCCAGCGGGCGCCGGCCGTGGGAGTGGTGCTGGGCTCGAGTTGGAGGACCGCCTCGAGCTTGCCGTTGGTGTTCCAGACCGGCAGCAGGGTGGCGTCTGTCTTGCCTCCGCCCGATTGCGCGTGCGCGCCCGCTACTGCGCCCAGGGCGAGCAGGATGGCGAGTGGCAGCTGGAAGAGGCGCGCTTTCATGGCGTGGTTACGACCGGGTCCTGCCGGTGAAGTTCCCCGCTTTCTGGGCCTAGGACTATAGCTACTTTATGCTTATTTAACAATCTGTGCGGTGCGTCGCAAGCCCGTCACTGGGTCCGTTCGGGCGCCGGCTGGAGGTCCGGACTAACCACGAAGAGCCCGGCGATCTGCTCGGGGCTGAAGCGGTACGACTGTCCGCAGAACTCACAACGGACCACCGCTTCCCCATCGGCCAGCGCGGCATGGGCCTCCTCGTGCCCTAGCGAGGTCAGCATGGCTTCGACCCGCTCACGCGAGCAGGAGCAGGCAAAGGACAGGGGGCGGCTCCCCAGCAGCTGCACGCCATCTTCGTGGAAGAGCCGGGTGACCAGCTCTTCGCCGCTCCATTCCAGCAGTTCCCGGGGGGTGAGCGTGTCGAAGAGGGCCCCCGCGCGCACCCATCCGTCCTCATCGCCCGCATCGCCGGGTAGCTTCTGCAGCATCAGGCCCGCGGCGGCGTTGTCGTCCGCGGCGAGCAGCAGGCGCGTGGGCAATTGCTCCGAACGGCGGAAATAGTCCTCAAAAGCGCCTGCGAGCGAATCGGATTCCAGACCGACCAGCCCCTGGTATCGCATCGGCTCGCGGCCATCGCGCGACGGGTTCTCGATGGTGATGGCAAGCATCGCGTCGGGGCCGAGCTCGCGCAGGTCACGCGAAACCGTGCCTTCCTCCGAGAGTTGGGCGATGCCGCGCAGCGTTCCCGCGGCGGTGCACTCCGCGAAGAGGGTGCGCAGCGCGCCGTGGCCACGCAGTTGGACCGAAAGCCGGCCGTCGACCTTGGCGTGTCCGGTGAAGAGCGCGGCCGCGGCGGCGGTTTCGCCCAGCAGTTCGGAGGCCGCCGGAGGATATTCGGCCCGGGTGCGGATCTGCTGCCACGTATCCTGCAGATGGACACGCACGCCGCGGACGCCCGCGCCTTCGATCAGGAAACGGGTCAGCTGGTCACGGTCTGCGGAGGTCGTCATGGTGGCTCGTACGGTAAGGCGCGCGACATCCACGATAATGCGCGCCATCGGTTGCGGGATGACCGCGAAATGGGGACGGGGGACACCGGGTGCAAGACGCGATTCAACAAGCTCCAGGCCGGGTCATCGCCCCGAAGCCAGCGCGTCAGCGCTGGCGGGCCTGGCTGTGGCGGCTGCCCCTGCTCTTTGTTGCTCTGACGGCGCTGCAGGTCCTGCTCCTACGTTTCTTCGATCCACCGTTCACCGCGTTCATGACCGCGCGGCAGTTGGAGGCGTGGGGGTCGGGCGATTTCGGCTTCCGCATCGCCTACGACTGGCGCGATCTGGATGAGATCTCGCGGAACGTTCCCCTGGCGATGATCGCGTCGGAGGACCAGAACTTCGCCACCCACAGCGGCTTCGACTTCAAGGCGATCGAGAAGGCGCGCGTCCATAACGAGCGCGCAGAAGAACGGGCACGCAAGCGCAATCGCCCGGTCAAGCGCATTCGCGGCGCGAGCACGATCACCCAGCAGACGGCGAAGAACCTGTTCCTGTGGAAGGGGCAGGGCGTCACGCGCTGGGCACGCAAGGGGCTGGAGGTCTGGTACACGGTGCTCATCGAAGCCACCTGGCCGAAGCGCCGCATCATCGAGGTGTACGTCAACACCGTCGAGCTTGGAGACGGCGTATACGGGGCACAGGCTGCAGCGCGCACGTACTTCCGCAAGGATGCAAGGAACCTCGCGCCGGCCGAGGCCGCGCGCATGGCGGCCGTGCTGCCCAATCCTCGCCGCTACAGCATCGCGCGCCCCGGTCCCTACGTGCAGCGGCGCAGCAACGCGATCCAGCGGCAGATGCGCTACATGGGTGGGCCGCCCTTCCTGCAGCGCATCGATTGAGCGCGAAGACGCACCGGTGCGCGCCGACCGGTACCATTCGCCCATGATCCGTGACCTGCTGACCGTCGTCGTTGCAGCCTTCAACGAGGCCCAGGCCCTGCCGCTCCTGCATCCGCGCCTGCGGGCCGTGCTCGACGGCATGCCGGACGTCGAGGGCCGCGTGCTCTACATCGACGACGGTAGCGGTGATGACACCTGGGCCGTGCTGCAGCGCATCGCCGCCGAGGATCCGCGCGTGAGCTTGCTGCGGTTGTCACGCAACTTCGGCAAGGAGGCGGCGCTGACCGCAGGCCTGGACCACGTCGAGGCGGGCGCGGCCCTGATCCTGGACGCCGACGGGCAGGATCCGCCGGAACTGATTCCGCAGTTCGTCGCCAAGTGGCGCGAGGGTTACGACGACGTATTCGGCACCCGTATCGAACGCGAGGGCGAAGGCTGGCTCAAGCGCAGCACCGCCCATGCCTTCTACCGCGTGATCGGCCGTCTGTCGCACACCCCGATCCCCGCCGATACCGGGGATTTCCGCCTGCTTTCGCAGCGTTCGCTGGCCGCCCTGCGGCAACTGCGGGAACGCCACCGGTTCATGAAAGGACTGTTCGGCTGGGTCGGCTTCAATACCGTCGCCATTCCCTACCACCGCGAAGCGCGCAGCGCCGGGGCCAGCAAGTTCAACCTGTGGCGGCTGTGGAACTTCGCCCTGGAGGGCATCACCAGTTTCTCCACCGCGCCGTTGCGCCTGGCCACCTACCTGGGGCTGATGACCGCTGCGGTCGCCTTCGTCTACGCCTTGTGGATCGTGATCAAGGCGATGTTCTGGGGTGATCCGGTCGCCGGCTGGCCGACCATGATGGCGGTCATCCTGTTCCTGGGGGGCGTGCAGCTCATCGCCCTGGGCCTGATCGGCGAATACCTCGGCCGGTTGTACGAGGAAGCCAAGCAGCGGCCGCTCTACCTGGTCGATGCCTGGAAGCCCGCCGCAGGAGTATTCTCTTCCTCGCCAGTCGCCATCGAAGGAGAGAGCCATGCGCACCGTACGGCAGCTGCTCGAAGCGAAAGCCCCTGAGATCTACGCAATCGAGCCTGATGCGCCGGTAATCGATGCGATCCGGCTGATGGCCGAGAAGCGCATTGGTGCCGTGCTGGTGATGGAAGGTTCGCGCCTGGTCGGCATCCTGTCGGAGCGCGATTACGCGCGCAAGATCGTCCTCCAGGGGCGCTCGTCCAGCGACACGCCGGTGAGCACGATCATGACCGGCGACGTCATCACCGTGCGGCCCGAAGACACCGCGGATCGTTGCATGCAGATCGTCACCAACGAGCGCATCCGCCACCTGCCGGTGGTGCGTGGCGGCGAGGTGATCGGCGTCGTATCCATCGGCGACCTGGTGAAAGCGGTGATCGAGGACCAGCAGGTCGAACTCGACCAGTTGCAGCGCTACATCGCGAGCTGATCGCGTCCGGCATCACCTGGCGTAGCGACCGCCGCACTGCGCGTCCTTGCCGGGTCCCAGTTCCAGTGTCGCCAGCAGCGCGGCTGGCGGTGCGATGTTGGCGAGGGTGAGTGCCAAGGCGCTGCGCAGGCCGATCCGGCCGTAGTCGGGGTGGAATTCGGGGTTCCTGAAGGTGCCGTCGATCCACAGGGGTACGCGCAGCGCGAACAGGCTGCGATCTTTCGGGCGTGGGCGCAGCTTGAGCTGCAGCGTCTCGTCGCGCAGGTTGATCGTGCCTTCGCCGACGATGATGGTGTCCGTGGTGTCGAAGGCGAGCGAGCGTGTTGTCATCACCCCATTGCTCACGTCGAAGTCGCCGAACGCGCAACGCACCGGAACCTTGCGGTCGCCCCGCACCATGAACTTGAGCGCCTCGGCGATATCGATGCCCGCCAGTTCCATCAGCAGGTTGCTGATCTGGCCGCTGCCCATGCCGATGGCCACGTCGCCGTTGCTGCTTCCGAGCATCAATGCGATCGAATTGCCCGTGCCGCTCAGGGAGATGTCGCCGCCGATGCGACCGATCGCATCCTGCGCGAGCTTCACGTCCGGGACCATCTCGCGCAGCTTCAGTCCCTGCGCATCGATCCGGGCGCGGGTGCGGATCGGGCTCTCGCGCGCGTCCATGCGGACGACGGCGCGTATCTGCCCGCCGGCGACGCCGAAGTTGAGCGGCTCCAGGCGCAGCAGGCCGTTCTCGAGCAGCAGGTGCGTGTCCATGTCGTCCAGCGGCCATTTCGGCGCATTGATGCGATGGGCCTTGTAGTGGACGTCCGCGTCCATGGCCCGCAGCTTGTCCAGTTCGTACGGGCGGTCGGGTAGCAGGCGCGCGCGCGCGCGATCGTTCGCGGCCCGGGCTGCGAGTTCGGCATTGGTCGACTCGCCATTGCCGGATTGCGGTGCCTTGTTGATGAAGCCGGCGAGGTCGTCGAAATCGAGCCGCTTCGACGCCATGGTCGCGCGCAGGAATGGGCGTGCGCCACCGACGGTTACGCTGGCATCCCCCGCAAGATCGCTGTCGCCAACGACGCCGTGGAAGTTGTCGTAATGCCAAGTGCGCTTCTTCGCATCGACGATGTCCCGCGTCAGGCGCCCGTCGAGCTGGTAGGGCGGGGTGTTGGGGGTGACGATGCCGAGCAGCGGGTAGAGGTCCGCCATGTCCTTGCCGGAGAGGGCGAGCTGCAGGTCAAAGTTTCGCAGCAGCACCGGGTCCACCAGCGTGCCGCGCGCGTGCGCGCGCGTGTTGCCCGCGCTGCCGTGCACGTCGATGCGATACGGGCGCTGGCGGTCGCGCAGGGCCAGGGGCGATTCGGCACGGCCGTGCATGGCGAAGCGGTTGCCCTTCCAGCGGCCGCCGCCTTCGATCTTGACCGATGACGCCGCGTTGTCGGCATCGCGATCGCTGGCCACGCTGGTCGCGATGTCGGTTCGATTCGCGGCGTCGACGTAGGTCAGCCGCCCGTCATCGATCCATAGTTGCGAGAACTGCGCGTTAGGTTCACCGCCTTGCCCGAATTTCCAGTTGCCGATGCGCTGCGGCCCGACTTCGAGATGCAGGACGGGGCGGGTGAGCCGCAGGTCCGGGATGCGTACCTGGCGGCGCAGCAGCGGCCAGATGCCAATGCGGAATTGGACGCGATCGGCAGAGGCCATGATCGGCTGCTTCGACCACGCGGCGTTGCCGAACTTGACCGCGTCCGCGCGGATCGTCGGCGCGCGCCAATCGAGGTCGACATCGAGATCGCCACCGATATCAAAGGTCCGGCCGGTACGCGCCTCCACCTGGCGTTCGATCGGGCCTTTGAACCAGTTCCAGTCCCATAGCAGGACCAGGACGATCAGCCCGCAGATGACCAGGGCGAGCGCCGTCAGCCACGGATGCCGCCGCAATGCGGTGACAGTCGCCAAGGCCTTTCCGGGGGAACGTTGCGTATCCATGTCGGAGGATCGAGGGCCCGCGGAGCGGGACCTCCTGGCTTCCGCGGCGCATCGCCATTGCCGTCACCATCGGCAAATGCGGGTCAAGCGTCGGTGAACGCGTTGTCGCGGATTCAGCGGAGAGGCGTCAGGCCGCGGGAACGACCTGTGCCATCACAGAGACGTAATGGCACACGCTGCCGGCGATCACGAACATGTGCCATACCGCATGCGAGTAGCGCATGGAGGGCCGATGGTAGAACACCGTGCCCAGCGTGTAGCACACGCCCCCAGCCAGCAGCCAACCGAAGGTCCAGCCATCGAGTGCGCGGAATACGGGCATGATCGCCGCCAAGACCAGCCAGCCCATCGCGACGTAGATGAGCGTGGACAGCAGCTTGAAGCGGCCCGTGAAGAACAGCTTGAACACGATGCCGGCCAACGCCAGCGTCCAGATCGCCACGAACAGCCACCAGCCGAGCGCCCCGCGCAGGCCGATCAGGGTGAAGGGCGTGTAGGTGCCGGCGATGAGCAGGTAGATCGCGCAGTGATCGAACACCTTCAGCCGCGCCTTGGCCACTGGGTGCTGGATCGCGTGGTAGAGCGTCGAGGCGACGTACAGCAGCAGCAGGCAGACGCCGAAGACGATCGCGCCGATGAGCTGCCAGCCATCCCCGAACCGCGCCGCCAGCGCGACCAGCACCGCGCCGCCGGCGAGAGCGGCCGTGGCGCCGACCCCGTGGGTCAGGGCATTCGCGATTTCCTCGCGGATCGTGTGGCTCGCGGGCTTCGTCGTCATGGTCGGAGCATCGATGTCCTGGCTGGAGCAAATGCTCTGGGTCGGTCCCGGGGCCTTATGATCTGGGGCCCGAACGCCCAGCGCGGCTGATGATTACACGCGGATGATCATTTCCCACCAGCATCGTTTCGTCTTCGCCGCCATTCCCAAGACGGGAACGCATTCGGTAAGGCAGGCCTTGCGCGAGCACATGAGTGCGGAGGATCTCGAGCAGGTGGGACTCTTCGTCAACAAGCGCTTTCCATTCGAGGAGTTGGCGCGCATCCGCCACGGGCACATCAGCCTGCAGCAGGTGAGGCCATTCCTGGGCGAGGAAGCGTTCTTGGGCTATTTCAAGTTCGCCTTCGTGCGCAATCCCTTCGACCGCTTCGTGTCCTATTGCGCGTTCATGACCCGCGAGACCGGCGGATTCGACAAGGACCCGCAGCAGGTCATGCGCAAGATGTTGTTCGAGTTGCGGCCGATGCACCATGTCCTGTTCCAGCCGCAGCATACATTCGTCACCGACGACGAGGGGCGGCTGCTGGCCGACTACGTCGGGCGCGTTGAAGAGATGCAGGCGTCATACGACGAGGTCTGCGCGAGGATCGGGATTCCGTCCTCGCCCCTGGGGCAGGTGAACAGCTCCAAGCGCGGAAAGTACCGCGACTATTACGACCAGGCGCTCATCGATGGCGTCGCGGAGCTGTACGCCCGGGACCTGGAACTGTTTGGTTACGGCTTCTGAGGCCGAAACAGGAACGCCCGGCGCGTGCCGGGCGTTCGGTGCTGCCTCAAGGTGCTTGTTATTGCGGCATCATCGCGCCCGCGTCCTGCAACTGCGCTACGTAGCTGCCCCAGCCCATGAAGCACGCCACCATCCCGAGCACGCACAGCAGCAGCGGGATCTTGTTGTCCGCGAAGTTCAGCAGCGCGAAGACCAGCGACACGAACGGAACGAACAGCGAGCCCAGGCCCCACAGCACGCTGGTGCGGAAAGCATTGACCACGATCCACAGGCTACCGACTAACGACAGGATGACTCCCAACCAGAACATACGTTTCCCCTTGAATTGGATGCTTGGACGAACGCCGCCCCCGGCGGCCTCCGGACACTAGCCCATCGAAAGGGAAGTGTGAAGCCTGTCACGCTTCAGTCCATGGCGACCGCGTGCGCATGCTCGCGGGTGGCGAGGAACTGCACGTCGGGCGCGCGCTCCTGCGCCAACTGCAGGTTGACTCGGGTAGGCGCCAGGTAGACCAGCTCGCCGGCCGCATCGACGGACAGGTTCATGGCGTTCTTGTCGCGGAACTCCTCGAGCTTCTTCGCGTCGTTGCAGCGGATCCAGCGCGCGGTGGCGACGTTGACCTGCTCGAAGCTCGCATCCACGCCGTATTCGTCCTTCAAACGGTAGGCGACCACGTCGAACTGCAGCATGCCGACGGCGCCCAGGATCAGGTCGTTCGACATCAGCGGGCGGAAGAACTGCGTGGCACCTTCCTCGGACAGTTGCGCGAGGCCCTTCTGGAGCTGCTTGAGCTTGAGCGGATCGCGCAGGCGCGCGCGGCGGAACAGCTCGGGCGCGAAGTTCGGGATGCCGGTGAAGGCGAGCATTTCGCCCTCGCTGAAGCTGTCGCCGATCGAGATCGTGCCGTGGTTGTGGATGCCGATCACGTCGCCGGGCCAGGCGCTCTCGGCGATCTCGCGGTCGCTGGCCATGAAGGTCAGCGCGTTGGCGAGCTTCACTTCCTTGCCGCTGCGCGGATGGAAGGCCTTCATGCCCGCGCTGAACTTGCCCGAGCAGATGCGCATGAACGCGACGCGGTCGCGATGCTGCGGGTCCATGTTCGCCTGGATCTTGAACACGAAGCCGGACAGGTGGGTCTCGTACGGCGCGACTTCGCGCGTCGTGGTCGCGCGCGGCTTGGGCGACGGCGCGTGCTCGACGAAGAAGTCCAGCAGCAGCTGCACGCCGAAATTGTTCACCGCCGAGCCGAAGAACACCGGCGTCTGCCTGCCGGCGAGGTAGGCGGCCGGATCGAACGGATGCGAGGCGCCCTGCACCAGTTCCAGTTCGTCGCGCAGTTCCGCCAGCATGGCGGCGCCGATGCGCGCTTCGAGCGCGGGATCGTCGATGGATCCGAAGATGGTCGAATCCTGGCGGGTGAAGTTCTTGCCCTGCTCGTACAGGTGCACTTCGCCGGACATCAGGTGCACCACGCCTTTGAGGCGCTGCCCCATGCCGATCGGCCAGGTGACGGGGGCACACTGGATGCCCAGCACCGATTCGACTTCATCGAGCAGGTCGATCGGATTCTTGCCCTCGCGGTCGAGCTTGTTGATGAAGGTCATGATCGGGGTGTCGCGCAGGCGGCACACCTCCATCAGCTTGATCGTGCGTTCTTCCACGCCCTTGGCCACGTCGATGACCATCAGTGCCGAGTCGACCGCGGTGAGCACGCGGTAGGTGTCCTCGCCGAAGTCGGCGTGGCCGGGCGTGTCGAGCAGGTTGACGATGCGACCCTCGTAGGGGAACTGCATCACCGACGAGGTCACCGAGATGCCGCGCTCCTTTTCCAGCGCCATCCAGTCGGAAGTCGCATGGCGCGCGGCCTTGCGGCCCTTGACCGAACCGGCCATCTGGATCGCGCCGCCGAACAGCAGCAGTTTTTCGGTCAGCGTGGTCTTGCCGGCGTCGGGGTGCGAAATGATCGCGAACGTGCGGCGGCGCAGGGCTTCGAGGGAAACGTCGGACATGGCAGCGGCGCGCGGGAGGGCGCGTCGGGAAGCGGGGAAGGGGGCAGATTATAGGCGAGCCGGTCGCCGATCTTCCGGCGGGCCGGGCCTGACCGGCTTACCGTCGGGCTACGGCTGGCCGCCGGCGCCGCCGGCAATCCGCAGCGGGCCCGCCGGGCCGCGCATGCGGAACGGCAGCGATTCGAGCTTCATGCCGCGATTGACCTGGATGACGAAATGCAGGTGCGGCCCGGTCGTGAAGCCGGTGTTCCCGGACAGCCCGATCTGCTGGCCGGCGCGGACGCGCTGGCCGACCCGCACCATCGCCCCCTCGGACTTCAGGTGCGCGTACAGCGCCATGGTCCCGTCGTCGTGCAGGATGCGGATGAAGTTGGCGCGGCCGCCGTACCGCTCGCGGTTGAGGCCGGCCTTCTCGAAATCGTTCTCGACCTGCATCACCACGCCCTCGCGCGCCGCCACCACCGGGGTGCCCACATCGGCGGCGAGGTCGATCGCGTAGCGGTTCTGCGGATCGTTGTGGCTGAAGCTGCCGCCGAAGCCCTGGTCGATGCGCAGGGCGCGCTGCTGCAACGGCAGCAGGTATTCGAAGTCGCGCGGGCGCGCGCTGGGATCACCGGGCAGGCTGTCCATCAGCAGTTCGCCGCCGCGCGTGGCGTCCAGCACCGCGACCAGGGTGGTGCCGCGTGCGGGAACCGTGGCTCGCGCCGGCAGCGGCGGATCGCTGTCGACGCCGCCGCCACGCGCCTGCAGCAACACCTCGATCGGGCCGGCGAGGTTGTTGTCGGCGAATGCGAGGTAGCGGCCGTTGCTGGTTTCCAGCCGGAGGCGCGCGACCGCGCGCGGCTCGGCGACGACGGGAATGACCTTCACCGAGCCCGCTTTCACGGCGGGATTGGCGCCGTCGGGCGCGTTGTCGCCGTAGTGGGTGATTCCGTTCTTGTCGGTCCACTTGTAGACCTTCGCCGCATGCGCGCCCGCCACTACGCCGCACATCAGCGCGGCGACGAAAACGGCAACGATGGAACGTTGGACTGCCATGACGGTGTTACTCGGTGCACCCCTGCTTCAGGCCCAGCGAGCTTGCCACATCGCGCAGATCGAAGGCGGATACGGCCTTGTCGTCGCTCTGGGCAAATAGCGCGCCACCGGGGAATCCCGCCATCGCCGCGGCGTGCAGCGTGACGCCGTCGGTGCGCGCGGTCTTCGCGCCCTGGAAGCTGCCCACCGGCTTGAGGGTCACGCGGTCGAACAGATGGAAGATCGTCAGCGGCGCGAGCTGGTCCACGGCGATCCAGTAGCCGCTGCCATCGGGGCACGTCCACAGCGCCACGCCCTCGGCCTCCGCGCCGAACGCGTCCTGGGGCAGGCTGCGGCCGGTGTACTTGCCGCTGAAGGTGTATTCGCGCAGCGTGGACAGGTGGCGGCGGTCCTCGTCGGCGACCAGCATGCGGTCGTTCTCGGGGTCGCCCGCGATCGACTCGACCATGCGCAGCGCCGACTCCTCGTGCGTATCGCCGAAGGAACCGGCGTACTGCGCGCGCATCGCGCCATCCTGGTCGAAAACCACGCGGTAGCGGCGCACGCGCTGGTTCAGTTCCTCGAACGGCGGCACGACGTCGAACTTCTTGCCGTACATGAAGCTGTCGGTGATGTAGACGTCGTACTCGCCCGGCTCCTTCTCGGTCAGCCAGATGCCGTACGGACTGCGCAGCTCCTTCTCGCCGAAGGTGCCGACGGTCTTGAAGTCGGGCAGCGACAGCAGTTGCACGCGGTGGTTGTCGCGCTCGACCACGAACAGGTAGTCGCCCTGCACGGCGATGCCGTTGGGACGCTTGAACTGGCCCGGGCCCGGGCCTTCCTCGCCGAACGTGCGCAGTTGCTCGCCGGTGTCGGCGTCGAACACCACCAGGCGGTGGCTCGACTTGCCCGTAGCGATCAGCCAGGTCTTGCCGTCTTCGGTCGGCCAGGTGGCGAGCGAGTCGAGCTCCTCGGAGGGGACGTCGGCGGAGATGTAGGCCTCGACCACCGTCACGGGGTTGGGGGCGACGACAGGCGCGGGAGGCGTGGATTCGCGCGGGGCGGTGGCGCAGGCGCTCAGCAGGACGGCGAGGCCTGCCGCGGTCAGGAGGCGTGGGTTCATGCGACTGGAGTGTACGGAAGGCAAGGCGATGCTGGCGGTGATTGTGTCGAAACCGCGTCGGATCGAAAACGGGTTGTCCGCCAATTCGCGACGGGTGCCCGTGCCGGGCGGGCCGTCATGACCAAATCGAATATGTATCGCTTTATCGCGATCAAGCGATTGACCGACCGGCCGGTCGCAGGCAGACTGCGTCCATCCATCGAGACCGGCTGAGGGACAGGCCCTTTGACGCCGGGGCAACCTACCGCTTCCACCGCTACGCGGCTGGGGCGGGAAGGTGCCAACTCCTGCGGACCCGCGCGCGGTGTCCGGAAGATGGTTGTGACATTCGCCCGGCCCGGGCGAACGCGCAGCTGAGCTCGGTGGTCCCTTCCGGATGGAATCACCGCCATGAGTCTTGCCAGCTGCTCCCAATCCCTTCCCAGTGGTCGCGCGGCCACCGCCCACCCGGCGCCTATCGGCGCAGCGCCGGTCGCGGTGCCGGCATCGCGCGGCGAGGTCGCCATTGCGCTCGCCCTGCGCCATGCCGGCACGCGCATCGTTGCCCTGCGTTACGAGGTGCTGGGCGACGCGGCATTGCCCACGGTCTTCGTCGCCGGCGGGATTTCCGCCCATCGCCATGCCGGCAGCAGCGAGGCCTTCGCCCAGGTGGGCTGGTGGGAAGCTCAGGTTGGCCCGGGCCGTGCCCTGGATCCGACGCGCCATCGCATCGTGTCCTTCGATTGGCTCGGCAGCGGCGGCGAACTCGACGCGGTGATCGACCCCGCCGACCAGGCCGACGCCATCGCCGCGGTTCTCGATGCGCTGCGCATCGAGCACCTGCAGGCCTTCATCGGTTGCTCCTACGGCGCCATGGTCGGCCTACAGTTCGCCGCACGCCACGGCGACCGGCTCGGTCACCTGGTGGCGGTCAGTGGCGCACATCGCGCGCATCCGTTCTCCAGCGCCTGGCGGGCCCTGCAGCGCCGCGCGGTCGCTCTTGGCGCACTGCAGTGCGACGAAAGCCAGGGCCTTGCGCTCGCGCGGCAGCTCGCGATCCTGAGCTATCGCACGCCAGAAGAGTTCGACGCGCGCTTCGATGCCGCGCAGGTCGTCGACGGTCGCGTGCGGGTCGCGGCGGAGACCTATCTCGACCATTGCGGTGCGCAGTACACGGCCCGCACCTTGCCGGTGGCGTTCCAGCGCCTGTCCGAATCGATCGACCTGCAGCACCTCGACCCCGAGTCCGTCCGCGTGCCGACGACGGTCGTCGCGATCGAAGGGGATCGCCTGGTCCCGGTCGCCGACTGCGTGGACCTCGCCCACCGCCTGGGCGCCGGCGCCCGCCTGCACAGGCTTTCTTCTCTCTACGGCCACGACGCCTTCCTCAAGGAAGAAGCGGCGATCGCCGCCGTGCTGACCCAGGCGCTGCAGGCAGCTGCGACGTCCCTCCGACCTGGATCGAGCCGCATCGAGGACGCCGCATGAGCGCCCAGTCGCGCAATCCTGCCGCCCGCCATCGCTGTACCGGCGCCGTGCGCGCGGGCATCGATCGCGACAGCGCGTTCGGCGCAGTGACGCCGCCGATCGTGCTGTCGTCCAACTTCAGCTTCGCCGGCTTCGAACAGAAGCGGCAGTACGACTACACCCGTAGCGGCAATCCCACCCGCGACCTGCTGGGCGAGGCGCTGGCCGAACTCGAAGGCGGCGCCGGCGGCGTGGTGACGGCCACCGGCATGGGCGCGATCACGCTGCTGCTCAATGCGCTGCTGCAACCCGGCGACCGCCTGGTGGTGCCGCACGACTGTTACGGCGGCAGCTGGCGCCTGTTCAACGCGTTGGCGCAGAAGGGCGCATTCGAGCTGGTCAGCCCCGACCTGACCGATCCGCGCGCGTTGGCCGAGGCGCTGCGCGAGCCGCCCGCGCTGGTCTGGATCGAGACGCCGTCGAATCCGCTGCTGCGCATCACCGACCTGCGCTTCGTGATCGAAGCCGCGCACAAGGCCGGCGGGCTCGCCGTGGTCGACAACACGTTCCTGTCCCCGGCGCTGCAGCAGCCGATCGCGTTCGGGGCCGATTTCGTCGTGCATTCGACGACCAAGTACATCAACGGCCACAGCGACGTGGTCGGTGGCGCGGTCGTGTCCCGGGACGCCGCGCAGCATCGGCACGTCGCGTGGTGGGCCAACGCGCTGGGGCTGACCGGGGCGCCGTTCGACAGTTTTCTCACGCTGCGCGGCCTGCGCACGCTCGACGCGCGCCTGCGCGTCCACCAGGAGAACACGCAGGCGCTGGTGGAGCTGCTCGACGAGCATGCGGCGGTCGCCGCGCTGCACTACCCGGGGCTGGCGCGCCACGCCGGCCATGCCGTCGCGGTCAAGCAGCAGCAGGGGTTCGGCGCGATGCTCGGCATCGAGCTGGAAGGCGGCACCGAGGCGGTGCGTGCCTTCCTCGACGGATTGCAGTACTTCACCTTGGCCGAATCGCTCGGCGGCGTGGAAAGCCTGATCGCGCACCCGGCGACCATGACGCATGCGGCGATGGCGCCCGAAGCGCGCGCTGCCGCCGGCATCGGCGACGGCCTGCTGCGCCTGTCGGTGGGCATCGAGCATGCCGACGACCTGGTGGCCGACGTCGCGGCGGCGCTGGAACGCGCGGCCGCGATCACCGGCAACGCACGCCGCGTGGCCAAATGAACGCCGTGGTCGACGCGTTCGATCCGGTGCGCGCCCCCGCCGTGCGCACGCCCGCGGAGGTGCGGGCGGAGGCGCGCGTCGCCCTGCTCGGTAGCGGAACGGTGGGGCGCGCGGTGCTGGCGCGCCTGGCGTCGTGGCAGGGAACCGCGCTTGGCGGTCGATTGCGACTGGTGCACGCCGCCAACTCGCGCGTCGCGGTGGCCAATGCGCTCGGCGCGTGCCCGCGCCAGGTCGCATTGGCGCTGGGCGTGGCGGCCGATCCGGAGGCACCGCGAATCGGCGTCGCGAGCGCCAGTCCCCTGGCCACAGTGAGTTCGTCGCTCGACGGCGTGGCCGTGGCCCTGGGCCGCACCGGCAGGCGCATCGTGGTCGACGCCACCGCGAGCGAGGCCGTGGCGTCGCGGCATGCGCACTGGCTCGCGCAGGGCATCGACGTGGTCACGGCGTGCAAGCTGGGGCAGGGCACGTCACTGTTGCGCTGGCGCCAGATCCGGGCGGCGTGCCGCGATGGCGGGACGCGCTATGGCGACAGCGCCACGGTCGGCGCCGGCTTGCCGTTGCTGCGCGCCTTGCGCGAATTGCAGGACGGCGGCGACCGCATCCTCGCCATTGCCGGCGTGCTGTCGGGTTCGCTGGCCTGGCTGTTCAACCACTACGACGGCATGCGTCCGTTCTCCGTGCTGGTCCGGCAGGCGCGCGCCGCCGGTTACACCGAGCCGGACCCGCGCGACGACCTGTCCGGCGAGGACGTGCGGCGCAAGATCGTGATCCTGGCGCGCGCGGCCGGGGTCGAGCTGGACGCCCGGGACGTCGGGGTGGCATCGCTGGTGCCGCCACACCTGGCGACGCTGCCCGTGGACGCCTTGGACGCGGCGCTGCCCGCGCTGGACGCGACACTGCGCGAGCGCTTCGCCACGGCGTACAAGAACGGCGAAAAACTGCGCTTCATCGCGCGGCTGGAGCGCGACGCCGCCGGCGATGCCCGTGCGCGCGTCGGCTTGGAGTCGTTGCCGGGCGACCACCCGCTGGCCGCGGGCGCGGGCAACGACAACAAGGTCGCCATCTGGTCGGATCGCTATCGGGAGCAGCCGCTGGTGATCCAGGGGCCGGGGGCTGGAGCCGAGGTCACGGCGGCCGCCCTGCTGGACGACTGCCTGCGCACCGCGCGCTGAGGTCGCGCCGGGTTACGCCACCGCCGGCGTGGCGAAGAACGTCTCGATCGACTGCGGCCGCCCGAACAGGTAACCCTGGGCGTAGTCGACCTGCATTTCCTGCAGCAGCCGATGCTCGGCTTCGGTCTCCACCTGCTCGGCGATGGTGCTCTTCCCGATCACGTGCGCGATGTCGCCGATCGAACGCACCACCGCCTGCGACAGGGGCGAGGCTTCGATCCCGCGGATGAAGCTGCCGTCGATCTTGATGTAATCGACATCCAGGTCGCTGAGGTAGCCGAACGAGCAGAAGCCGGTGCCGAAGTCGTCCAGCGCGAAGCGGCAGCCGAGGTCGCGCATCTGGCCGATGAAGCGCTGCGCGCGCTGGCGGTCGCGCACGACGCTGGTCTCGGTGATTTCCAGGCACAGGTTCTCCGCCGGGAAACTGCTCCGGCGCAGGCGCGCGGCCAGGTAGTCGGCGAAGTGCTCGTCGGTGAGCGTGGCGCCGCTCAGGTTGATGCCGCAGCTGGCCACGCCCTTGGCGGCTTGCGGGTTGCGTTCGAGCCAGCGCAGCGCGGCGTCGATGACGTAGCGGTCGATGCGCGGCCCCATGCGGAAGCGTTCGGCCGCGGAAATGAATTCCGCCGGCACGTGGATGCGGCCGCCGGGTTCCTGCCAGCGCAGCAGCACCTCGAAATGGACGCCTTCGCTGGCGGTCTTGTGGTTCGGCACGATCGGCTGCACGTAGAGCAGGAACTGCTCACGCTCCAACACCTCGCGAATGCGCAGTGCCGAGCGCATGACCGCGCTGTGCGCCTGCGCCTCATCGCTGCTGGGGTAGGACACGTGGAACCGGTTGCCGCCGAGCTCCTTCGCCGCGAAGCATGCCGCGTCGGCGTGCGAGAACAGCGCGTCGTAATCGCGGCCATCCTCCTTCGATGTGGCCGAGACCAGGCCGATGCTCGCGGTTGTCGTCAGCACCTGGTCGCCCCAGGGCACGCGCATCGCCTCGATCTCGTTGAGCATGCGGCGCGCTTCCACTATCGCGCCGGCTTCGCCGCGCGGGAGCAGGATCGCGAATTCGTCGCCGCCGGTACGCGACACCAGTGCATGGTCCCCGACTACCGCCGCGATCGCACCGCCGATCGCGTGGATCATGTCGTCGCCGGCGACATGGCTGGTGCTGTCGTTGATGATCTTGAGGTTGTCCAGGTCGAGGTACAGCAGCGTCGCCGGGGTATCGGTGCTGGCCAAGCGCTTGCGGGCCTCTTCCTCGAAAGCGGTGCGGTTGAGCAGGCCGGTCAGCGTGTCGCGGGTAGCGCGCTGGTACAGCGCATACGACGTCGTGCGCTGTTCCAGCCCCGCCAGGGCCATCATTACCGGGATCACCGCGACCAGGCACAGCAGGAGCAGGAGTACCGTGGTCTCCAGCAGGGTCCGAGGCGCGGTGAAACCGCCCAGGCCCATGCCCGTCGCGGCGCTCAGGTAGATGACCGTGATGCCGGTGGACGCGGAGGCCCACACCGGCGAGAAGCGCAGCGCCGCCCAGAGCAGCAGGACGAGCGGCAGGCTGATCAGCCCCAGCACGTAGATGCCGCGGCCGCCGAGCGAATGGATCGCGATGAAGCTGGTGGCGAGCAGCGCCATCCAGAACACGCGCTCTCGCAGCGTGGAAGGTTCGTAGGAGGGTGAAAGCTTGTGCTGCGGATTGCGCGCGGTCGTGCACAGCAGGATCGTCGGCGCGATCACGGCGATGCCCAGCATGTCGCCCAGGGTCCAGCGCACGAACGCTTCGGGGATATGGCTCGTTTCCAGGCGCCCGGTCTGCTGCAGGGCAAAGATGCCGAAGGCGGCGCTCAGCACGCTCTGCAACACCCCGCCGCCGAGCAGGCGCATGCCGTCCTCGATCCGCAGGTGCAGGACCCGGCCGCGCAGGACGTACCAGGTGGCGATTGCGGTCGCGGCGGTCTTGCCGAGGACGGTGAGCACCAGGAACAACGCCGTCGGCTGGCTGAGCAGCAGGGTGAACAACAGCGTGCCCACCGCCACCACCGCGGACCAGCGGATTCCATAGCGGACCGCGACCGCGAAGCCGATGCCGGCGCTCGGCCACAGCATCGAAGCGCCTTCCGGTCCGCGCAGGTAGCGCGAAGCGAGCACCGCGCTGGCGAAATAGAGCGCAGTCCATAGCAGGAAACGTTGGATGTCGCGGGCCTTTCCGTGCATGCGTTCCAGTCTACAGGGCAAATTCCGGGTCGTGGCCGTAAGGTCTACCACAAGCTCCGTGGGGCGACGTCGTGGCGTGGGCGGGACCTCCGCCCCAGTCCGCGGCGTCCCGGCGTCAGCACTCGATCACGTTGACGGCGAGGCCGCCACGCGAGGTTTCCTTGTACTTGTCCTGCATGTCGCGCCCGGTGTCGCGCATGGTCTTGATGACCTTGTCCAGCGAGACCTTGTGCTTGCCGTCACCGCGCATGGCCATGCGCGAGGCATTGATCGCCTTGACCGAGCCCATGGCGTTGCGCTCGATGCAGGGGATCTGCACCAGCCCGCCGATCGGGTCGCAGGTCAGGCCGAGGTTGTGTTCCATGCCGATCTCGGCGGCGTTCTCGATCTGCCCCGGGGTGCCGCCGATCGCGGCGGTCAACCCGGCCGCGGCCATCGAGCAGGCCACGCCCACCTCGCCCTGGCAGCCGACTTCGGCGCCGCTGATGGAGGCGTTTTCCTTGTAGAGGATGCCGACCGCGGCCGCGGTCAGCAGGAAGTCGAACACACCCTGCTCGTTGGCCCCCGGGCAGAAGCGGTCGTAGTAGTGCAGGACCGCGGGAATGATTCCGGCGGCGCCGTTGGTCGGTGCCGTCACCACGCGGCCACCCGCGGCATTCTCCTCGTTGACGGCGAGGGCATACAGGTTGACCCAGTCCAGCACGGTCAGCGGGTCGCGCATCGCGGCTTCCGGGCGCGTTGACAGCTCGTTGTACAGCGAGGGGGCGCGCCGGGCGACATGCAGGCCGCCGGGCAGGGTGCCCTCCTCGCGGATCCCGCGGGCCACGCAGTTCTGCATCGCCACCCAGATCTCGCGCAGGGCGTCGCGGATTTCGGGCCCCGAACGCCATGCGTGTTCGTTGGCGAACATCATCTGGGCGATGCTCAGGCCGTGGGTCTCGCATTGCCGCAGCAGGTCGGCGCCGCTGTGGAACGGGTAGGGCAGTTCGGTGGTATCGGCGACGATGCGGTCTTCCGCCGCCTCGTCCTGGTTGACCACGAAGCCACCGCCGACCGAGTAGTAGTCGCGCGTCGCCAGCACCTCGCCCGCGGCGTCGTAGGCGGTGAAGCGCATGCCGTTGGTATGGAACGGCAGCTTCTGGCGCTTGTTCATGATCAGGTCGTTCTTCTCGTCGAAGGCGACCTCGTGCTTGCCGAGCAGGCGGAGCTTCTTCTCCCCGCGGATACGCGCGAGCGCATCGGGAATCACATCCGGATCGATCTCATTGGGCAGGTGGCCCTCCAGTCCCATCAGCACCGCCTTGTCGGTGCCGTGGCCGCGGCCGGTCAGTGCCAGCGAACCGAACACTTCCGCACGCACGCGCGCGGTCGCGGCGAGGTTGCCGTTCTCCTCCAGCCACTTCTGGGCGAAGCGGCACGCGGCGCGCATCGGTCCGACGGTGTGCGACGAGCTCGGGCCCACGCCGATCTTGAAGAGGTCGAAGGTGCTGACAGCCATGCGGATTCCGGGAAAGAGACGCGCCGGGTCGGCTGCGTGAATACGCCTATTCTATGCTCCTGGCGCACACGCGCCCCCGCGCATTCACTATCCGCCGCCGTATCGAGCCCCATGACGTCGCCTGTCCTGTACCAGCGAGACGACTGCCACCTATGCGATCTCGCCCTGGACGTGCTGGCGCAGGCGCGCTTGCCCGAATTCGAAAGCGTGTTCATCGATGGCGACGATGCGCTGGAGGAACTGTATGGCGCGCGGGTGCCGGTATTGCGCGATCCGGCGTCCGGTGCCGAACTGGACTGGCCGTTCGCCGCCGACGAGGTGCGGAAGTGGCTCTCGGACCGCGTGCCGCCCGAGGGGAACCACCCCGGCGCGTAGCGCGACCGTGCCCGCGGATTGCGATGCCTACTTCGACGGCACGAACAGCACCTTGGTGCTCACCGCGATGTCGTTGGGAATGAGCGAGGTGTCGGCCCAGTCGCCCTCGCCGACGCCGAAGTCGAGCCGCTTCACCGTCGCCTTGCCGGCGAGCACGGGCCTGGCGCCCGGCGTCCAGGTGAAGGTCAGGGTGACCGGCTTGCTCACGCCGCGCAGGCTGAGCGTGCCGTCGGCGGCGTAGCGGTTGCCGCCCAGTGCGCGGAACTTCGTCGCGGTGTAGCGCGCCTGCGGAAACTTCGACGCGTTGAAGAACGAACTGCCGCGCATCTCCCCGTCGTAGTCGCTGTTGCCGGTGCTGGCGGTGACGAGCGGAATGGCGACATCGAGCTTCGATGTCGCCAGCTGCGCGGGATCGAACGACATCTTCGTGGTGAAGCCGGGGAAGCGGCCGGTGAACGCCTCGCCCTGGTAGGTGCCGGCGAAGGCGAGCACCGAGCCGGGCGCCTGCTGGTAGTCCGCGGCGTAGGCAGGCGCGGCCGCAAGCAACGCGGCAAGCAGGAGGGTCCTAGACGACATCACGACGGTCCTCGGCAACGGGCGAGAGGGAAGTGGCGGGCGCACGCAGCCAGCCGCGCGGCAGCATGCGCGCCAGCGTGGCGTCGTGCTGGAAGGCGTGGTGGTAGATCGCGGCCGCGGCGTGCACGAGCGCCAGCGCGATCAGGATCCAGAACAGCCATTCGTGGGCTTCCTCGGCCAGTTCGCGCAGCGACTCGCTCTTGCCGGCGATCGCCGGCAGGTTGAACAGGTTGAACCAGCGCAGCGGGTAGCCCGCAGCCGAATTGAGCACCCAGCCGCTGATGGGCATTGCGAACACCAGCGCGTACAAGGCGCCATGCGTGAGCGATGCGATGCGCTCCTGCCAGTGCGGCGTGCCCGGCACGGGGCGCGGCGCGCCGGCGAACAGGCGCCACAGCAGGCGCAGCGCCATCAGGGCGAGCACGGCGAGCCCGAACGACTTGTGCAGCAGGTAGACCTGGATCTTGTCCGGGCTGTTGCGCATCTCCGTCATCACCAGGCCGACGATGCCCAGGGCCAGGATCAGCAGGACGATCAGCCAGTGCAGCAGCTGGCTGATGGCGCCCCAGCGGTCGGTGGTGTTCTTCCAGGTCATGGCGGCCTCGGGATGGCGGACGGGGTGTGCGGGGCAACTAGTGAGAGGCAGGCGGAGGCGGATTGGGTTCGCTTTCCGGCGGAACGGGTTCGGGAACATCAGCCGGAACCGGTTCTGGCCCGGGCTCCGGGTTGTCTGCCTCGGGCTCGCCAGTCCTGCGCGCGCGCACCGCCTCGGCTTCGATCAGCAACCGCACCTCATCGCCGATCACGCTTGGCCAGGCCGTGATGCCGAAGGCCTTGCGGCTCAGCGTCGCCGTGGCGGAAAAGCCCGCGGTCCGCCGGAACGGCGGCAATGGATGCCGCTTGAGCGCATTGAACGTCACGTCCATGCAGAGCGGGCCGGTCACGCCGCGCAGGGTGAGGTCGCCGCAGACGCGGGCGTGCCCGGCATCCGCGCCCTGCACGTCACGGGAGACGAACCGTGCCTCCGGGTGGCGGTTGCCATCGAGCAGGTTGGTGGCCAGCACCGCCGCATTCCATTTCGCATCGCCCAGGTCCAGGCGGGTCACCGGCACCGTAACGTCGAGCTGCGCGCTGCGCCAGTCGTCGCGGTCGAAACGGAGCGTGCCGGTACTGCCGGAAATCGCGCCCATCGCATGCGAAAAACCCGCGTGCTCCACCAGGAACACGACCCGGGTGTGCACCGGGTCGAGGGTATAGGCGTCGGGCTCCGCGGCGGCGCCCCGCGTGCTGGCGACCAGCAAACCGACGCTGGCAAGCAAACAACGGACGCGATGCGGCATGGGATGTCCTCGGCTGAATGCGCGATTTCCACGAGCAATCGATTCTAGGCCGGTCCGCAGGAACGGGAACCAACTCCGGCGACTTGAAGTCGGCCGCCGCTTGTTCGACCTTAGCGGCGGGGGAATCCGGGGGACGATGCATGGCAAGAGCCGGGAAGGCGCTGGCGGCGCTGAAGGTTGCGCGCTGGGTCCGATTTGCAGGGACGTTGTGGGTGGGCCTGTTCGCGGCCGGACTGGCGGTGGCGGCGCATGCCGGCCTGCCCGAGACGCCGCGCCTGCGCCAGTTCACGGTGGTGGATGGATTGCCTTCCAACCGCATCAACGGCATGGCCGAGGACCGGCCGGGCTACCTGTGGATCGCCACCAGCGATGGCCTGGCCCGCTACGACGGCGTCGAATTCCGTACCTGGCGGGTGGAGCAGGGCCTGCACGACAACTTCGTCTGGGCGGTGCACGTGGATGCGCGCAACCGGGTGTGGTTCGGCACGCACCAGGCGGGACTGGGCATGTTCGATGCGCAGCGGCGCCGCTTCCGCTACTACGACCGCGGCAATACCCCGGCGATGGCCAGCAACGACGTGTGGTCGGTCGCCTCGACTGCGGATGGCGCGATCTGGTTCGGCACCGCGGATGCCGGCCTGTACCGGCTCGGCAGCGACGGCAGGTCGGTCGCGCGTTTCATGCCGCGCGCCAACGATCCGCGCAGCCTGCCCCATCCCAGCGTCAACCGCCTCGCCGTCGCACCCGACGGCACTCTGTGGGTGGGCACGCAGGGCGGCGCGGCGCGCTGGACCGGGCGCGATTTCGAGCGCGTGCCGGCGGGCGCATTGAATTCGCCGGTGGTGAACGCGCTCAGCGTCGAACGCGATGGCACGCTTTGGATCGGCACGCCCGAAGGCGTGAGCGTGCGGCGCCGGGACGGCACGTATTCGAAGACCCCGCTGCCGCCGTCCGCGGGCGGCGGAAAGGTGCTGCATGTGCTCGGCCACGATCGCAGCGGGCAGTTCTGGCTCGACGTGCCCGACGGCCTGGGCACGGCCGGCGCCCGCGGCATCGAAGCCGTGCCGCTGTACAGCACCGCCGCCAATGGGCTGGTGCGCCCGTCCTGGGTGGGCGCGCACGAGGATGGCGAAGGGGGAATGTGGTTCCTCAGCTACAGCAACGGCTTGTGGTACCTGCCGCGGAACTGGCGGCGCTTCTCGGTGCTGTCGCGCCGCGCAGACGCCGCGGACTCGCTCGGCAATGCGCACGTGCGCGGGATCGCGCCGGCGGCCAATGGCGCGATGTGGCTGGTGGGGAGCGGCGGCGTGCTCGATCGGCTCGACCCGGAAACCGGCGACGTGACCCATGTCGCCCGCGATGTCGGCAACGGCTACGTGCCGGCGAGCGTGTTCGAGGACCGCCGCGGGCAGGTATGGACCGGATGGCAGACCGGGTTGGCGCGCATCGATCCGGCCAGTGGCGCGGTGACGCGCTGGAGCAACAATGCGGCGGCCGACGCGGCGCTGTTCGGAGAGCCGCGCTTCGTCCAGACGGACGATGGGACGTTGTGGATCGCCACCGAGCGCGGCGTGCAGTTGCGCGACGAAGGCGGTCGCGTGCAGTTGTCGTTGCAGGCGGGCGAGGGCGGCCTGCCGGCCGATGTGTACATCGAGCAGATCGGACGCGGGCCCGACGGTGCCTTGTGGCTCGCGGGATCGAAGGGGCTGCTGATGTGGAATGCCGGGGCGCGGCGGTTCGAGCCCGTGCCGGGCGCGCCACGCCGGCCCGTGTTCGCGTTCGCCGGCGGCGAAAAGCAGCACATCTGGCTCGCGCGCTTCGGCGCCGTCGAGTCTTACCGCTGGGATGGTGCCGCGATGGCGCTCGAATCCGCGGTCGATACGCGCAACGGTTTTCCGGCCCTGGAACCCAACGGACTGGTCGTGGACCTGACCGGGCGTCTCTGGCTCACCAGCGTGCGCGGTCTGATCCGGGTCGACCCGGCCGACCGTTCGGTGCGCATCTACGGCGTCCACGATGGCCTGCCGGGGCAGGAATTCGAGGACGCGCCCGTGGTGCGCCCGGGGGACGGCCGCATCCTGGCCGGCGCCAACGAGGGGCTGGTGATCTTCGATCCCGCGGCGGTGAAGGGTGGCGGCGCGCAGCCGCGGGTGGTGGTCGAGTCGGTGGACGCGTTGCGCGAGGACGGCAAGGTCTCCTTCACGCCCGAAGCCGGGATCGCCCTCGCGCATGGCGATCGCGACATCCGCGTCGTCGCGCGGCTGCTGTCGTTCAACGACGCGCGCAACCACGCCTACCGCTTCCGCCTGGACGGTTACGACAACGGCTGGATCGAGAACGGCAATTCCGGCGAACGGGTGTTCTCCCGCCTGAGGCCCGGCCGTTACCGCCTGCACGTCCAGGCCCGCGCGGCGGACAACCGGTGGTCGCCGGTGCAGGTCCTCGCGTTCGAGGTGCAGCCACCGTGGTGGCGCACGTGGTGGGCCACGCTGCTGCTGGCGCTCGCCGCCGTCGCCGTGGTGGGCGTGCTGGCCAACGCCTACCGACAGAAACTCAAGCGCCGCCACGCCTGGCAACTGGCCAAGCAGAAGCGCGAACTCGCCGAACAGGCCTCGCAGGCCAAGACCCGCTTCCTCGCCACGCTCGGCCATGAAGTGCGCACGCCGATGACCGGCGTGCTGGGCATGAGCGAACTCCTGCTGGGCACCGCGCTCAATCCGCAGCAGCGCGGCTACGTCGGCGCGATCCGCGGCGCGGGCGAGCACCTGCTGCGCCTGGTCAACGACGCGCTCGACCTGGCCCGCATCGAATCGGGCCGGCTCGAACTGGCCGACGACACCTTCGACCTGCATGCGCTGATGGAGGAACTGGCGGCCCTGGTCGGACCGCTGGCGAAACAGCGCGGGCTGGCGTTCTCGGTCGCGATCGGCGAGGACGCGCCGCGCTATTTGCGCGGCGATGTCGCCCGCGTTCGCCAGATCCTGCTCAACCTGCTGGGCAACGCGGTGAAGTTCACCGAGCACGGCAGCGTCGCCTTGGCGGTGGCGAAGCAAGCTCCCGAAGGCGTGTGTTTCGAGGTCGCCGACACCGGGCCCGGATTGAATGCCGAGCAGAGGTCGCGCCTGTTCCGCCGCTTCGAACAGGCCGAGGGCGCGCGCACCAGCGCACGCTACGGCGGCAGCGGACTGGGGCTGGCGATCAGCCAGGAGCTGGCGGCGGCCATGGGCGGACGCATCGAGATCGACAGTGCGCCGGGCGAGGGCACGCGCTTCAAGGTCCGGCTGCCACTGCAGCCCGCGATCGCGGCCAATGCGGTCGCCAGCGAGCCCGGTGCGGAAGTGCCGGCGCCGGAGGGGCCCCACAGCCTGTCGCTATTGCTGGTGGAGGACGATCCCGTGGTCGCCGAAGTGCTGATCGGAATGCTGCGCCTGCAGGGGCACCATGTGGTGCACGTGGCGCACGGCCTGGCCGCGCTGGCGGCGGTCGCCACGACGCCGTTCGACGCGGCGCTGCTGGACCTCGACCTGCCCGGCATGGACGGGCTCGCGCTGGCCCGGCAGTTGCGCGTCCAGGGCTTCGCCCCGCCGCTCGTGGCCGTCACCGCCCGCGCCGATGCGGGGGCCGAGCCGGATGCGCTCGAAGCCGGCTTCGATCACTTCATCCGCAAGCCGATGACCCTGGCGATGCTGGCGGCGTTGCTGGAGCGCGCGGTGCCTGCCCGGGCGGTGCGCGACGACAGGGAAGTGGATCCTTCCCTGTCGGTTGCGTTCTGAGTGGCGCGCGCGCTCAGCGCGCGCTGAGTTCGTGCACGGCGTCGACCAGGGCGCCGACGTGCTCGGGCTTCATGTCGGGCGACAGGCCATGGCCGAGGTTGAAGACGTGGCCTTCGCGCGAGCCGCCGTTGCCGTCGCGGTAGCTGTCGAGGGCGCGGCCGACTTCGCGGCGGATCGCGTCGGGCTCGGCATACAGCGTGACCGGATCGAGGTTGCCCTGCAGTGCGACCTTGCCGCCGGCACGGCGCGCCGCGTCGCCCAGCTCGATCGTCCAGTCGACGCCCACGGCTTCGGTGCCGCTCGCGGCCAGCTCTTCGACGTACGGCGCGTTGCCCTTGCCGAACAGGATCAGCGGCGCACGCTCGTTGCCCGCGCCGCGCGGCAGTCCGGCGGCGATGCGCTGCAGGTAGCGCAGCGAGAACTCGCGGTACATCGACGGCGACAGCACGCCGCCCCAGGTGTCGAACACCTGCAACGCCTGCGCGCCGGCCCGGTGCTGCGCGGAGAGGTAGGCGATGACGGCGTCGGTCGTGACCTCGAGCAGCTTGTGCATCGCGGCCGGCTCGTTGAGCGCGAGCGCCTTCACCTTGGAATAGTTGTCGCTGCCGCCGCCTTCGACCATGTAGCAGGCCAAGGTCCATGGCGAGCCGGAGAAGCCGATCAGCGGCACCGAACCGTCGAGTTCGCGACGGATGGTGCGCACCGCGTCCATCACGTAGCGCAGGTCGGTCTCCATGTCCGGAACCGCGAGGCGATCGATGTCGGCGGCCGAGCGGATCGGGCGCTCGAACTTCGGGCCTTCGCCCTCGACGAAATACAGCCCCAGGCCCATGGCGTCGGGCACGGTGAGGATGTCGGAGAACAGGATCGCGGCATCGAGCGGGAAGCGGCGCAGCGGCTGCAGGGTGACTTCGCAGGCGAGCTCGGGATTCTTGGCCATCGCCAGGAAGCTGCCGGCCTTGGCCCGCGTCGCGCGGTATTCCGGCAGGTAGCGTCCGGCCTGGCGCATGAGCCAGACGGGCGTGCGGTCGACGGACTCGCGGCGCAGCGCGCGGAGGAAGCGGTCGTTCTTGGGCGGGGAGGACAAAGCAGGTTCCTTGCTTGGATGTAGGGGAAGCCCGGTCGTCCTGAACGCAGCGCCGCGAAGCCGGAGACATCGCGAGGCCCCTCGACTTCGGCGCGAAGCGCCAGGGACGAACGGGGTGGATCGGATGGCGTCAGCGATTCACTTCGGCTTTTCCGCGCCTTGGGCGAACATCAGCTGGAAGCCGCGCTTGAGCTGCTGGTCGCGCGCGTGCTCGAGCGCCGCGAGGGCGGCTGCCTGGTCGAGGAAGACCTCACGCCGTACCGAGCTGCGGCCGCCGATCTGGCCGGTTTCGCGCACCAGCTCCCAGCCGCCGAACAGGTCGGGCTGCAGCATCAGTTGCACGAAGCGCGGCGCTTCGTGGCCTTGGGGGCGTTGTTGCAGGAGCAGGCGCATGGGAGGCGCATTGTAGCGGCACCGCTCACGACGCCCCGCATTCCGCTCCGGGGTTGGCCGGATCGCTCAGCCAGCGTCGGGGTGAAGGACCGCGGCGACGGCTTCCTCGGCTACCCCGGCCACCACGCGCGCCGAGCCCGCGCCGTCCCACAACACGAACCGCAGCCCATGCGCATCGGCCTTCTTGTCCAGGCGCATCCGTGCGATCAGGGCCGGGGCCGGCAGGCCCGCCGGGATCCGCGTGGGCAGGCCGAAGCGCTGCAGCAGGGCCGCCAGGCGGTCGCCATCCTCCGCGGGTGCCATGCCCAACAGCGTCGAGAGCCGAGCGGCCAGCACCATGCCCACGGCCACGGCCTCGCCGTGGTTGAGCGCATCGCGGCCGGCGCCGGCGTAGCCCTGTTCCGCCTCGATCGCATGGCCGAAGGTATGGCCGAAGTTGAGCAGGGCCCGGTGGCCGCGTTCGTACGGGTCGCGCGCCACCACGTCGGCCTTGAACTCGCAGGACCGGGCGATCGCGTCGGTCAGCGCGGCATCGTCGCGCGCCAGCAGCGCGCCGGCGTGGGCCTCGAGCCAGGCGAGGAAGTCCAGGTCGAAGATGGCACCGTACTTCACCACCTCGGCCAGGCCCGCGCGCAGCTCGCGGTCGGGGAGCGTGCGCAGCACGGTGGTGTCCGCGATCACCGCACGCGGGGGATGGAAGGCGCCGACCAGGTTCTTGCCGTGCGGCAGGTCCACCGCGGTCTTGCCGCCCACGGAGGAGTCGACCATGGACAGCAGCGTGGTTGGCAGCTGCACGCAGTCGATGCCGCGCATCCAGCACGCCGCGGCGAACCCGGCCAGGTCGCCGACGACGCCGCCGCCGAGCGCGACCACGGTCGCGTCGCGGGTGGCGCCCAGCGCGGCGAGCGCCTCCAGGCATTCGCCGAAGCGGGCGAGGGTCTTTTCGCGTTCGCCCGCGGGCATTACCCAGGTCGAGATGGCCAGCTGCGGCTGGGCCGCATGCAGCAGCGCCTTGACGCGTTCGGCGTACAGCGGGGCGACGTGGCTGTCGCTGGCGATCAGGACATGGCGGCCGCGCAGCAACGGAGCGAGCCGCCGGGCGTTTTCCACGTGCGGATCCAGCAGGCCGGGGCCGATCGCAATGGCGTAAGGCGCGTCGCCGGCCACGTCGACCGTGCGCCGGGCGGAATGGTGCAGCAGGGTCATGCGACGGCTCCGTTTCGCTGCCAGTGCCGCGACAGCAGCACGGCCAGTTGCGCAGCGATGTCGTGCGCGTCCTGCCCGGCGGTATCGAATGCGAGGTCGGCGACTTCCGCGTACCACGGCGCGCGTGCGGCGGCCAGTTCGCGCAACACCAGTTCCCGATCCGGCCGTGCCAGCAGTGGCCGCGTCTCATCGCCGGCGAGGCGCTGCAGCTGCTGTTCGACACTGGCGTGCAGGTGCACGACGAAGCCGCGTGCGCGCATCAGCGCGCGATTGTCCGCATCGAGCACGGCGCCGCCGCCGGTGGCCAGCACGATGCCGTCGAGGCGTAGCAGCGAAGCCAGCATCGCGCATTCGCGGGCACGGAAGCCCGCCTCGCCCTCGCGCGCGAAGATCTGCGCCACCGTGGCCTTGGCCTCGCGCTCGATCTCCTGGTCCGCATCGACTGCGCGCAACCCGAACTGCCCGGCCAGGTCGCGGCCGATCGTGGTCTTCCCGGAGCCCATCGGGCCCACGAGGATCAGGTTGGCGGCGGGGTTCATGCCAGCGATTCTAGCCGCCGGCTTAACAGAACGCGGCGTAGCGTCGGGACCTTCGTCATTGCCGCCCCGCAGCTGCAATCCGGCGACGCGCCGGCCACCCAGGAGAGCCGCCATGTCCGTAGCCAAGATCATCGAACTCAACGCCGCTTCGAAGACCAGCATGGAAGACGCGGTCAAGGCCGGCCTGAAGAAGTGCGCCGAATCGGTGAAGAACATCAAGGGCGCGTGGGTCAACGAGATCAAGGTGGTCACCGACGAAAACGGCAACGTGACCGAGTGGCGCGTCAACCTGCGGGTGACCTTCGTCGTGCAGTGAGCCCGCTGCCTGTGCTGCCGGGATGACAGGGGCTGCGGCGCCCGCGACAATTGGCGCATGACCATTTCCCCTGCCTACGCCGAAGCCCTCGCCAGCTTCGACGGCCTGTTCGAAGAAGCCCTGGCCGCCGGCGAGCCCGACCGCACCGCCATGGTCGTCGCCACTGCGGGACTGGATGCGCGGCCAGCGGCGCGGACCGTGCTGCTCAAGG
The DNA here is from genome assembly GCF_059568595.1 of Lysobacter oryzae DSM 21044. Classification (NCBI taxonomy): domain Bacteria; kingdom Pseudomonadati; phylum Pseudomonadota; class Gammaproteobacteria; order Lysobacterales; family Lysobacteraceae; genus Lysobacter; species Lysobacter oryzae. Next base: position 83,650 of record NZ_JCANTQ010000010.1, on the reverse strand, counting down.
CGCACGACGCGCGCGGCTTCGTCTTCTACACCCACCTCGACGGGCGCAAGGGCCGCGAATTGCAGGCCAACCCGCACGCGGCGCTGCTGTTCCATTGGCCGCGCGTGCGCAACGGCGTCCAGGTGCGCATCGAAGGCACCGTCGAGATCGTCGCCGATGCCGAGGCGGACGCGTACTTCGCCACGCGCCCGCGCGGCAGCCAGCTCGGCGCCTGGGCGTCGAAGCAGTCGGAAACGCTGGAGTCGCGCGAAACCTTCGAGCAGCGCGTCGCCCAGGCCGAGGCCGAGTTCCATGGCCGCGACATTCCGCGCCCGCCGCGTTGGGGCGGCCTGCGGGTGAAGCCCGAGCGGATCGAGTTCTGGTTCGGCGCCGATTTCCGCCTGCACGAACGCTGGCTCTACGAACGCAACCGCGCCGGCGAGTGGGGCAAGCGGATGCTGTATCCGTGAGCCACGGCCCGCGCCGCATCGTCTGCCTGACCGAGGAACCTACCGAAGTCCTGTACGCGCTCGGCGAGCAGGACCGCATCGTCGGCATCAGCGGCTTCACCGTGCGGCCGGCGCTTGCGCGCAAGGAGAAACCCAAGGTCAGCGCCTTCACCTCGGCCAAGATCGGCGAGATCCTGAAGCTGCGGCCGGACTTCGTGGTCGGGTTTTCCGATATCCAGGCCGATATCGCCGCCGAGCTGATCCGGAACGGCGTCGAGGTGTGGATCAGCAACCACCGCAGCGTCGAGGGCATCCTCGATTACGTCCGCCGCCTCGGCGCGCTGGTCGGCGCGGCCGGGAAGGCGGACGCGTATGCCGGGGAACTGCGGCGTGGCCTGGACGCGATCGAACGCGAAGCGGCAACGCTGCCGCGCCGGCCGAAGGTGTATTTCGAGGAATGGGACGAACCGCTGATCACCGGGATCCGCTGGGTGGCGGAGCTGGTCCGCATCGCCGGGGGCGATGACATCTTTCCCGAACGCGCCGCCGAGCCGCTGGCGAAACAGCGCATCCTCGAAGACGGCGACGAAGTGGTCCGGCGCGCGCCGGACATCATCCTCGGCTCGTGGTGCGGCAAGAAGTTCCGTCCCGACAAGGTCGCCGCGCGTCCCGGCTGGGAGCGCATCCCGGCGGTACGCGACGGCGCGCTGCACGAGATCAAGTCGCCCGTGATCCTGCAGCCCGGTCCGGCCGCGCTGACCGAGGGCGTGGCGGAGATCGCCGCCCATATCCGGCGCTGGGCGCAGCGCCAATGACGTGGGACGACGTCAGCGCGGGTAGAACTCGCGGCTGAACTGCATCGTCGAAGCGGTACCGCCTTCCGGCACGACCGTCAGTTCGAACCGCAGCGTATCCGGCAAGGTGGTTTCCACCGTGCCGACGTAATCGAGCAGCCCGTCGGCGCGCAGTTCGCGCAGCGCGATCGATTGACGTTGTCCGCTCAGGTTGGTCGCCGTGGCCGTGATTCGTGCCGGCAGCGCGATCTCCTGCGCGTCGGCGCCCTTGCGCACGCCTACCAGGAGCATGACCGTGCGTTGGTCGCGGACGATGCCGTAGCGGCTGGCGACTTCGGCATCGAGCGTCGCGGTCGGCAGGGCCGTGGCGCGGATGGTGACGTCGCCGATCCGGCTGATGGCCTCCTCGGGCGGGGCGGCGGCTACCGCGGGCGGCGGCGGTTTGCCGCCGCAACCTCCCAACGCCAGCGCGAACGAGAGGGCGAACACGAAGTGGCGCATCGTCTTTCTCCGGTCAGTCGTTGGCGGCCGAGAGCTGGCGGCCGCGTTCGGTTGCGGCGCGGATCGCGCGCGCCACGAGGTCGCGGTAGGAGCCGGCTTCGAAAGTTTCGATGGCGGCCTGCGTCGTGCCGCCCGGCGAGGTCACGCGCCGGCGCAGTTCCGAGGGCATTTCGTCGTTCTCGATCAGCATGCGCGCGGCCCCCAGGATGGTCTGCTGCACCAGCGTGCGCGCTGCCTCGGACGAAAGTCCCTCGGCCTCGCCGGCCGCCTGCATGGCTTCGGCGAGCAGGAACACGTAGGCGGGACCGCTGCCGGAAACGGCCGTCACCGCGTCCATCAGCGCCTCGTCGTCGATCCACACGTTCTTGCCGGCCGCTTCCATCAGGTCGGCGGCCCGCGCGCGCTGCACGGCATCCACCAGGCCATTGGCGTACAGGCCGGTGACGCCTGCGCCGAGCAGGGAAGGGGTGTTGGGCATCGCGCGCACGACGGCGATGCCGCCGCCGAGCCAGCGCTCGAGCTGGGCCGCCGTGATGCCTGCGGCGATCGACACCACCAGCGGCCGCGTCGCCTGGGCGGCGGGCGCGAGCGCCTCGCACACCGCGCGCATGACCTGCGGTTTCACCGCCAGGACCCAGGTGGTGGCGTTCGCGGTCGCCGTGGTGTTGTCGGTGAAGCTGTGGATGCCGAAGTCGCGGGCCAGCGCATCGCGCGACTCGGCGACGGGCTCGGCGACCCGGATCGCCGCGGCGGGCACGCCGCGTGCGACGAGCCCGCCGATGAGGCTGCGGGCCATGTTGCCGCCACCGACGAAAGCGACGGTGCCCGAAGCGAAGGAATGCGAAGTCATCGGCGCGCGTGAACCATGCATTGGAAACGGATCGCATCCTAGCCTGCGCACCGGGATGCGCGAAGGGCCGGCGGCGCAGTCGGCCGCGATCAGGCCTTGGTCGGACGCGCGCCGAACAACGCGGTGCCGACACGCACCATCGTGGCGCCTTCGGCGATGGCGACTTCGAGGTCATCGCTCATGCCCATCGACAGGGTATCGACGTGGGCATGATTCCCGGCAAGCGCATCGAACAATTGCCGCGCCCGGCGGAACGCCGGTCGCCGGGCTTCGATCCGCGCATGCGGCGCCGGGATCACCATCACGCCACGCAGCCGCAATCGCGGTTGCGCGGCAATCAGGTCGGCGAGCAGGAGGGCCTGGTCGGGCTGGCAACCGTGCTTGCTCGCTTCGTCGTCGATGTTCACCTGGATCAGGACGTTGAGCGGCGCCTGTTCAGGCGGCCGGTGCTTGTTCAGGGCCACCACCAGGCGCTCCCGGTCGACCGTCTGGACCCAGGCAAATCGCTCGGCGGCTTCCCGGGCCTTGTTCGACTGCAGGTGGCCGATCAGGTGCCACTCCAGGCCGAGCGGTTGCAGGGCGAACTGCTTGGACGCCGCTTCCTGCACGTAGTTCTCGCCGAAAGCGCGCTGGCCGTGGCCCGCCAATTCGGCGATCGCGCTGGCTGACTGGGTCTTGCTGACGGCCAACAGGCGCGGCAATGGCCGTCCAGCCTCGCGGGACGCGTTTTCTATCCGGTGTAGGGTGTCGTGCAGGGCGTGCGTGAGCACGTTCGCAGTTCTCGCTCGGGACCCACGATGGGGGCTGGTTTTGCGGCAGGGGGAGGGGGCTATACTGCCTCGCGGGGTATAACCGTTCCAGCATTCTGCCGGTACGTTGCGTTACCCGTTCCGGTTAAACCGGCCATTTTGCAGTGCAGGGGAGCACGCATGGATATCGCCGAACTGTTGGCGTTCTCGGTCAAGAACAAAGCGTCCGACCTGCACCTGTCGGCCGGCCTGCCGCCGATGATCCGCGTGGACGGCGACGTCCGCCGCATCAACATCCCGGCGCTCGACCACAAGCAGGTGCACGCGCTCGTCTACGACATCATGTCGGACAAGCAGCGGCGCGACTACGAAGAATTCCTCGAGGTCGACTTCTCGTTCGAGATCCCCGGCCTGGCCCGCTTCCGCGTCAACGCCTTCAACCAGAACCGCGGCGCCGGCGCGGTGTTCCGTACCATTCCTTCCGAAGTGCTGACGCTCGACGACCTGGGCTGTCCGCGCATCTTCAAGGAACTGATCGACCAGCCGCAGGGCCTGATCCTGGTGACCGGGCCGACCGGTTCGGGCAAGTCGACCACGCTGGCGGCGATGCTCGATCACATCAACAAGAGCGAATACGCGCACATCCTCTCCGTCGAGGATCCGATCGAATTCGTCCACACCTCGCAGAAGTGCCTGATCAACCAGCGCGAGGTGCACCGCGACACGCACGGCTTCAACGAGGCGCTGCGCTCGGCACTGCGCGAAGACCCCGACTACATCCTGGTCGGCGAGTTGCGCGACCTGGAAACCATCCGCCTGGCGCTGACCGCCGCGGAGACCGGCCACCTGGTGTTCGCGACCGTGCATACCTCTTCGGCAGCCAAGACCATCGACCGCATCATCGACGTGTTCCCCGCAGGCGAGAAGCCGATGGTGCGCTCGATGCTGTCGGAATCGCTGCGCGCGGTGATCTCGCAGGCGCTGCTCAAGAAGGTCGGCGGCGGCCGTACCGCGGCATGGGAAATCATGGTCGGTATCCCGGCCATCCGTAACCTGATCCGCGAGGACAAGGTGGCGCAGATGTACTCGGCCATCCAGACCGGCCAGCAGTACGGAATGATGACCCTCGACCAGCACCTGCAGGACCTGGTCAAGCGCGGCCTGATCCTCAAGCCGCAGGCCCGCATGTACGCCAAGGACAAGCGCTTGTTCGACTGATCGGCGATCGGTCTGAAGCGCGGACCACCTTCGCACGGAGTTAACCATGAGCACCATCGACTTCACCTCCTTCCTCAAGCTGATGGCGCACCAGAAGGCGTCGGACCTGTTCATCACGGCTGGCATGCCGCCGTCGATGAAGGTCCACGGCAAGATCTCGCCGATCACGCAGAACCCGCTCACCCCGCAGCAGAGCCGCGACCTCGTCCTCAACGTGATGACGCCGCAGCAGCGCGAGGAGTTCGAGAAGACGCACGAGTGCAACTTCGCGATCGGCGTGACCGGGGTCGGCCGCTTCCGCGTGTCGTGCTTCTACCAGCGCAACCAGGTCGGGATGGTCCTGCGTCGCATCGAGACCAAGATCCCGACCGTCGAAGAGCTGAACCTGCCGCCAGTCATCAAGACGCTGGCGATGACCAAGCGCGGCATCATCATCTTCGTCGGCGCCACCGGTACCGGTAAGTCGACCTCGCTGGCGGCGATGATCGGCTACCGCAACATGAACTCGACCGGCCACATCATCACGATCGAGGATCCGATCGAGTTCGTGCACAAGCACGAAGGCTGCATCATCACCCAGCGTGAGGTCGGCATCGATACCGACACGTGGGATGCGGCGCTCAAGAACACGCTGCGCCAGGCGCCGGACGTGATCATGATCGGCGAGGTGCGCACCCGCGAGGGCATGGACCACGCGATCGCCTTCGCCGAAACCGGCCACCTGGTGCTGTGCACGCTGCACGCCAACAACGCCAACCAGGCGATGGACCGCATCATCAACTTCTTCCCGGAAGACCGCCGCGGCCAGCTGCTGATGGACCTTTCGCTGAACCTCAAGGGCGTGGTGGCGCAGCAGCTGATCCCGACCCCGGACGGCAAGGGGCGACGCGTGGCGATGGAGATCCTGCTCGGCACGCCGCTGGTGCAGGACTACATCCGCGATGGCGAGATCCACAAGCTGAAGGAAGTGATGAAGGAGTCCGTGCAGCTGGGCATGAAGACCTTCGACCAGAGCCTGTTCGAGTTGTACCAGGCCGGCGAGATATCCTACGAAGACGCGCTGCGCTACGCCGACTCGCAGAACGAAGTGCGCCTGCGCATCAAGCTGGCCCAAGGCGGCGACGCCAGGACCCTGTCGCAGGGGCTGGACGGCGTGGAAGTCGCGGAAGTGCGATAGCGCCCGCGCTTGCCAGGAACAAAAGAAAAGCCGGGGATTCCCCGGCTTTCTTTTTTGGCATGGCCTCAGCTTTCGTGCGATTCCAGGGCGTCGAACGGCATGCCGCGCTCCTGGAGGATCGTGTTGATGCGGTTGCACACGTACTGGTCGTCGTCCGCGCCCGTCACCGACAGGATGGTGTTGGCGTAGCCGTTGCAGTACGAGACCAGTTCGTCGAGCCGAACCGACAGGTCCTGTTCGAAACCGTCGATGAGGGCGTCGAGCTCGTCGCGCCGCTTGAAGGAAAATTTGCCCGCACTGGAAGCGCCCATGTGCAACTCCTTGTGTTGGCGGCCGGCACCTGCATCCTGGCCGCACATCCGTCTTGCCTGCGTGAAGCCTGCGTGGAGATCACGGGCCAGCCACGGCCCCGCACGCCACCGCTAATGCCGCTTGAAGTACTGGACTTCGCGCTCGTGCTTCTCTGCGGCGGCGCGCGAGCGGAAGGTGCCGAGGTTCCTGCGCTTGCCGGTGCGGGGATTGGGTTTGCGCGAGTACAGCCGATATTCGCCGGACTGGAGCTTGCGGATCATTGGCGATTCCTCCGGTTTGCACGCCCATGCAAGCACATCCGCCGTGACGCTGGCGCGTGCGACGCGGATTCAGGCCGCGCGGATCTCGTTGGCGGCGTAGCCGCTCGCAATGCGTCGACTTCGCTTCGTCGAGCGCGCGGCTTCGTCCGAGAGGGGCGAATCCGGCATGAGCCCTGGCGATCAAGCGTGCGTTCGCTGAATCCGATGCCGGGCCACGTGCACGACGCTCGCGAATGCGCATTGGTCGACTGCGGGAAGCCGTCGCGACAACCGACGTCCCAGGACACGGCTTCTTGTCCATGTGCCGGGCGCGGCGTGGGCTGGCGAGGTTCTAGCGGGTGTCAGCGGTACCGGTCCGCGTGGCGCCAGGCCGGTTCCAGTGCCGCGATGGTGGCAAACACCGGGCAGTCCGCGCGGTGCGTGCCGGGCAGGTAGCCCAGGCTCATCAGGAATTCGTTGGTGATCTCGCCGCCGGTGAAGCGGAAGGTCTGCTTGAACAGCTTGACCCAGCCGGTCTTGTCGCGTGCGGCATCGCCTTCCATCACGTGAGCATCCAGCCAGCCGGAGAAACTGCCATGGGACTCACGCAGGCGCTGGATCACCTGTGCGTTGTGGATCGCCGCATCCACCTTTAGCCGGTTGCGGACGATGCCGACGTCGGCGAGCAGCCGCGCGCGATCGAGCTCGCCGTAGGCCGCCACCGTGTCGACGTCAAAGCCGGCATACGCGCGGCGGAAGCCAGCGCGCTTGCGCAGCATCGTCTCCCAGCTCAGCCCGGCCTGGTTGATCTCCAGCACCAGCCGCTCGAACAGCACCGCCTCGTCGCGGCTGGGGAATCCGTACTCGGTGTCGTGGTAGGGGCCATGCAGCGGATGGCCCCGCGCGAAATCGCAATACCCCGACATGTCACTTCGTGGCGGGCGTCGCGTACTGGGACAGCCCCAGCACGTCCAGGCCCTGTTCGAAGCGCACGTCGACCGGGATCTTCGCGTCCTTCAGCTTCGCCAGGTCCGCGGCGAGTTCCGGCTTGATCACGCCCAGGGTGTCGGTCATGCGCTTGGCCTCGGCGTAGTCGCCATCGCCCTGCACGGTGAGGAGCTTGGCGCTGAGCGAGTTCATCGCCGCGCGCATCTTGTCGAAGTCCACGCGGTAGCGGCCGTTGGCATCGCGGCTGAACGCGCCGGCGTCGGCGAAGTAGTTGAAGCGCAGCATGTTCGCCTTGCCGTGCGCATCGGCCGCGCCGAATCGCACCGATCGCAGGATGCCGGCGAGGAAGGTCACGTAGCTGTCCATGATCTTGGCCTTGTCCATCTCGCCCTTGTTGCTGAGCGCGTCGATCATGTACAGGCCGAGGATGTCGGCCTTGCCTTCCTCGAAGCTGGACGAATAATCCTTCAGCGCCTCGTCGACCGTGCCCTTGCCATCCAGAGTCTTCTTGATGCCAAGGCCGTGGGCGACTTCATGGAACATCGTGTCCTCGAAGAATGCGTCGAAGGTGACGTGCTGGAGCTGGTCTTCCGCGATCAGTTGCTTCGCGATGGGCATTAGGATGGCGTCGAACTTCGCCTTCATGACGTTTTCCAGCTGCAGGCGCCGCGTGCCCTTGGCCAGCTGCACTTCCTCGTCGTTGGGCAGGTTGATGGCGATGGTCTTGGCGCCGACGTTGGCGTCGCCTGCGTAGTACACGGCTTCGTAGGCGTTGAGGTCGGCCTTGGCGCCCGGCTTCTCGGCCTTGTACTTCGCCTCCACCGGCAGGCCGCGCTGCAGTTCCGGCAGGAAGCCGGCATAGCGGGCGAGCTTCTTGCTCCATTCCGTGTCCTTCACCAGCACCAGGCCTTCGTACGCGGCCTTGTAACCGAACAGCTGGTCCTCGTAGGTCTCGATGGGGCCGATGACGACGTCGACCGGATTGGTCTTCATGTCCATCCAGGCCATGTCGCTGGGCCGGAAGTCGTCGCTCAGCAACGCGTCGGCGCGCATGCGCAGGTAGTCGGCGAAGCTCTTGTCGCCGCTGAGTTCCGCCGCTTCCCGCAGCAGTGCCGCGGTGCGCTCGAGCTCCGCCTTGTATTCGACGTGATAGGGCACCGTGATCAGCTTGCCGGCGGCATCGCGGCGAAGCAGGGTGTAGTTGGACTTCTTGTCCGGGAGATCGGCGGACTCGAACTCCTCCTTGCTCATGTCGATCGGGTAGAACGGGCCGCCGGGGGGGCGCGGCTTGATGCCGTCGATGAAGGGCGTGTCCTCGTTCAGGCGATCCCAGGGGCCGAAGTTGATGCTGACCAGCTCGCGCGTGGCGTCGTCGGGGGCCTGCGCCAGCAACGCCGCGCGATCGCCGTCCCAGCTCTGCCGCCACGCCAGCTCGTTCATGATGTCCGCGGCCTGCACGAGCTTGGCGACCATGCGGCGGGTGTTCTCGTCCAGGTGCGAGAGGTCGGCCTTGAGCGGCACCACGGCATAGTCACCGGCGTGGGCCTGCGCGTAAGACGCTGCGGCGGGCTTGGATGCCGCGGCGGACGGCGTGGCGTCCTGCGCGGGTTGCGGCTTGCAGGCGACCAGCGTCAGTGAAAGACCGGACAGCGCGACGAGGCAGCCGAGGACGAGCGGGCGGAGATTCGATGCGGTCATGGCGATGCGCGATAAGGGGCGGAAAGACGCATCCTACGCCCTGTGCCAACCATCCCGTCAGCTGGCGCACACCGGCCTGCGCGCTAGAATGTCCCTCATGCCCGTGATGCCCGAGCCCCTGACCAACCAGCTGCTGATCGCGTTGCCGGCGCTGGCGGAAACGAATTTCTCGCGTAGCGTCGCGCTGATCTGCCAGCACGACGACGACGGCGCGATGGGGATCGTGGTCAACCGGCGCTCCGAATACACGCTGGGCGAGGTGTTGGGGCAGATGGGCGTCGAGGGCGGCACCGAGTCCCTGCGCGCCCAGCCGGTGCTGGCCGGCGGACCGGTGCACCCGGAGCGCGGTTTCGTCCTCCACGACGGTGGTCCGCGCTGGGATTCGACGCTGGCCATCACCGACACGCTGTTCCTGACCACCTCGCGCGACATCCTCGAGGCGATGGCGCGCGGCGAGGGCCCGGACCACGCCCTGGTGGCGCTGGGTTGCGCCGGTTGGGGTTCGGGCCAGCTCGAACACGAGCTCACCGAGAACGACTGGTTGACCGCGCCCGCCGACGCGGAACTGCTGTTCGCGCTGCCGCTGGAATCCCGCTGGGTCGCGGCGGCGGGGCGCATCGGCGTCGACTTCGCGCACCTGGCCGATTACGCCGGGCACGCATGAGCATCCGCAGCGACGGCACCGTGCTCGGCTTCGACGTCGGCGCACGTCGGATCGGTGTAGCCGTCGGCAGCGCATTCGGCTCCGGCGCGCGGGCGTTGGCGGTGATCGACGTGCATGCCCATGGGCCGGACTGGCCGTCGATCGAGCGCCTGTGCCGGGAGTGGCGGCCGGACGGATTCATCGTCGGCGACCCGATGACACTCGAGGGTGGCGACCAGCCGGCGCGGGTGCGCGCGCATCGCTTCGCCCGTGAGCTCGCCACGCGCTTCAAGAAGCCGGTGGTTCTCGTGGACGAGCGCGCCAGTTCGATCGAAGCCGCGCAACGTTTCGCCGGCGAACGCGCCGAAGGCCGCAAGCGGCGTCGCGACGCCGAAGCGCTGGATGCGGTCGCGGCCGCCGTGATCGTCGAGCGCTGGCTTGCCGCGCCGCAGGACGCGACCGAAATTCCCGCCGGCTGACGGCACGCCTCCCACCTTCATCCGAATGCACGCAATGAAGCACCTGCTGACGCTGGACAACCTGCCGCGCGCCGACGTGGAAACCCTGCTGGATCGCGCCCAGGCGTTCGCCGAAGGCGCGCAGGCGCCGCAGGCGTTGTCGGGGATCGCCGTGTGCACGCTGTTCTTCGAGCCGTCGACGCGCACGCGCTTGAGCTTCCAGTTGGCGGCGCAGCGACTGGGTGCGCACGTGCTTGGTTTCGACGCGTCGAGCTCGTCGACCACCAAGGGCGAAACCGACCTCGACACCTTCAAGACCATCGAGGCGATGGGCGTACGCGGCTTCATCGTCCGGCACAAGGCCGACGGCGCGGTGGCCGCGCTGGCCGCGGCCGCCAATCCGGGGGTTGCGCTGTTGAATGCCGGCGACGGCCGCAGCGCGCATCCGACCCAGGGGCTGCTCGACATGCTCACGTTGCGGCAGGCGAAGGGCAGGGACTTTTCCCGGCTCAAGGTCCTCATCGTGGGCGACGTGAAGCACTCGCGGGTCGCCCGTTCCGACCTGCACGCGCTGCGCACGCTGGGTGCAGGCGAGATCCGTGTGTGCGGGCCCGCCTCGTTGTTGCCGGATGAGGGCACGCTGCACGGCTGCCACGTCACGGCCGATTTCGACGCGGCGCTCGACGGCGTGGACGCGGTGATGATGCTGCGCATCCAGCGCGAGCGCATGGAGGACGGCCTGATCGCCTCGCTCGACGACTACCACCGCGATTACGGCCTGACCGCCGCGCGGCTGCGCCGTGCCGCGGCCGACGCCATCGTCATGCACCCCGGCCCGATGAACCGCGGCGTCGAGATCACCGACGAAGTTGCCGATGGCCCGCAGTCGCGCGTGCTGCGGCAGGTCGCCAATGGCGTCTCGGTGCGTATGGCGGTGCTGGAACGGCTGCTGGCCGGATAGCGCGGGCTACCGGGATCGGCGCACGCGCGCGTGCGTGAACTGCGTGGTCAGCGCAGCAGGATCAGCGTCGCCAGCCCGAGGAAGGCGAGGAAGCCCATCACATCCGTGACGGTGGTGAGGATCACGCCTCCGGCCAGGGCGGGATCGAAGCCCATGCGCTTGAGCGTCATCGGCACGAGCACGCCCGCCAGCGCGGCGGACAGCAGGTTGATCGTCAACGCGCTCGCGATGACGAGCGCAAGCGGCCATTCGCGGAACCAGAGGAACACGATGACGCCCAGGATGATGCCCAGCGCGAGACCGTTGAGCAGGGCGACCCGGATTTCCTTCCAGATCAGCACGCGCACGTTCGCGGCGCCCACCTGGCCCAGGGCGAGGCCGCGGATCACCAGCGCCAGCACCTGGGTGCCGGCGTTGCCGCCCATGCCGGCGACGATCGGCATCAGCACGGCCAGCGCGACGATGTGCGAGATGGTGTTCTGGAACTGACCCACCACGCTGGCGGCGAGGAATGCCGTGGCGAGGTTGATCCCCAGCCACAGCAGCCGGCGCCTGGTCGCGCGCGGCACCGGCGAGAACAGGTCCTCGTCCTCGTCCAGGCCCGCCGCGCCCAGGGCCTGGTGTTCGGCCTGGCTGCGGATGATGTCGACCACGTCGTCGATGGTGATGCGGCCGAGCAGGATGTTGTTCTCGTCGACGACCGGCGCCGAGATCCAGTCGTGGTCCGAGAATTGCCGCGCGACTTCGTCCGCCGACTCTTCCACGCCGATCGCCGGCTGCTCGTCGTCGACCAGCTGGTTGATGGGCGTGTTGGCCTCGTGCGTGAGCAGCGCCTGCAGCGCGATGCGGCCGAGGTACTGGTGGCGGCGGCTGACGACGTAGAGGTGGTCGGTGTGTTCGGGCAGCTCGCCGCGCAGGCGCAGGTAGCGCAGCACGACGTCGACCGTGGTGTCGGCGCGTACCGTCACCACGTCGGGGTTCATCAGGCGGCCGGCGGTGTCCTCGTCGTAGGACAGCACCTGCTCCAGGCGCTCGCGGTTCTCGCGGTCCATCGATTTGAGGACTTCATCGATGACCGTATCCGGGAGGTCCTCGACCAGGTCGGCAAGGTCGTCGATGTCGAGGTCCTCGACCGCGGCGACGATTTCGTCCGGGTCCATCTCCGCGAGCAGGCTCTCGCGCACCTCGTCGCCGACGTGGACCAGCACCTCGCCGTCGTCCTCGGCATCGACCAGGCCCCAGACCACGGTGCGCTTGGCGGGCGGCAGGGATTCGAGCAGGTTGCCGATCTCGGCCGGCGACAGCGTGTTGACCAGCCGGCGCACCGGGCCCAGGCGGCCGGAGTCGAGCGCGTCCGAAAGCAGGCGCAGCTGGCGCGCGGTCTTGTCGTGGCGGACGGCTTCGGCCATGCGTACTTCCAATGGCGAGGTCGGGCCACGAGGGCGCGACGAGGTGCGCTGATCAGAGCGGGGCGTTCATGCACCCATTATGACGATGCGGGCCGACGCTGCCCACCCCGGCCCGGCCCGGATGCCCGATCTAGTCGGCGGGACGATGCGACTCGACCCAGGACTCGATGCCCATGCGGTCGCGCGCGCGCATCAGCAGTGGCAGGCGTTTGCGCAGCGCAGTCAGGTCGCAACCGCGGATCACCCGGCGCAGTTCGAGCAGCGTGTTCGGATGCAGGCTGAACTCGGTGAGGCCCAACGCGAGCAGCAGCGGGGCATACAGCGGATCGCCAGCCATTTCGCCGCACACCGCGATCGGCTTCTGGCGCAGGCGCGCCAGGCGGATGACGTCGCGCAGCAACCGCAGCACCGCCGGGTGCAGGGGCGTGTACAGGTCGGCGAGGGCTTCGTTGTTGCGGTCGGCCGCGAGCAGGTACTGCACCAGGTCGTTGGTACCGATGGAGAGGAAGTCGACGTTGCCGATGAAGCCGGGCAATGCGATCGCCGCGGCGGGCACTTCGATCATTGCCCCCAGCGGCACGTGGTCGGCGATCTCGTGGCCCTGCGTGCGCAGGTCGCGGGCGATGCGCTTGAGCTGCGCGCGCACCTCCCTGATCTCCTCGCGTGAACTCACCATCGGCACGAGGATGCGCAACGGCCCGTAGCCCGAGGCGCGCAGCAGCGCGCGCAGTTGGGTCTCCAGCAGCGGCATCCGTGCCAGCGACAGGCGGACGCCGCGCAGGCCCAGCGCCGGGTTGGGCTCGTCGCGCAGCACCAGGCCGGTGCGATCGGCCTTGTCGGCCCCCAGGTCCAGCGTGCGGATGGTGACCGGGCGGCCGCTCATGCCGAGGACGACGTCGCGATAGGCACGGAACTGCTCTTCCTCGTCCGGCAGTTCGCGGCGCTGCAGGAACAGGAACTCGGTGCGGTACAGGCCGATCCCGGTCGCGCCCAGCGCGTGCGCCTCGGCCACGTCTTCCCGGGACTCCGCGTTCGCGTAGAGCTTGATGTCGGCGCCGTCGACGGTGCGCGTGGGTTCGCGGCGCAGGCGGTGCAGTTCCTTCCGCTCGCGGATGTACTCGCGCTCGCGCGTGCGGTGAGCGCGCAGGTCCTGCGGGGCTGGCTCCACGACGACCAGGCCACTGCCGCCATCGACGACGAGGGCATCGCCGTCGTTGATCTTGAGCAGCGCGCCGGGCACGCCCACGACCAGGGGCAGGTGCAGGCTGCGCGCCAGGATCGCGCTGTGCGACAGCGCGCTGCCCGCGGCGGTCACGATCGCAACCACGCCCTGCGCCTGCAGTTGCGCGAGTTCGGCGGGCGCGACGTTGTCGGTGATCAGGATTTCGCCGGCAACGCCTTCGGCGCCGTTCTCGCGGCTGTGCAGCGCGGCGTGGATGCGGCCGACGACCTGGTCGATGTCGTCGATGCGGCTGCGCAAATAGGGATCATCCATCCCGGCGAACACCGCGGCGATGCGGTCGCGTTGCAGGCGCAGCGCGTAGTCGGCCGTATACCGGCCGGTGCGGATCAGGCTGTCCAGCCCCTGCAGCAGTTCGGGATCGTCGAGCAGCAGGGCGTGCAGGTCGAGGAATTCGCCGATCTCGTGCGCCAGCGCGCCGTGCAGGCGCTGGCGCAGGGCATGCATTTCCGAACGGACCGTGTCGATCGCCCGCTGCAGGCGGGCGCGTTCGGCCTCGACCTCCGCTTCGGCGACGTGCTCTTCGGCGACTTCCAGGGCGTGCGGCAGGCGCACGCGGGCGCGGCCCAGCGCGCTACCGCGCGATGCGCCCAGACCCTTGAACTCCTGCCGCACGCGCCGGCCCTCAGGCGTCTTCGTCGAAGCGGCGGTCGAACAGCGCGCACACCGCCTCGGCGGTCGCGGCTTCGTCCTCGCCCTCGACCCGCAGCTTTACCTGCGTGCCTTGCCCGGCGGCGAGCAGCATCACCCCCATGATGCTCTTGGCATTGACCTCGCGGCCCTTGGCCGTGAGCGTGGTCGTGCTCCGGTAGGCCGACAGCAGTTGCACCAGCTTGGCGGTGGCGCGTGCGTGCAGGCCCAGGCGATTGCTGACGGTGAGTTCACGTTCGATCATCGTCTCAGGGCCTCATCCAGTGCTTCTTGTTCCGTCCGTATTGCGTTCGTCCGTCGCGCGTCGACCGTGCCGGTGCCCTCATGCCTCGTCGATGATCACGCCGTTGCGGGCACCGGCGGACGCCACCGAGGGCAACTCGTCCAGTTCCTGCTCCGCATAGTTCATCACCCGCAGCAGCATCGGCAGGCTCAGCGCCGAGACGCGATGCACCGGCGTCCCCAATCGGGCGACCTTGGCCGCCAGGTTGCTCGGGGTCGCGCCGTAGAGGTCGGTCAGGACCAGGACGCCCTGGCCCCCGTCCACGCGCCGGAGCGCGGCGCTTGCGATCGGCAGCAGCTCGTCGGGGTCGCCGTCGAAAGGCACCTCCAGCACTTCCGTTCGCAGCGGCAAGGTACGCAACAGGCGGGTCGCCACGGCCAGGATGGCCGAGCCGATGCCTTCATGGGTGATGAGCAGGACGCCGACGGACATGCCCGCAACTTAACAGAGCCGGGTTACAGTCAGGAAGCGTCCGGATGGACGGCCGCGGTGCGGCGATGGGAGCGGCTCAGTCCAGCTCGCGATGGTGCACTGCGACTTCCTCCCAGCCGTTCTGCCGTGCATGTTCGGCCAGGCGTTCGGCCAGGTACACGGAGCGGTGCCGGCCCCCGGTGCAGCCGAAGGCGACGGTGACGTAGCTGCGCGTACCTTCCGACTTCAGCCGGGGCAGCCACACGTCCAGGAACTCGCTGACTTGGCGCACGAACAGCGCGACGTCGGGGTCGGCCTCGAGGTATTCGCGAACGCCGGCGTCGCGGCCGGACAGCGGGCGCAGGCTCGGATCCCAGTGCGGGTTGGGCAGGGCGCGCGCGTCGAGGACGAAGTCCGCGTCGCTGGGCACGCCGCGCCGGTAGGCGAAGGATTCGAACAGCAGCGACACGGTCGCATCGCCGCCGATGCCGAACTCGGTGATGACGTGCCGGCGCAGCTTGTGCACGTTCATGTCGCTGGTATCCACGACTGCGTCGGCGATCTGCCGCAGCGGGCGCAGGACCTGGCGCTCCAGCGCGATCGCGTCCACCAGCGGCAGGCCCAGCGTGCTCAGCGGATGGCGGCGGCGCGTGTCGGCATAGCGCTTCAGCAGCACCGCGTCGCTCGCATCGAAGAACACCAGCTTCGGGTCCAGGCCCAGGCTGCCGACGGCGGCCAGCCACTCGGGCAGGTTGGCCAGGTCGCGGCGATTGCGCACGTCGATGCCGACCGCGAGCTTTTCCGGCGCATTGCTCTGGCCGGTAACGCTCTGGACGAACTGGGGCAACAGTTCCGCGGGGAGGTTGTCGACGCAGTAGAAGTCGAGGTCCTCGAGCGTGTTGAGCGCGACCGATTTGCCGGAGCCGGACATGCCGCTGACGATGATCAAGGTGGGAGCGGTCGACATGTGGGCCCGTGTTGTCGTGGCGGCGAGGGAAGGGGGGGTGCGCTCATTCCGCGCGTTCGAGGAAGTGGCTGTGGCGTGCCATGAAGGCGGCCGCGGGATCGACGCCCTTGGCGCGCAGGATGTGCGTGCGGGTAGCGGCCTCGGTCAGCACCGCGAGGTTGCGCCCGGGCATGACCGGCAGGGTGATCATCGGTACGTCGAGGTCGAGCACGCGGCGCGAGCCCAGGTCGCCGGTGAGGCGTTCCATGCCACCGGGCTGCGGTTCCAGCGCCGGCTTGGTGAGATGGACGATCAGGCGCAGGTACTTGTTCTTTTTCACCGACGTGTCGCCGAACATCTGGCGCACGTTCAGTACGCCCAGGCCGCGTACCTCGAGCAGGTCCTGGAGCAGGTCCGGGCAGGCGCCGTCGAGCACGTCGGGTGCGATCTGCGTGAACTCCGGCGCGTCGTCGGCGACCAGGCGGTGACCGCGGGTCACCAGCTCCAGCGCCAGTTCGCTCTTGCCCGCGCCGGACTCGCCCGTGATCAGCACGCCGATCGAATAGATCTCCATGAACACCCCGTGCAGCGTCACGCGCGGTGCGAGCTTGCGCGCGAGGTGGTATTGCAGGTGGTTCAGCAGCTCGTGGCCGCGCCGCGGCGACACCCACAGCGGCGTGTCGCTTTCCTCCGCGAGCCGGCGCAGGTCCTCGGGGCAGGCCTGGTTCTTGCTGATCACCAGCGCCAGCGGCTTGAAGTCGATCAGCTTGACGATGGTGTCCCAACGCAGCCGCGAATCGAGCGCATCGAGCCAGGCCAGTTCCTCGCTGCCGAGGATCTGCACCTTGTTGGGATAGATGGTGTTGAGGTAGCCGGCCAGCGACGGGCGGCGCGCGACGGTGTCCACCGCTTCGAGCACGCGCTGGCCACCGACGCGTTCGCCCGCCAGCCAACGCAGGCCGAGCTTGTCGCGTTGTTGTTCGAAAAGCTGCGCTGCGCTGATGCTCAGGTTCATGCCGCCGCTCCGCGTGTCCCCGGCCAATGGTAACTGGACGGGCCGGCGGATGCGGAAGCGGCCCCGGAAATGCAACGGGGGCAGTTCCTTGCGGATCCGCCCCCGTGCTGATTCTGGCGAAATCGATCGGCTCGTCCGTGGACGTTTCGCCCGATCGGTTACGCGAAGTCGCCGCTGCGGGCGAGGCTCTCGCCGCGATGGTGGTCCACGATCTTTTCCTTGTGCTTCATCAGGAGGCGATCGAGCTTGTCGGCAAGCAGGTCGATCGCGGCATACATATCCATCGCTGCAGCATCGGCGTGCAGCACGCGGCCGGAGAAGGTTACGGTCGCCTCGGCCTTGTGATCGGGCTTGTCCAAACTCAATTGCGTGCGGACATCGAAGGGTTGGTCGAAATGACGTTTCAGCCGTGCCATCTTGGATTCGACGTAGTCCCGGAGCGCAGTGGTGACCTCGATCTGCTGGCCATAGGTTTCGATACGCATGCTTGACCTCCTTACTCGCTGGCTACGGGTGACCCCATTCAACGCCTGTTTCGCGCGAATGGCAATGCAACGTAAGGGCAGGAACAAGAAGGCCGAAGGATTTCGTTATCCAGCCAACATAGGCATGCCGGAAGGCCGATTCAAGCGTGTTTTCGCCGGTGCGACAAACGGCGGCGCGAATCGTGAAACCGGTCTAGATGCGCACGCGATCCTGCGATGAAGGAATGCTCATCGCTTCGCGGTACTTGGCGACCGTTCGTCGGGCAACCGGCACCCCGGTCGCCTTCAGCGTTTCCGCCAGGCGTGCATCCGACAGCGGCTTGCGCGGGTTTTCCGCTTCGATCAGCTGCCGGATCATGGCCTGGATGGCGGTGCTGGAAGCCTCGCCGCCGGCGCCGGTATCGATGCCGGAAGCGAAGAACGAACGCAGCGGGATCGTTCCGCGCGGCGTGCGCGCGTACTTGCGGGCCACCGCGCGAGAAACCGTGGATTCGTGCAGGCCGATTTCCGCGGCGACTTCGCGCAGCGTCAACGGGCGCAGGGCGCTGTCGCCGAATTCCAGGAACGCTGCCTGCTGCTGCAGCAGGCAGCGCATCACCTTGAGCAGGGTCTCGCCGCGCGCTTCCAGGCTCTTGAGCAACCAGCGAGCTTCCTGCAGGTGGCCGCGCAGGTAGTGCGCGTCGGCGGCGCTGGCGTGGCGGATCATGCCCTCGTAGCCGCGATGGATGCTGATGCGCGGCCGCATGCTGTCGGCGAGCGCCACCCGCCACAGGCCATGCTGGCGCCAGATCACAACGTCGGGCGCGACATAGGTATCGCTGCTGATGCTGCCGACCTGCAGGCCCGGCTTGGGATCCAGCGATCGCAGCAGATGCACCGCGGTCTCGACCTCGGTGACGTCGAGCTTGAGCTCGGCGGCGATACCGGCAGTTCCCACCTTGGGCAGGCGCTCGAGCGGCCCATTGGCGAGCTTGTGCGCCAGCGCCTTGCCGGGCGTGTCGTCGGGCAATGTGGACAGTTGCAGGCGCAGGCACTCGCCCAGAGTGCGTGCGCCGGCGCCGACCGGATCAAAGCGCTGCACCTGGTGCAGCACGGTGAGGATCTCATCCGCCTGCGCATGGAAGTCGGGACCGAGGGTCTCGGCGATGGCCTCGAGCGGCTCGCGCAGGTAGCCGTCGTCCTCGATCGCCTCGATCAGCGTCACCGCGATCATGCGGTCGCGCTGCGAAAGCGGGCTCAGGTGCAACTGCCACAACAGGTGGTCCTGCAGCGATTCGCCTTCGGCGACCTGTTCCGCGCCGGGCGTTTCGTCGTCCGCGTCGGCTGGCCCCGTGCGCTCGTACCACGCCTCGCCGTCGCTGGGGCCCCATTCGACATCCGCGGGCGCCAGCGTTTCGGTTTCGAAGCCGTCTTCCTTGGCGCCGTCATGGACTCCATCGGCCTGGGCGCCGTCGCCGCCATTGGTGGCGATGCTCGATTCGGTCCAGTCCAGCAGCGGATTGCATTCCACCGCTTCGGCGATCTCGACCTCAAGCTCCGTCGCGGACAACTGCAGCAGACGGATGGCCTGCCGCAGTTGCGGGGTCATCACCAGTTGCTGTCCGAGCGTGGCCTGGAGGCGGGGCTTCATAAGGAATTCGAACGGGATCTGGCGGGACCGACGGCCGGTCCGTCAGAAGCGACACCATCATGCACGCCGACGCGGGGGGCGTCGATGCTGCCTGTTCAGTAGCGTGGCGCCGGCACGGGTGTTCCGGAACCTGCATCACACGTGGCAATGGTTACAGGCGGAACGTATCGCCCAGATACACGCGACGCACATCCGGATTGGAGAGCAGCGCATCAGGCGAGCCCTGCGCGAGGACAGCGCCTTCGTTGAGGATGTAGGCGCGGTCGCAGATGCCCAGCGTCTCGCGCACGTTGTGATCGGTGATCAACACGCCGATGCCGCGGTTCTTTAGGTGGCGCACGATGCGCTGGATTTCACCCACCGAGATCGGGTCCACGCCGGCGAAAGGCTCGTCCAGCAGCATCAGGCGCGGCTTGGCTGCCAACGCGCGGGCGATCTCGACACGGCGACGCTCGCCGCCGGAGAGGCTGGCGCCGATCTGGTCGGCGACGTGGGTGATCTGCAGCTCGTCCATGAGGCTGGCGAGCTCCTTTTCGATGCCGTTGCGATCGAGGTCGTCGCGCAGTTCCAGCACCAGGCGGATGTTGTCGGCGACGCTGAGCTTGCGGAACACCGAGGGCTCCTGCGGCAGGTAGCCGACGCCGTGCTTGGCGCGCGCATACATCGGTTCGCCGGTGATGTCCTTGCCGTCCAGGACGATCTGGCCGGCATCGGCCGGCACCAGGCCGACGATCATGTAGAAGCAGGTGGTCTTGCCGGCGCCGTTGGGGCCGAGCAGGCCGACGACTTCGCCGGCGTCCAGCGTCAGGGCGAAATCGCGGACGACTTCCCGGGAGCGATAGGCCTTGCGCAGGCCCTTGGCAGCCAGCATCAGTTCGTCCCCTTCTTGGGAACGGGCTTGGCCGGCGCGGGTGCGGCCTGGCGGGGTTGGATGGTCATCTTTACCCGGCCACTGCTGTCCGAACTGCTGTTCACCATGCCGGTCTTCATGTTGTAGACCACGCGGGGGCCGGAGAGGCTGCCGCGCGGCTGCTGGATATTCACCTTGTCGCTGAAGATCACGACCTCTGTGGTCAGGTCGTAATCGACCCGGCCTGCGGTGGCGTTCATGGGGGTGCCATCGTCCAGTTGCTGGCTGAGCTTGACCGGCCCGCCGGTCAGCACTGCACGCACGGGGTCGCCGCCGCGGGTCGTGATCGTTGCCGTCGCGGCTTCGATCTTCAGGGACCCCTGGTTGATGGTGACGCCGTTGGACAGGACCGTCGGCTGGCGATCGTCGAGCGAGCCGCTGGTGGAACCGGCCTCGATGTCCATCGCCTGGTTGCGGTCCGAAGATCTCGCCCACGCGCCCGTCGACGCCAGGAGCAGGGCGCCGGCCACGAGCACGGCGAATGGCTTAACGGGCGGTCGGGACATAGTGTTGGTGGACCTCGGACTTGAACGAGTAGCGCTTGCTGGCCAGATCCAGCTCCAGGCCGCGACCGCTGAGTATAGAACCCGGGCGGCTGACCTCGACCTTGCCCGGCGAAGTGGCACGGCGCGCATCGGGGTAGATGTTCAGTTCGCGGGTCGCCAGCGTGGTCGCCGGACTGGTCAGTCCCGAGCTCACGCCACGGACATTGCCGCGCAGGCGCAGCTCGTCGCCTTCGGCGCTGACCCAGCCATTCTTCGCCCGCACTTCCCAGGCATCGTTGCCAGCCCCTTCGCCCGGGGGAATCACGAACAGCGGCGTGGCGATGTCCATCGTCCGCTTCTCCGGGTCGCGCGCCAGGCGCGGCGCGCGCAGGGTGAACGATTCCTTGCCCTGCGGGTTGAGGGAGGTCAGTTCGAAATCGATCAGCACGTAATCGGATCGTGCAGCCGGCGCGGCGAGCGCGGACTCCTTCTTGCGCTGGGTCCAGACCGACCAGCCGCTGACCAGCGCGCCGACGAGCAGGACGACGGTGACAATCGCGCGCCAGTTCATGCCTTGCCCTCGACGCGCTCGCCTTCCAAGCGCGTGACTTCGGCGAGCAGCGCTTCGGCCTTGCCCTGCGCGGCGAGCAGCAAGTCGCAGAACTCGCGCGCGGCGCCATGGCCCGCGTGGGCGGTCGTGCGCCAGTGCGCGCGTTCGCGGACCCAGGCATGCGCGTCGCCAGGCGCCGCCGACAAGCCGACCTGCGCCATCACGCGCAGGTCGGGCAGGTCGTCGCCCATGAAGGCCACGTCGTTGAGCGCAATGCCGAGGCGGTCCGCGATGCCCTGGACGCAGGCGAGCTTGTCCTTCACACCGGTATGGGCTTCCAGCCCGAGTTCGGCCGCGCGCTGTTCCGCGATGACGCTGGGACGCGCGGTGACGAAAGCGACCGCAATGCCGACCTTGCGCAACAGCACCAGGCCCTGGCCGTCATGCACATGGAACGCCTTGAGCTCCACGCCCTCGCTGTCGAAGAACAGGCGTCCGTCGGTCAGCGTGCCGTCGACATCGAAGCAAGCCAGGCGCACGCGCGCCGCGCGGTGGCGGATGTCGGCGGGATAGTCGTTGAGATGGCTATAGGGCATGGTGCCGCGGCGGTTGGTGATGGTTCGAAGGCGGCGCCGGCGGTGCCGTGGCACGCCGGAATCCGCAGGTTGCGTTGTTACACCACTCGCGCCCGCAACAGGTCATGAATGTTGAGGGCGCCGACGACGCGGCGATCGGCGTCGATCACGAGCAGGCCGCCGATCTTGTGCGCTTCCATCAGTTGCGCGGCTTCGACGGCGAGCGCGTCGGAGCCGATGGTCTTGGGCGAGTGCGTCATCACGTCGGCGATGCGCGTGCTGCGCAGGTCGACGTTGCGATCGTCGAGGGCCCGGCGCAGGTCGCCGTCGGTGAACAGTCCGAGCAGCCTTCCCTCGGGATCCACGATCGCGGTCATGCCCAGGCGCTTGCGGCTCATCTCCACCAGCGCTTCGCTCAGGGTGGCATCCGCGGCCACGCGCGGCACGTCGTTGCCGGCGTGCATCACGTCGGAGATGTGCAGGAGCAGGCGCCGGCCGAGCGCGCCGGCCGGATGCGAGCGGGCGAAGTCGTCGGCGGTGAAGCCACGCGCGTCGAGCAGCGCCACGGCCAGGGCGTCGCCCATGGCGAGCGATGCGGTGGTGCTCGAGGTGGGGGCGAGGTCGAGCGGGCACGCCTCGGCCGGCACGCTGACGTCGAGATGGACGTCGGCTTCGCGCGCGAGCGAAGAGTTGGCGCGCCCGGTCATGGCGATCAGTTTGTTGCCCTGGCGCCGCAGTACCGGGAGCAGCAGCAGGATCTCGTCGCTCTCGCCGGAATACGACAACGCCAGCACGACATCGGCGTCCGTGATCATGCCGAGGTCGCCATGCGCGGCCTCGCCCGGATGCACGTAGAACGCCGGCGTCCCGGTGGACGCCAGCGTCGCGGCGATCTTGCGGGCGATGTGCCCCGACTTGCCCATGCCGGTGCAGACCACGCGGCCGGAGGTGGCCAGCATCAGGCGGCAGGCGGCGGAGAATTCGCCGTCCAGGCGCGCCGCGACGGCAGCCAGGGCCTGGGCCTCGATGGCGAACACGCGGCGGCCGCTGTTGGCCAGGCCGGTGAGGGCGCCAGGCTCGGCGCCGGGCAGGGGATGTGGGGGCGAGGTCGCCATTTCGGACATTGCCATTTAAGGCCGGGGGGCTTTCCGCTAGGCTAATCCGTTCATTTTATGCGCAAAGCGCCGTGCGATGCCCGCCGGCCGCCACCGCACCGCCGGAACACATCGACTTGAACGCAGACACCATCCGCCACCTCATCGAACAAGGCCTCCCCGGCGCCCGCGCCGACGTGCGCGGCGATGACGGGGTCCATTTCGAGGCCACCGTCGTGGCCGAAGCCTTCCGCGGCAAGCTTCCGCTGGCCCGCCACCGCATGGTCTACGCGACCCTCGGCGACCGCATGGGCGGGGAAATCCACGCCCTGGCCCTGAAGACCGTCACCCCGGACGAGGCCGCCTGACATGGACAAGATCGTGGTGGAAGGCGGCCAGCGGCTTAACGGCGAGGTCCAGATCTCCGGCGCCAAGAACGCTGTATTGCCCATCCTGTGCGCGACCTTGCTGGCCGACGCGCCGGTTGAGATCAGCAACGTCCCGCACCTGCACGACGTGGTCACCACCGCCAAGCTGCTGGCCGGGCTGGGCGCCGGGATCACCGTCGACCAGGGCACCATCGGCCGGGGCAGCGAGAGCGGCGTGATCGTCGATCCGCGCAGCGTCAACAGCCATGTCGCCCCGTACGAGCTGGTGAAGACCATGCGTGCGTCGGTGCTGGTGCTGGGGCCGCTGCTGGCGAAATACGGCGATGCGGAAGTGTCGCTGCCCGGCGGCTGCGCGATCGGTTCGCGTCCGGTCGACCTGCACATCAAGGGGCTGCAGGCGCTGGGCGCCGACATCAGCGTCGACCATGGCTTCATCAAGGCCAGCGCGAAGCGGCTGAAGGGCGCGCGCCACGTGTTCGAGATGGTCAGCGTCGGCGCCACCGAGAACGTGCTGATGGCAGCCACGCTCGCGCAGGGCACCACCGTGCTCGAGAACGCGGCCATGGAGCCGGAAATCGTCGACCTGGCCGAGTGCCTCAAGGCGATGGGCGCGAAGATCGAAGGCGCCGGCACCGGCCGCATCGTCGTCGAGGGCGTCGAGCGCCTGCACGGCGGCAAGCATTCGGTGGTCGCCGACCGCATCGAGACCGGGACGTTCCTGGTCGCCGGCGCGATGACCGGTGGCCGCGTGACCGTGCGCAAGGCGCGTCCGGACACCCTCGACGCGGTGCTCGACAAGCTCACCGAAGCCGGCGCCGAGATCACCGTCGACGGCGACCGGATCACCCTGGACATGCACGGCCGCCGCCCCAAGGCGGTGAACATCACCACCGCGCCGCACCCGGCGTTCCCGACCGACATGCAGGCGCAGTTCATGGCGATGAACTGCATCGCGGACGGTGTCGGCGTGATCAACGAGACGATCTTCGAAAACCGCTTCATGCACGTCAACGAACTGCTGCGCCTGGGCGCCGACATCCGCGTCGACGGCCACACCGCGGTGGTGCGCGGCGTGCAGCAGCTCAGCGGCGCGCCGGTGATGGCGACCGACCTGCGTGCATCGGCGTCGCTGATCCTGGCGGGGCTGGTCGCCGACGGCGAGACCGTCATCGACCGCATCTACCACCTGGACCGCGGCTACGAGAACATCGAGGAAAAGCTGTCCGGACTCGGGGCGAAGATCCGCCGCATCAGCTGATGCCTGCTGCCGGCGCTGCAAAAAGAAAGCCCCGCATTCGCGGGGCTCTTTCGTAGGGCGGCTTGGTCAGTGCAGCGTCTGCAGGCGCAGGTCCATCTCGTCCTGGCCGTCCTTGCGGCGCAGGATGCGCGCGGGCACCGGCATGCCGTCGACCAGCCAGAGCATTTCCTGCTTGTCGCCGTCCACGCGGGTGACCTTGGTCGCCTGGCGGGCCTTGCCGGCGACGGTGATCGTCTCCTTGCCCGCGACCTGGTAGTTCAACTGCTTGACCCGGCCGTCGTCGACCATGCGGTAGCGCAACGGCTTGCCCGCGGCGACATCGCGCGCAATGGCCAGGTTGATCAGCATCGCGTCAAGGTCGCCGCTCTGCAGCCTGACCGGGCCGGCCCGGTCGGGCTTCACGTCGCCGCTCCAACGCGCTTCGCCCCGCGACCAGTCGTAGGTGGCGTTCTTCTGCTTGCGCTTCACCAGCAGCTCCGAACTGTCGCTGTTGGAAATCGGTCGCCATTCGCCGTTGCTGTCCTCGAACACCGTGGTCTGGTTGAGGTTGGCCATCGATCCGCCGATGTCGAGGCTGTAGCGCCAGCGATTGGCGCCCGCCTGCGCGAGCACCATGCGGCCGATGCCCTGGATGCCCATGTAGCTGGCGTGGTAATCGGCCGTGAACGCCTTCACCTCGCCCGCGTTCGCGGTCAGGCTGGCCGCGAGCAGTGCCGCGGAAGCCAGCACAGACTTCAAGGCGGGGATCTTCTTCAACGTCGTCATCATTGCGCTCCCTTGTACTCCACCAGGCGCAGGTCGAATTTGTCCTGGCCATCCTCGCGCTGCAGGATGCGGACCGGCGTCGGGACGCCATCCACAACCCAGATTACCGTTTCCTCGTTGCCCGCCTGGGCACGTGAAACCCGCATCGCGTTGTAATCCAGGTCGCCGACCTTCACGTCGTCGAACTGGGTGGACACGTCGTAGCGATGGTCGCGGACGCGGCCGTCGTCGACAAAGCGGTAATGCAGCGACTGTCCGGGTTGGGCATCGCGGATTACCGCAAGGTTGATGAGCAGGCCGCTCTGGTCGCCGTCCTGCAGGGGAACCGGTGCGCGCCGGGAGTCCTTTACATCGCCAGTCCAGCGCGCCTGGTGCGAGCGCCAATCGTAGACGCCCACGGTCTGCTTCTTCGTGAACACGGTCTTGCGCAGCGTGCTCTGCGCGAGCGGCCGGTACTGACCGCCCGCCACGTCAAACACCGTGCTCTGCTGCGCGGCGATGCCGGCCAGGCCAACCAGCCCCTGGGTGCCGCGGATGTTGAGGTCGACGCGCCAGCGGCGATCGTCGTTCTTCACCACCTGCATCACCGCATCGCCGAGCACGCGCCCGTCCTTGTAGACCTGGTATTGCGCGATGAACGGCTCGAGCGGTCGCGGATCGACGGCCGCCGTCGCGGGCGAAGTCGCATCGGCCATGACCGGCGTCGACAGCAGCGAAGCGACCGCGATCAGGGCGCCATGGAAGGATTTCATGCGGAAATTTCCTCGACCAGGCGATTGCCGGCATCGAGTTGCAAGGGTGACGCGAGCGGATGACCGTTGTAGTGAACGCGATGATCATTCAGCGCGATGCGGCCCTCGGCCAGCTGCTGCAGGGTCGCCAGCAGCAGCGGGTGTTCGCGCCGCAATACACGCTCGGCGAGGGTGCCTGCGTCGTCGCCGGCTTCCACCGCGACGCGCGCCTGCGCTATTACCGGCCCGCCGTCGAGTTCGGGCGTGACGAAGTGCACGCTGGCGCCATGCATGCGCGCACCGGCGTCGAGCGCCTGCTGGTGCGTGCGCAGGCCCTTGAACTCGGGCAACAGCGAGGGATGGATGTTGATCATGCGTCCGGTCCGTGCAGCGACGGCGCCGTCGCTGATCAGGCGCATATATCCGGCACAGACGATGAGATCGGGCTGAACTGCATCGACCAGGCTGAACAGGTGTTCATCGAAGTCGGCGCGTGACGCGAAGCCTTTCGGCGACAGGCTGCGGGCCGGGACTTCCGCGTCGCGCGCGTGCTGCAGCGCAGGCGCATCGGCCTTGTCGGAAAACACGCCGGCCACCGTCGCGTCGAGCTGCTTGCGCGCGATCGCGTCGAGGATGGCAAGCAGGTTGCTGCCGCGGCCCGAGGCGAGGATGGCCAGGCGCATCACGTTCGCGCGAACAGCGACTTGGCCGATGGCTTGGTCAGCACGATCAGCGTGAAGATGCCCAGCACGGTGCCGAAGGGCATGAAAGCGCAGCTGATCGCCGCCATCACCAGGCAGAACGTGTAGCGCCGGCGTTGGCGCAGGCAGCGGCCGGCGTAGGCGAGCAACGCGCTGAAGGTCAGGCCGAAAACGATCATGAGGGCGGCGATACCGACGAAGAACCAGCCGAACAGCGCCGGATCGGGCTCCCCGGGCTTCTGCCCGCCGCTCAGGTGGCCACTGACCATCGCGATGCCGATCACCAGGTGGATCACCGGGAACAGGGAGAACAGGGCGCCCAGGGCGGCGACCACGTAGTGGAAGACGCCAAGCAGGTCCAGGTGTTGCCGATCTTGCAGCGAGGCCGGATCGCTAGTGCTCAAGCATGCGCCCCATGTGGGTTGTCGAAGTGGTGACGGCGGCCGCCGGTGCGAGGCTGGGCGTCAGGAGATACGGAGGCGTTCGCCGTCGCCGCCGGCCGTGACCTGGCCGATCTGCCAATGGGGCAAGCCGAGGGTGTCCAGGTGTGCATTCACGGCCGCGACATCGCTGGGCGCCACCATCAGCACGAAGCCGATGCCGCAGTTGAAGGTGCGCCACATCTCCTCGCGCGGCACGTTGCCCTCGCGCTGCAGCCAGTCGAACACCGGCGGCAGCGGCCACGACGACGTGTCGATTTCCAGGCCGAGCGGCTTGGGCACGACGCGGATGATCTTCTCCACCAGGGCGCCGCCGGTGACGTGGGCCATGGCGTGGATGTCGTGCTGCTGCAGCAGTTCCAGCACCGGCTTGACGTAGATGCGCGTGGGTTCCATCAGCGCGTCGGCGAGCTTGACTCCGCCCAGGTCCAGCTCGAGCGGATTGCCCGCACGGGCGAGGATCTTGCGGACCAGCGAATAGCCATTGGAATGCGGGCCGCTGGAGGCGATGCCGATGAGCACGTCGCCCTGGCGCACCCGGCTGCCGTCGATCAGTCGCGCCTTCTCCACCGCGCCCACGGTGAACCCGGCGAGGTCGTATTCGCCGGGCGGGTACATGTCGGGCATCTCGGCGGTTTCGCCGCCGATCAGTGCGCAGCCGGCGATCTCGCAGCCCCTGGCGATGCCGCCGACCACGTCCACCGTGGTGTCGACGTCGAGCTTGCCGGTGGCGAAGTAGTCGAGGAAGAACAGCGGTTCGGCGCCCTGCACGAGCACGTCGTTGACGCACATCGCGACCAGGTCGATACCGATCGTGTCGTGCCTGTTCAGCTGCTTGGCCAGGATCAGCTTGGTGCCCACGCCGTCGGTGCCCGAGACCATGACCGGTTCCCGGTACTTGCCGGACAGGTCGAACAGGCCACCGAACCCGCCGATGCCGCCACCGAGCACTTCCGGGCGCAGGGTCCGCTTGATCGCGGGCTTGATGCGCTCGACCACTTCGTTGCCCGCGTCGATGTCGACGCCGGCGTCGCGGTAGGTGAGCGGGGTGGGATTGTTCACGGAAGGCGGGGTCACGAGAGGCATCGCGGGGCGGAAGACGGGCGATTTTACCAGCCGCGACGGACGCGAATGGACGTCCTTGGGCCCGTACGGCACCATTTCAGTCGGTTATACCGACCAGGGACAGCGATGGTTCGCGCATTTAGAGGGTTCTGGCTGGCGGCTTTGCTGCTGGTGAGCTTCACCGCCACGGCGCAGCGCGTCGAGGGCGACCGCGCCGGCGCGCAGGGTCCTTACGAGGCCGAGGTGAACGTCAACGGCCAGGGCGAGGCCGAACGCAACACGGGCTTCGCCCGCGCGCTCTCGTCGGTGCTGGCCAAGCTGTCGGGCGTCCGCAGCGTCGCCGGGCAGCCGGGGGTCGGCCAGGAACTGCGCCGGGCCAAGGAGTACGTGCGCAGCTACGACTACCGCCAGGACGAGGGCGTGGGTCCGACCGGCGCGCCGACCTTCGGCACCACCCTGATCGTGCGCTTCGACCAGGAGCAGGTCGACGATCTCATCGAAACCGTCGGCCTGCCCGTATGGCCGCTGCCGCGGCCCAAGCCGGTGCTGTGGCTGGGCATCGACGATGGCAAGGGACCGCGGCTGGTCGGCCTGCCGCAGGCCAATGCGGCGCGCTCCGCGCTGAGCCGCGCGAAGGAGCGCGGCTACGCGCTCGGGCTGCCCGCGGGCAACGCCGCCGAACAGGCCACGGTCGGGGCCATCTGGCGCGGCGACAGCGCCGCGGTCGCGCGTGCGTCGCTGCGCTACTCGCCGCCGATGCAGCTGATCGGCAAGGTCTACCGCAGCGGCGCCGGCTGGAAGGCCGACTGGACCTTCGTCGACAACGGCAAGGTGCTGTCGAGCTGGAGCACCACCGATCCCGACGCGCGCCGTGCCATCGCCACCGGCGCGGATGGCGCCGCCGATGCGTTGACCAAGCGCTACGCCAAGCGCGGCGCCGCCGGCCCCCCCGGAAGCTATGCGGTCACGTTCACCGGCATCCACAGCAGCGATGACTACATGCGCCTGGCCGGCTACCTGGACAAGCTCGCCATCGTGCGCAAGATCACGCCGCAGCGCGCCACGCCCGACAGCGTGACGTTCTCGCTCGACCTCGCCTCGGGCCTGTCGGGCTTCAGGCGCATGGCCGATCGCGACGGCGTCATCGTCGCCGCCGAGGGCGATGCGCCCGTCTACCGGCTGCGTTGATGGACTCCCACGCCTCCCTGCACGAGATCGCCCGCTTCCTGCGGCGGCTGCAATGGACCGCGCTCGGCTTGGGCGCGCTGTGGCTGCTGTGGCTGCTGGCGCCGGTGCTCACGCCGTTCGTGATCGCCGCGATGCTGGGGTGGCTGGGCGATCCGCTGGTGAACCGGCTGCAACGCACCGGCCGCTCGCGCAACACCGCGGTCGCACTCGTCTTCTGCGCCATGACCCTGGTCGTGATCGCGGTGCTGGTGATCCTGGTGCCGCTGATCGAGCGCCAGATCGCGACGTTGATCGCCTCGTTGCCGCATTACCGCGACTGGCTGCTGCAGGTCGCGATACCGTGGCTGGAGCGGCGGACCGGGATGCAGATCGCGACCTGGCTCGACTTCAACCATCTCGTCGAACTCGTCCGCACCAATTGGGAGCGCGCCGGCGGCATCGCCACGACCCTGCTGGGTTACCTGTCGCGCTCCGGCTTCGCGATCCTGGCGCTGGTCGCCAACGTCGCGCTGCTGCCGGTGTTGACGTACTTTTTCCTGCGCGACTGGGACCTGCTGGTGGCGCGCGTCGCCGCGCTGATCCCGCGGGACTACCTGGGTACCGCGTCGCGGCTCGCGCGCGAGTCGGGCGACGTGCTCGGCGCCTTCCTGCGCGGGCAGTTCCTGGTGATGGTGATCCTCGGCGTGATGTACGGGCTGGGGCTGTGGGGCGTGGGCCTCGACCTGGGCATCCTGATCGGGATCATCGCCGGGCTTCTCACGTTTGTGCCGTACCTCGGTCCGGCGAGCGGCATCATCCTGGGCTGCATCGCCGCCCTCGTGCAGTACGGCGACTGGGAGCACCTCGCGGGGGTGCTGATCGTGTTCGGCGTCGGCCAGGTGATCGAGAGCTACTGGCTCACGCCCAAGCTGGTCGGCGACCGCATCGGCCTGCATCCGGCGGCGGTGATCTTCGCCGTGCTCGCCGGCGGCCAGCTGTTCGGCTTCCTCGGCATGCTGCTCGCGCTACCGGTGGCGGCCGTCGCCAACGTGCTGCTGCGCTACGCCGAGCAGCGCTACACGCATAGTCGCCTGTACGCGGGTGAGCAGGCGGCCCCCCTGGCCGCGGCGGCGCGGCAGGCGGCAGCCGGGCAGGCGGCCATCGAAACGGCGGTGGAGCGCCAGCCGGAGTGAGCCGTTCCGTGCATGGCGTGCCGCAATTGCCGCTGGCATTGCGCTACCCACCCGACCAGCGCCTGGAGGCGTTCGTGTGCGCGCCTCCCGGTGCGATCGAACAGTTGCGCCATGCGGCAGGTACCCCTGCCGATCCAGCTGTCGCGCGCGACGCGCTGTACCTCGCGGGGCCATTGGGCGTGGGCAAGACCCACCTGCTGCTGGCCACCTGTGCGGCCGCCGAGTCCGCCGGCCAGCGCGCCGCCTACCTGCCCCTGATCGCGGCCGCGGGCCGTCTGCGCGATGCCCTGCAGGCACTGGAGGGCAACGACCTCATCGCCCTCGACGGCCTCGATGCCATCGCCGGTAACCGCGAGGACGAGATCGCGCTGTTCGACGCGCACAACCGGGCCCGCGCGGCCGGCGTCGCCCTGGTTTACGCCGCGCGCGACATTCCCGATGCGATCGGCCTGGTGCTGCCCGACCTGCGCTCGCGCCTGGGTCAGTGCACGCGCATCACGCTGCTGCCGCTGGACGACGAGGGGCGCCGCGAAGTGCTCCAGCAGCGCGCGCAACGCCGCGGCCTGGTGCTCGAGGAGGCGGCGCTCGAGTGGCTGCTGAAACGCGTGGGCCGCGACCTGGGGGGGCTCACCGCGCTGCTCGACCAGCTCGATCGCGCGTCGCTGGCGGCGCAGCGACGCGTCACCGTGCCCTTCCTGCGGCAGACGCTGGACCTGTAACGCGAAGGCGCGCGCAGGCACGACCGCCTGTGCCGCGGTTACTTCGCCGCTTCAGGCTTCAGGTTCACCGACCAGATCACCGATGCGATCTTCCATCCGTCCGGCGTACGCAGCAGGTGCCACGCTTCCCGGCCGTGGTTGGTTTCCTGTCCGTTGCTGAGGAAGGCGTAGTCGAATACGACCGAGGCGAGGTCGCCGTCGCTGTCGATCCGCACGTTGTCGAAGGTTTCCTCGGACGTGTTCTTGCTGGCGACGATGCCGGCAATGAAGGAGTAGGGCGTGCGGGCGGGATCGACCGTGACCTTCTTCGCCGTCGGGTGCTTCTGCAGGATCCGCTGCAGCGCGGCGTCGCTCGTCACCGGTTGCCAGGTGATGCGCTCATGCAGGAACAGGCGTTCGAAGGCGGGCTGGTCGCGCTTGATGATCGCGGTACGGAACGCTTCGATCACCGCGCGGATCTGCGCGTCCGCCGCTTCGGCGGTGCTGGCTCCGGCAGTGGCGGACGGATTCGCCGGGGGCTGGGCGAAGACGGGGGCCGCCAGCAGGCAGGCGAGGACGAGCGGAATCGATTTCACGGTGTGCACTCCATTGCAGGGGGTGGTTGGGGGCGGGTCAGCGCACGGGCGGGGCGAGTTCCGCATCGAGTTGCGCCAGGCGCTGCGGGGTGCCGACGTCGGTCCAGCGGCCGCGGTGGTGTTCGCCGCTGACGCGTCCTCCCACCATCGCGGCGCGCAGCAATGGCGCGAGCTTGAAGCGTGGCGGGGTTTCGTCGGCACCTGCGGCGGCGCCGATGATGCCGCGCCAGTCCGCGAACAGCGATGGGCGGTACAGGCCGATGCCGGAAAAGGTCAGGCGCGGCTCGCCGTCGCCGAGCACGCATCCGCGCGTATCGAGGGCGAAGTCGCCATCGGGGTGCTGCGGCGGGTTGTCGACCAGCACCAGGTGCGCGTCGCCCGCGACGTCGCGCGGCAGGTGCGCGAAGTCGTAGTCGCTCCAGATGTCGCCGTTCACCGCGAGCCACGGCGCATCGCCCTCGGCCAGGTTCGGGGCCGCGTGCCACATGCCGCCGCCGGTCTCCAGCGGCGTCGGGCCTTCGAAGGAAAAGTGCAGGCGCAGGCCCCAGCGTTCGCCATCGCCGAGGGTGGCGGGGAACTGCTCGGCGAGCCAGCTGGTATTGACCACCACGTCGCGCACGCCCAAGGCGGCGAGCTTCTCCAGGTGCCACACGATCAGCGGCTTGCCGCCCACGGGCAGCAGCGGCTTGGGCGTGTGGTTGGTCAACGGCCGCATGCGTTCGCCGAGGCCGGCGGCGAAGATCAGCGCCTTCATCGCAATGGCCGCTGCGAAGCGTTCAATCTGCGTCTCCTTGCGCGCGCACCTGTTCGGCCAGCGCGGGCTTCACGCGCTGCTCGATCAGTTCGACCAGCGGCGCGAACTCCGGATAGCGCGGCAGCACGGCATCGAGGTAGGCGAAGAAGCGCGGGACGTCGGCCAGGTACTTCGGCTTGCCATCGCGATGCCACAGGCGCGCGAAGATGCCGATCACCTTCAGGTGCCGCTGCACGCCGATCCAGTCGGCATCGCGGCGGAAACGGGCGGAGTCGGGCACCGGCAGGCCGGCGGCCTGGGCGCGCGCGTGGTAGCGCGCCAGCCATACCTCGACCCGATCCTCGGGCCAGCTCAGGAACGCGTCCTTGAACAGGCTCAAGGCGTCGTACGCGATCGGTCCCCGCACCGCGTCCTGGAAATCGAGCACGGCCGGGCCGTCGCTCGCCGGCATCAGGTTGCGCGGCATGAAGTCGCGGTGCACGAACACCTGCGGCTGCGCCAGTGCGTTGTCGATCAGGCGCCGGTAGACGAGCTCGAGCCTGTCCATGTCGCCGCAATCCAGCGACAGCCCGAGATGCCGGCCGAGGTACCACTCGTCGAACAGGCGCAGCTCGCGCGACAACAAGGCGTCGTCGTAAGCCGGGAAGCCCTCGGGGCAAGGCACGGCCTGGATCCGCAGCAACTGGCCGATCGCGGCGTCGAACAATTCGTCCGCGTTGTGCGGCCCGATTACATGCAGGTAGGTATCCGCGCCGAGGTCTTCCAGCAGCAGGAAGCCGGCGTCCTCGTCGCGCGCCAGCACGTGCGGCACGCGCACGCCGCCGCGTTCGAGCAGGTCGCGGATGCGCAACCAGGGCCGCACGTCTTCCTTGTCGGGCGGGGAATCCATGACGATCACGCTGCCGGGTCCGTCGACGCCGGCGACCGCCCCGCGCCAGTAGCTGCGGAAGCCGGCGTCCATCGAGGCGCGGTGGAGTTCGAGCGTGGCGTCGCCGCTGGCGGCGCGGGCCCAGGCGAGGCGGGCGGCCTCGCGGGCGGAAAGATCGTCGGAAGTCATGCGGAACGGCGTGGATCGGGTGGCCACAGCATAAACGCATGGCGCGACGGCGGCGGCGCGGGGATGTGCGCTGCCGCCGGTTTCCGCACGGGCGTTGCGGGCGCGTCCTGCCGGCGGATCAGGCCGCGGCGGCCTCGCCCGTGAGCGAGGCCAGCCACTCGTCATCGGAGCCGTCGCTGACGCCCTCGAACAGGAACGTCGAGAGGTAGCGCTCGCCGGTGTCGGGCAGCATCGCCAGCAGGACCGATCCCTCCGGCGCGCGCTCGGCGACCTGCAGCGCGGCAGCGACCGTGGCGCCGGCGGAAATGCCGACGAACACGCCTTCCTCGGCGGCAAGGCGACGCGCGGTGTCGCGCGCCAGGACCTCGTCGATCGGCAGGATCTCGTCGGCGATCGTGCGGCTGAGCACCTGCGGCAGGAAGTCCGGGGTCCAGCCCTGGATCTTGTGCGGGGCCCATTCCTTGCCCGACAGCAATGCGGCGCCCGCCGGTTCGCTGGCGATCACTTTGATTGCCGGACGCGCGAGTTTGAGCACCTCGCCGGCGCCGGTGATGGTGCCGCCGGTGCCCCAGCCGCTGACGAAATAGTCCAGGCGCTGGCCGGCGAAGTCGCGCAGGATTTCCGGGCCGGTGGTGCTGCGGTGGTAGGCGGGATTGGCCTCGTTCTCGAACTGGCGCGCAAGGAACCAGCCGTGCTTCTGAGCAAGGTCGTTCGCCCGGCGCACCATGCCGCTGCCGCGTTCGGCCGCGGGCGTCAGGATCACCTTCGCGCCGTAGGCGCGCATCAGCTTGCGCCGTTCGATCGAGAAGGAATCCGACATCACCGCCACGAACGGATAGCCGCGTGCCGCCGCGACCATGGCGAGCGCGATGCCGGTGTTGCCCGACGTCGCTTCGATGATGGTCTGGCCCGGCTTGAGCAGGCCCTTCTGCTCCGCGTCGAGCACGATCGCCAGCGCGAGCCGGTCCTTGACCGAACCACCGGGGTTGAATGCTTCGTTCTTGGCGTACAGCGTGACGTGGCTGGGCGCAATGCGATGCAGCTTGACGATGGGCGTGGAGCCGATGGTGTCGAGGATGCTGTTGTAAATAGTCATGACGGGGGATGTGTACTCGGAAAGGGCGGGGGAATCACGCGGCCTGCGCGAGATTTGCGAGCGGACCGCATCCTGCGCCCGCTGTTGTTAAAGGTTCGCTACCGAACCAGTGCAGGCTCGCCGCGAGCGCGGCGACCTCTCCCACGATCACCAGTGCCGGCGCGCCCACGCAGTGGAAACGCGCTAGTTCCGGCAGAGCGGCCAAGGTGCCGAGCACGACGCGCTGTTCAGGACGCGTGCCGTTCTCGATGATCGCGAAGGGCGTCGACGCGGCGCGGCCGTGGGCGAGCAGGCGGTCCCGTATGCGCTCCAACCCCGCCACGCCCATGTAGAACGCAAGCGTCTGCTTTTCCCGCGCCAGCGCGGCCCAGTCGAAGGCATCGTCCTCGTCCTTCGTGTGCGCGGTGATGAACCGCACCGACTGCGCGTGGTCGCGATGCGTGAGCGGAATGCCCGCGTAGGCGCCGCAGGCGATCGCGGCGGTGATCCCAGGCACGACTTCGAAATCGATGCCGTGTTCGCGCAGCACTTCCAGCTCTTCGCCGCCGCGGCCGAACACGAACGGGTCGCCGCCCTTGAGCCGGACCACGCGCTTGCCGCGGCGCGCGTGTTCCAGCAACTGGCGATGGATGCACTCCTGTGTGGTGTGGTGGTCGCCGCCGACCTGCTTGCCGACGTCGATCAGCTCCGCGTCGCGACGCGCGAGCGCGAGAACCTCGGCGCCGACGAGGCGGTCGTGCAGGATCACGTCCGCCTCGTTGAGCACGCGGAGGGCGCGCAGGGTGAGCAGCCCGGGATCGCCGGGCCCGGCGCCGACCAGGACGACGCTGCCGGATCGGGCCTGCTGCGCTTGCTCCAGCAGGCCGATGAATTCGCGGCGCGCCTTCGCGGTCTCGCCACGCCGCAGCAGGGTCGGGATGGCTCCCCGCAGCACGCGATCGAAGAAGCGCCGTCGCGTGGCCAGATCGGGTAGATGCGTGCGGATGCGTTCGCGGGTCTGCGCGAACAGTTCGGCGAGGGCGCCGAGCGATTCGTCGAATTGCGTTTCCAGCTGCTCCCGCAGGTGCCGCGCGAGCATCGGTGCGCCGCCACCACTGGAGATGGCGATCTGCACGGCGCCGCGTTCCACCCGGGCCGGCAGGTGCGCGCTGGACAGTTCCGCATCGTCGACCACGTTGGCCCACACGCGCCGGGCTTCCGCCGCCGCGGCGACGGCGCGATTGACGGCACGGTCGTCCGTCGCGGCGACGACCAGCCAGGCGCCTTCCAGCCAGGCCTCATTGAACGGACCGGCCAGCACCTCGATCCGGCCCTGCGCGGCGAGTTGCGCCAGTTGCGAGTCCAGCACGGTCGCACCGACCCGGACGCTGGCGCCGGTGGGCAGCAACGCCTGGACCTTGCGTCGGGCCACGGCGCCACCGCCGACCACCAGCACGGCGCGGCCGGCGAGATGGGTGAACAGCGGGAAGAGGGGAGGCGCGGACATGGGGCAGACGGCCGGAAGCGAGGCGTTTTCGCAACCTAGCGTTGTGGCCGCAGCGGCGGAAATGATCCGCGGCTGTGGCTTCATGCCCTCATGGCATGACCGGCGCTGGACATCGCCCCGGCCATGACGCTATGGTCTATCCGTTCATCCGCATAAAGAGATAACCAAATGAAATCCGTCCCGATGTTTGCCTGGTGTCACGCGCGTATTTCCGCCGCTTCCAAGTACCCGACCCCCACGCCGCAACCCGACCGACCCCAGACGCCGCCATGACCCTGACGCAGCTCCGTTACTTCGCCGCGATCGCCGATTCCGGCCTCAACATCACCCTCGCCGCCGAACGCGTGCACGCCACGCAGCCCGGCCTGTCCAAGCAGCTCAAGCAGCTCGAGGAAGAACTCGGTTTCCTGCTGTTCGCACGCAAGGGCCGCAGCCTCGAAAGCATCACCCCCGCCGGCAGCCAGGTCCTCGCGCATGCGCGCCGCCTGCTCGCCGAAGCCGCCAACATCCGTTCCTACGCCGCCAACCAGCGTCGCGATGGCCACGGCCGCCTGGTGCTCGCCACCACGCACACGCAGGCCCGTTTCGTCCTGCCGCCGGCGATCGCGCAACTGCGCCAGACCTATCCGCGCGTCAGCGTGCACCTGCTGCCGAGTTCCGAAGGCGACGTGCTCGACCTGCTGGCCCGCGGCGAATCCGATTTCGCGCTCATCAGCACCGCAGGCGAAGCCCCGGCCGGCGGCATCGCCGTACCGCTGTTCCGCTGGAAGCGCGTGGTGCTGGTGCCGCGCTCGCATCCGCTGGCACGCAACGGGAACCCACCGACGCTCGCGCAGCTCGCCGCCCATCCGCTGGTGAGCTATGAGTCCTCGACCCGCCCGGAGTCCTCGCTGCGCCGTGCATTCGCGACCGCCGGACTGGAGCCGCAGCTGTCGATGACCGCGCGCGATGCCGACCTGATCAAGACCTACGTCCGTTCGGGCCTCGGGGTCGGTTTGCTCGCGGAGATGGCGGTGAACGAACGCGAGGACACCGATCTCGTCGCGCTGCCCGCGCCGGCCGCCATCCCCGAATGCATCGCCTGGGCCGTGCTGCCGCGCGAACGCGTGCTGCGCGACTACACCATCGAACTGCTGCATGCGCTGGCGCCGCAGATCGACCAGCGCGACCTGCAGCGCGTGCTCGCCGGCAACCAGGAAGCCGACTGGCCGCAGCCGCCGAGCTGGTCCGAACTGAGCGAAGCGCTCAGCCAGGCTGCCTGAAGACGCCTAAGGCCCGGAATTCCCGGGCCTTCGTTGTTACCGGG
Source organism: Lysobacter oryzae DSM 21044 (assembly GCF_059568595.1). Taxonomy (NCBI): domain Bacteria; kingdom Pseudomonadati; phylum Pseudomonadota; class Gammaproteobacteria; order Lysobacterales; family Lysobacteraceae; genus Lysobacter; species Lysobacter oryzae. The sequence goes on along the minus strand of NZ_JCANTQ010000010.1, from coordinate 46,288 downwards.
CCGCGTCATGCCGCCCGGCTGCTGTCCCAGTCCTCGTGCAGGCCGCACTCGCGCTTGAGCCCGAAGAAGCGGGTGTCCTCCTCGCTCATGCCCGCTTCCAGCCGCCGCGTCGTGTGCACGTCGCCGATCGAGACATAGCCGTCGTGCCAGAGCGGGTGATACGGCAGGTCGTGTTGCTGCAGGTAGTTCCATACATCGCGGTCGCTCCAGTCGGCGAGCGGATGCAGCTTCCAGCGCCCGTCGTGCAGCTGCAGGAACGGCGTCTCCGCCCGGCCGCGCGACTGCGATCGGCGGATGCCGGAGATCCAGGTGCGCGCGCCGAGGTCGCGCAACGCGCGCTGCATCGGTTCCACCTTGCGCAGGCGGTTGTATCGGTCGAGGCCGTCCACGCCCAGTTCCCACAGCCTGCCCAGCCGCGCCTCCATCCAGGCGATGCCGATCTGCGGGCGGTACACCTTGAGGTTCAGCGCCAGCCGTTCGGTCAGTTCGTCGACGAAGCGGTAGGTCTCGGGGAAGAGGTAGCCGGTGTCGATCAGGATCACCGGAATCTCCGGGCGCTGCCGCGTGACCATGTGCAGCGACACCGCGGCCTGCGCGCCGAAACTCGACGACAGCGCATGGCTGCCTGCCAGGTTGGCCAGGCCCCAGGCCACGCGATCCTCGGCGGAGCGCGTCGCCAGCCATTGGTTGAGTTCGTCCAGCGAGCGCGGCGACTCGGCGGCGGTGACGGGATCGGGCGGGCTCATTCGACCAGTTCCAGTGGCAGTGATTTGCCGGCGACGGCACCCGTGCGGACGAGTCCGCTTCTGACCAGGAAGTCGCCGAAGCGTTCGCCGCTTTCGCGGCCGGAGGCGTAGCGCGCGAACAACGCATCGAGCGCGGCCAGGATTGCGGCTTCGTCGATGTTTTCGCGATACAGCGTGTTGAGGCGCTCGCCCTTGTGCGAAGCGCCGAGCATCAGGTTGTAGCGGCCCGGCGCCTTGCCCACGAGCGCGATCTCGCCCAGGTACGGGCGCGAGCAGCCGTTCGGGCAGCCGCTGATACGCAGGTTGATCGGCGTGTCGCGCAGGCCATGGGTGTCGAGCAGCGCTTCGACGCGGGTTAGGAAGTCGGGCAGGTAACGCTCGGCCTCGGCCATCGCCAGGCTGCAGGTCGGCAGCGCGACGCAGGCGATCGCGTTGAGGCGCACCGGCGATGCGAGCAGGTGTTCGTCCAGGCCGTGCGATGCGACCAGCGAATCGATATGCCGGCGCCGGTCGGCGGGGATATTGGCGATGACCAGGTTCTGGTTCGCGGTCATGCGGAATTCGGGCGCCGGCGCGGCATCGGTGTGCAGCAACGCCTTGGCGATCTCGCGCAGCCCGGTGAGGTGCGGCTGTTCGCGATCCCAGATGCGGCCGGCGACGATGCGCAGGGTCAGATGCCACGGGCCGTCGTGGCCTTCGCGGTCATCGCCCCGGATCCAGCCGAAGCGGTCGCCGTTGTGGACGAAGTCGAAGCGCCGCGCCGGCTCGAGGGAGAACCCGGTGCGGCGTTCCACTTCGGCCTTGAACGCGTCGAGGCCGCGATCGTCGATCGTGTACTTCAGCCGCGCCCGCTTGCGCACGACGCGGTTGCCCCAGTCGCGCTGCGTGGTCAGCACGGCCTCGGCGACGGCCGTGAGCTGGTCGGGACGGATGAAGCCGATCACGTCGGCCAGGCGCGGGTAGGTTTCCGCATCGCCATGGGTCGCGCCCATGCCGCCGCCGACGCTGACGTTGTAGCCGACGACCTCGCGCTCTCCTGACGAGCTCATTTCGACGATCGCGATGAAGCCCAGGTCCTGGGCGAACACGTCGACATCGTTGTACGGCGGGATGGCGAAGCCGATCTTGAACTTGCGCGGCAGGTAGGCCTCGCCGTAGATCCGGTCCTCTTCCTCGCCGCTGCCGGCGACGCGTTCCTCGTCGAGCCAGATCTCGTAGTAGGCGCGGGTATTGGGCAGCAGCCGCGTCGACAGCGCAGCGGCCTGCGCGTGCACGAACGCGTGCGCGGCGGACTCGTGCGGGTTCGCCGACACGGCGATGTTGCGGTTGACGTCGCCGCATGCCGCCAGCGTGTCGATCAGCGCGGCGTTGATCGCCTGCATCGTCGCCTTGAGTTCGCGCTTGATCACGCCGTGGAACTGGAACGCCTGGCGCGTGGTGATGCGCAGGCCGCGCTCCGCGTACGTGGTGGCGATGCGGTCGAGCTTGAGCCACTGCTCCGGCGTGACCACGCCGCCCGGGGTGCGCGTGCGGATCATGAACTGCCAGGCCGGTTCCAGCTTCTGCTGGCGCCGTTCCTCGCGCAGGTCGCGATCGTCCTGCTGGTAGCTGCCGTGGTACTTGATCAGGGTCTGGTCGTCGTCGGCGAGCGCGCCGGTGACCGGGTTGGCGAGCGAGGCCAGCAGCGTGCCGCGCAGGCGCGCGCTGGATTTCTTGATGTCTTCGACCGAATGCGTGCTCATGGCGTCGTTTCAGTACACGTCCCGGGCGTAACGGCCCTGGGCCTGCAGCTGGTTGAGGTAGGCCGAGGCGTCCTCGGCCGATATCCCGCCGTGCGTGGCGACGATCTCCAGCAGTGCGGCGTGCACGTCCTTCGCCATGCGCGTGGCATCGCCGCATACGTACAGGTGGGCGCCGCCTTCCAGCCAGGCGAAGACGTCGTGGCTGTGTTCGCGCAGGCGGTCCTGCACGTAGACCTGGTGCGCCTGGTCGCGCGAGAAGGCGAGGTCGAGGCGGTGCAATGCGCCGCGCTTGAGCGCCTCCTGCCATTCCAACTGGTAGAGGAAGTCGCTGCGTGCGTGCGGGTTGCCGAAGAACAGCCAGTTGCGCCCGGTCGCACCGGAGGCGGCACGCTCCTGCACGAAGCCGCGAAACGGGGCGACGCCGGTGCCCGGACCGACCAGGATGACGTCGCGCGTCCCGTCCTTCGGCAAGCGGAAGCGCTCGTTGTGCTCGATGAAGACCGGCAGCTTCTCGCCCTCGGCGGCACGCGCCAGGTAGTTGGAAGCCGCGCCCCAGCGCAGGCGGTCATCCGGGTTGCCGCCGGCGACTTCGTATTCGACATGCGCCACGGTGAGATGGACTTCCTCCTCGCCGACGGCCCTGGCGCTGGAGGCGATCGAATACAGCCGTGGCGCCAGCGGACGCAGCGCGGCGACGAGTTCCTCGCCCGTCCAGGCAGCGGGATGCGCTTGCAGCAGGTCGAGCACCTGTCGCTCGGCCAGTAGGCGGGCGAAGTCGGCGGCGCGATCCGGTGCGAGCAGGGCGTTGAGCTCCGCGCTCTGCGCATGCGCGGCGTGCGTCGCCACGAACGGGCGCGACAGCCGCGTGAGTTCGCGCCGATGCGACAGCCACTCCCGCAGCGGCAGGGTCTGCTCGCCGACAGTGACGGCCTGTTGGCCGTCGAGTTCGAGCGTGGCCAGGACCGCATCGACCAGACGCGGCGGATTGACCGGCCAGATGCCCAGCGCGTCGCCGGGTTCGTAGCGCAGGCCCGAACCTTCCAGCGACAGCTCGATATGGCGGACATCCTTGCTTGAAGCCGCCTTGTTTGAAGCCGCCTTGTCTGAAGCCGCCTTGCCGCCGCCGTGGCCGCGGCCGGTGATGCGCTGGTTGACCAGCAGTTCGGCTTGGAACGGATGCTCGCGCGTGTAGAGGCTCGCCAGCGGGCGCAGCGGCGTGACCGTGGCCAGCGGGGCCTGCGGCTTCAGCGCGTCCTTCGCCGCGGCGAGGACGCTGGCGAGCCAGGGCGTCGCCACGGCATCGATGTCGAGGTCGGCGTCGCCGCGTGCGAACCAGCGCCTGGCGCCGAGCTCGGCCAGGCGGTCGTCGAGGCGGCGGCCGATGGCGCAGAACTGCGGATAACTGGAATCGCCGAGCGCCAGCACTGCGTAACGCAGCTCGGGCAGCTGCGGCGCGCGCTTGCCGGTAACGAACTCGAAGAACCCGCGGGCGTCGTCCGGTGGGTCGCCGTCGCCCTGGGTGCTGATGACGATGGCGAGGTGGCGCTCGTTCTTCAGTTCGCGCGTGGCGTAGGCGTCGGCGCGGACCAGGCGCGCACCCAGGCCCGCGGCTTCGACCTGCTGCGCGAGTTGCCCGGCGACACGCTTCGCGTTGCCGGTCTGGCTGCCGTAGACGATGGTCAGCTGCGCGGCGACCTGCGGCTCCGCGCCCGCAACGGCGGATGGCCGCGGGGCGGCCAGCGCCTGTGATCGCGCGAGGCCCGCGGCATAGCCCGACAGCCACCACAGGCCCGCGTCATCCAGGCCGCCGGTCAACAGATCGAGCTGGGCGGCCTGCTCCTGCGAAAGCAGGGAGGGCGGCGCGACGAGGCCAAGCATGCCGTTCGGCAGTGCACCGGTCGGAACCGCAGCGGGGGCAGGCGAGGCGGACATCGTGCAGCTCGGGAGTCAGGCGATGCTGCGAGGCTAGTTAGGCCGGCGCCGCGGGAGAAAGGACTTGCCGCTATGCGCTTATGCCGAGCCTGCATCTCGCGGGCCGGAGCCAGACGACATACTGGCCGCCAGCCAGCGTGCCGACCCGGGCACGCCGCCCCGAATTGCGTCACGATTGGCGCCAATGAGCGCCGCCTCCCGCCGATGTCCCTGCCGTCCTTGAGCCAAGTCCTGAATCCCGTCGTCCCCAGCCGGGCCGCCCTCAGCCATCTCGACCGGCTCGAAGCCGAGAGCATCCACGTCCTGCGTGAAGTCGCCGCCGGCTTCCGCAATCCGGTGATGCTGTATTCGGTCGGCAAGGACAGCTCCGTGCTGCTGCACCTGCTGGGCAAGGCGTTCGCCCCCGGCAAGCCGCCGATTCCGCTGCTGCACGTGGATACCGGCTGGAAGTTCCGCGAGATGATCGCCTTCCGCGACCGCCGCGCCGCCGAGACCGGCGTCACCCTGCACGTGCACACCAATCCCGAAGGCCTCGCGCAGGGCATCGGGCCGATCAGCCACGGCGCCACCGTGCACACCGACGTGATGAAGACGCAGGCGCTGAAGCAGGCGCTGGAGCGGTTTGGCTTCGATGCGGCCATCGGCGGTGCAAGGCGCGACGAGGAGAAGTCGCGCGCGAAGGAGCGCATCTTCTCCTTCCGCAACGAGCAGCACCGCTGGGATCCGAAGAACCAGCGCCCCGAACTGTGGAACCTCTACAACACCCGCATCCACAAGGGCGAATCGGTGCGCGTCTTCCCGATCTCCAACTGGACCGAGCTGGACGTGTGGCTATACATCTTCCGCGAGAAGATCCCGGTGCCGTCGCTGTATTTCGCGGCGCAGCGCCCGGTGGTCGAACGCGACGGCGCGCTGATCATGGCCGACGACGAGCGCCTGCCGCTGCGCGACGGTGAAACGCCGGTGCTCAGGCAGGTGCGTTTCCGCACCCTGGGCTGCTATCCGCTCACGGGCGCGATCGAGTCGGAAGCCGACACGCTGGAGAAGATCATCGCCGAGATGCTGGTGGCGACCACGTCCGAGCGCCAGGGACGTGTCATCGACCACGACCCGTCCGCGTCGATGGAGAAGAAGAAGCAGGAGGGCTACTTCTGATGAATGCCGCGAACCAGTTTGCCGATCGCGGCGATGCCGCGGCCGCCGTCTCCGCCTACCTGCACCAGCACGAAACCAAGGGCCTGCTGCGCTTCATCACCTGCGGCAGCGTCGATGACGGCAAGAGCACGTTGATCGGGCGGCTGCTGTACGAGAGCAAGGGCCTGTTCGAAGACCAGTTGGCCGCGCTCGACAAGGACAGCCGTCGCCACGGCACGCAAGGCGGCGGGATCGACTACGCGCTGCTGCTGGACGGCCTCGCCGCCGAACGCGAGCAGGGCATCACCATCGACGTCGCCTACCGCTTCTTCAGCACCGACAAGCGCAAGTTCATCGTCGCCGACTGCCCGGGGCACGAGCAGTACACGCGCAACATGGCGACCGGCGCGTCGACGGCCGACCTTGCCGTGGTGCTGGTCGATGCGCGCAAGGGCCTGCTGACGCAGACGCGCCGCCACAGCTACATCGTGTCGTTGCTGGGCATCCGCAACGTGGTGCTGGCCGTGAACAAGATGGACCTCGTCGGCTACGACCAGGTGGTGTACGACGAGATCGTGGCCGGTTACCGCGAACTGGCCGAACAACTCGGCATCGATCACGTCACTGCCATCCCGCTGTCCGCGCTCCAGGGCGACAACCTCCTGCAACGCTCGGCCAACACGCCGTGGTACCGGGGCACGAGCCTGCTCGAATACCTCGAAACCGTCGAGCCGGGCGAACGCGACGCGGCGCTTGGCTTCCGCCTGCCGATCCAGTGGGTGAATCGCCCCAACCAGGATTTCCGCGGCTTCGCCGGCAGCGTTGCGGCGGGTTCGGTGAAGCCGGGCGACGAGATCGTCGCGCTGCCTTCGGGACGGCGCTCGAAGGTCGCCCGCGTGATCGGCACCCAGGGTGACCAGGAGGTGGCGGTCGCGGGCCAGGCGATTACGCTGACCCTCGTCGACGAACTCGACATCAGCCGTGGCGATGTCATTGCCGCGGCGCAACAGCCGCCGCAGGTCGCCGACCAGTTCGCCGCGCACGTGCTGTGGATGGGCGAGCAGCGCCTGCTCCCGGGACGCCCGTACTGGCTGAAGATCGGCACGCGCACCGTCAGCGCGAGCGTCACCGAGATCAAGCACAAGGTCGACGTCAACACGCAGGAGCAGCTCGCCGCCAAGCACCTCGAACTCAACGAGGTGGGCTACTGCAACCTCTACCTCGACCATGCCATTGCCTTCGAGGCCTACGCCGACAATCGCGAGCTGGGCGGCTTCATCCTCATCGACCGCCAGAGCAACGCCACCGTCGCGGCCGGCACGATCGACTTCGCCCTGCGCCGTGCCGGCAACATCCATTGGCAGCACGTCGACGTCGACAAGGCCGCGCGCGCCCGCAGCAAGGCGCAGGTGCCGCGTTGCGTGTGGTTCACCGGCCTGTCCGGATCCGGCAAGTCGACCGTTGCGAACCTGGTCGAAAAGCGCCTGCACGCGATGGGGCACCATTGCTACATCCTCGACGGCGACAACGTGCGCCACGGGTTGAACAAGGACCTGGGCTTCACCGACGAGGACCGCGTGGAGAACATCCGCCGCGTGGCCGAAGTCGCCAGGCTCATGGTCGACGCGGGCCTGATCGTGCTGGTGAGCTTCATCTCGCCGTTCCGCGCGGAACGGCGGATGGCGCGCGAGCTGTTCGCGCCGGGCGAGTTCGTCGAGGTGTTCGTCGATACTCCACTGGCGGTGGCCGAGCAGCGCGACGTGAAGGGCCTGTACGCCAAGGCGCGGGCCGGCAAGATTCCGAACTTCACCGGCATCGATTCGCCGTATGAAATTCCGGAGCGGGCGGAGGTCGTTCTCGACACCGTGCACGCCACGCCGGAGGCGCTCGCGCAGCAGGTGATCGCACACCTGCTCGACTGAGCGTCGGCGCAGGCTGGCCGGAAAAAAACAAAACCCCGGCGCATGCCGGGGTTTTGTCTTGCTGGCTCGCCAATTCAGGCCGCGCGTGGCGTCTTCCTGCGAATGGCTTCGTAGAGGAACAACAGGACGATCGCCGTCACGATCGCGCAGACCCAGACCATGACGGTGCTGGTGAGGTTGAGCATCCCGGCGAGCCGGCTGCCGAGCAGGGCGCCGGCGATGCCTAGCAGGATGGTGAGGATCCAGCCCATCGGGTCCGCGCCTGGCTTGAAGAAGCGCGCGAGGATGCCGACGACTGCGCCGCCGATGATGTAACCAATGACGCCTTCGAACATGGAGATACTCCTGTTGAATCGTTGGTTGGTGTGGGGCGCGGCCATCCTATGCAGGCCTTCGGGCGCCAGCACGCTGCGCTGCAACGTGGCGGCGCACGCGCCAGGCGCTCGTCCGGAATGAAAAAGCCCGGACGGAGCCGGGCTTTTTCCTGAGCAACTGCGGGATCAGCAGCAGCCGTGGTCGCCGTGGTGATCCCCGCCGGCCACCGCGGCTACCCCGCGCGTTTCGCCGCGCTGGCTCGCCAGGTGGTGTTCGGCGATCACGCGCGACACCGAGGCGGTGACGCGCTTGCCCATCGGGATGTGCAGGAACTCGTTCGGACCGTGCGCGTTCGAGTGCGGCCCGAGTACGCCGGTGATCATGAACTGCGCGCCCGGGAACTTCTCGCCGAGCATGCCCATGAACGGGATCGTGCCGCCTTCGCCCATGTACATCGCGGGCTGGCCGAAGAACTCCTGGCTCGCCGTGTCGATCGCGTTGGACAGCCACGACGACATCGCCGGCGCGTTCCAGCCGGTGCTCGCCTTCTCCAGTTCCAGCGTGACCGTCGCGCCGTTGGGCGGGTTGGCTTCGAGCGTCTGCTTCAGGAGTTCGCCGGCCTTCTTGCCTTCGAGCGTCGGCGGCAGGCGCAGCGAGAGCTTCACCGCGGTGAACGGTCGCAGCACGTTGCCGGCGGACGACAATGGCGGCATGCCGTCCACGCCGGTCACCGACAGCGCCGGGCGCCAGGTGCGGTTGAGCACGAGTTCACTCAGTTCGTCCGCCATGGGCTTGAGGCCGGGCAGTAGCGGGAACTTGTCGAACACCGCGGTATCGAGCACCCGCGCGGCTTCCTTGGCCTGCTCGAGACGTTCGGCCGGGACTTCGACATGCAGCCCGTCGAGGATGATGCGCCCGGTCTTTTCGTCCTCGATGCGCGAGAGCAGCTGGCGCAGCAGGCGGAAGCTCGACGGGACGATGCCCGATGCGTCGCCGGAGTGAACGCCTTCCTCCAGCACCTTGACGGTGAAGTTGCCGCCGGCCAGGCCGCGCAGCGAGGTGGTGCACCACAGCTGTTCGTAGTTGCCGCAACCCGAATCGAGGCAGACGACCAGCGACGGCTTGCCAATGCGGTCGGCCAGGTGGTCGACGTAGGCGGGCAGGTCGTAGCTGCCGGACTCCTCGCAGGCTTCGATCAGCACCACGCAACGCGAGTGCGGCACGCCCTGTTCCTGCAGCGCCATGATCGCCGCGAGCGAACCGAAGATCGCGTAGCCGTCGTCGGCGCCGCCGCGGCCGTACAGGCGGTCGCCCTTGATCACCGGCTTCCACGGGCCGAGGTCCTCGTCCCAGCCGGTCATTTCCGGCTGCTTGTCGAGGTGGCCGTAGAGGATCACGCAGTCCTCGTTGCTGCCGCCGTTCGCGGCCGGGATGTCGATGAAGATCAGCGGCGTGCGGCCCTCGAGCCGCACGACTTCAAGCTGCATGCCCGGGATGGCCTGAGCGCGTCCCCATTTCTCCATGAGGGCGACCGCGGCGTCCATGTAGCCGTGCTTGACCCAGTCCGCGTCGAACATCGGCGACTTGTTGGGGATGCGGATGTATTCGACCAGTTGCGGAACGATTTCCTCGTCCCACTTGGCGGATACGAACTGCTCGATCTTGCGGCTATCCATCGGGGCTTTCCGGCTTGCGGACCTTTCGCAGGAAAAGCCCGGGGGTGGGATTGGTGCGGCAGTTTAGCGCACGCCGGATTTTTCCTACCTCAAGTCCGGGCCGTTTCCGGGGCAATGCCGGCCTTTTGCTGATGGGAGCGGGTGGGGTGGATGCGGACACTGTCCTCACCGGCCCACGGACCGGGGCCCACCGGTTGGGCCGTCAAAACCCAGGAATGACCACCACAAGGAGCATGTATGTCCAAGTTCGCCACGCTGCTGCACACCCTTCTGCTCTCGCTGCTGTTCGCCGGTAGCGCGCTCGCTGCCGAGAGGGTCAACATCAATACCGCCGATGCCGCGACGATCGACCGTGTGCTGCTGAACATCGGCAAGAGCAAGGCCGAGGCCATCGTGGCCTACCGCAAGGCCAACGGCGCCTTCAGGAGCGCCGAGCAGCTCACGCTGGTCAAGGGCATCGGCCTGAAGACCGTCGAGAAGAACCGCGACCGGATCGTGGTCGCCGGGGGCGCGCCGGCGCCGGCACCGGCACGCAAGCCCGCCGTGCCCGTGGCCCGCCCGGCGACGGCCAAGCGCTGATCGCTGGTTTGGCCGGGGCAGGATGCCCCGGGAAATCGGGCCCAGGCCTGGACAAGGATGTGTGTCGCCCGGCCACGAAGGGACGCGTGGCCGGGCGAATCTCTGTGCGGGCTGCAACCAAGGCGCGTGGCCGACAGCCGGGATCGCGCCCGTTAAACTGGGGCATGGTCGAATCCGCTTCCCTCGCTCGCTCCTGGGTGATTCCCGCCAACGAGTATCGCCGCGAGCGTTGGCGCAACCAGATGGGTTGGACGCGCGAGATCTACAAGGCGCTGGATCGGGACGAGTGGGACTGGCGGTTGTCCATCGCGGAAATCGAGCGGGACTCCGCGTTCTCCTCGTTTCCCGGTGTCGACCGCGAGTTGGTACTGCTCTCAGGCAACGGGCTGCGCCTGCGCTTTGCGGACGGCGAGGTGCACGAGCTGCATCCACCGCACGGCAAGCTGCGCTTCGCCGGCGAACAGGCGGTCACCGGTGAACTGGTCGACGGACCGACGCACGATTTCAACCTGATGTGGCGGCGCGAGCGCGTGCACGCCGACCTGTGGCACCGGCCGCTGGTGGGGCCGATGGTGATCTTCGCCGAGGCGGGCACGACCTGGGCCGTCCACCTGCTCGCCGGGCGCGCGCGTTTTGCCGACGATTCGGGCCTGCCGGCACTGGAGGCGGGCGATACGGCGATCCTGCAGGCCGGCGCGGAACGGCTGCGGCACGTGGTCGAAGGCGGCGGCGAACTCCTGCTGGTGCGCGTGAGTCCGCACCATGCAACGGACGGCTCGCCCTAGCGCGACGGCTTGCCCTGACGCGGCAGCTCATCCGGCCAGCGCGGGGCCCAGCACGACCAGCAGTATCGCTACCGACACCCCGAGCACGCTCACGATCATCTGCCGCGGCGTACGGCCGCGCGCCCACATCCAGATGCCTGACAGACCGAGCAGCAACAGTCCGACGGCGAAGCTGTCGGCCAGCAGGTTCCAGGCCCAACCGCCACCGACGCCCTTGTGCAGGCGGGTGATCGCCGCGAGCGGGGTGTGCGAACTGCGCTTGAGTTCGGCGGTTCCCTGTCCTGGGCTGTATTCCAGCGACCAGGATGCGCTCGCCGTGCCGCCGCTCAGGTTCCACTTCGGCGATTGCTTGCCCTCCTTACCGTCCTTGCCGCCCTTGCGGATGACCTGGGCGTCGAGGCGCTGGGTTTCGCGCAGCCATAGAGAGAGTTCTTCCGGAGTCCGTCGCGCGGCGGCCGGGATCTGCAGCGTCGTGCGGCCGGCTTCGCTGGTCTCGCCCTGCGGCCAGGCGTTATCGCCGAAACGGTTGTTCATCACCAACCCGGTGAAGCCATAGACGATCGCCGCGAGCGCACCCCAGGCGCCGACCCACAGGTGCAATTGGCGCACCCAGCGGTAGGTGGCGTTGCTGCGGCGGCGGGCCAGATCGGCCGTGCTGGTCGTGGTGTTCATTGGCGACGTCCGTGGGTTTAGAAAAACCAAGGGAGCCCTGCTCAAGAGCAGGCTCCCTTGGTCGTTTCGATGGCTGAGATCAGAACTTGAAATTGACGCTCAGGTAGGCGGCCCGCGGCGATCCCGGGGTGATGTTGTCGTTGCTGTTGGCCGAAACGAAGTACTTTTTGTCGAAGACGTTCTCGATGTTGAGCTGGAGGCCGAGCAACTCGTTGACCTGGAAGAAGACCGCGGCGTCGTAGCGGGTGTAGCCCTTCACCACGACCTGGTTGTCGATGTTGGGATAGAGCTCGCTGCGATAGACGGCGCCCAGCCCGGCGCCCCAGTGGCTGTTGAAGTCGTAGCGATTCCACAGCGACGCCGTGCGCTCCGGCAACTGCGCCGGCCTGTGCCCGCGATTGGGCCCGGTAAGGAGGACCTCGCCGTCCTGCCAGGCGTAGCCGCCCATGACGCTCCAGGCCTTGGTGATGTTGCCGGCCAGCCCGATCTCGACGCCGTCGATGCGCTGGCCATCGGTCAGGATCGAGTGGGTCGGGTCGTTGGGATCGGTTGCGATGACGTTCTTCTTGTCGAGGCGATAGACCGCGGCCGTCAGCGACATGCCGGGAATCACGTCCCACTTCGCGCCGATTTCCTGGTTGCGCGATTCTTCCGGGTCGAACGCCTGGTTGCTGGGGCTCAGCGACGACATCTGGTCACCGGAGCGGGGCAGGTAGGTCATGCTGTAGCTCGCGTACAGCGACAACGGCTCCGCCGGCTTGTAGACCAGGCCGACGCGGGGCGAGAGCAGGTCGTCGGTGGACGACAGATTCCGGTTTTCCGGAAGCGTTGATGCGCGGTGGTCTTCGAAGTCGACGTCGAAGCGGTCATACCGCAGGCCGAGGATCGCCAGCCATTGCGGCGAGAACTCGATCTGGTCCTGCACGTAAAGCCCGGCGACCCTGGCCACCGTATGGTTGTCGGCATCACTGGACGACGGCGCGAATGAGAGCGGGCCGGTGTAGATCGGGTCCGAGAACGGCACGCAAACCTTGTTGGTCGCGTTGGCGCCGCAGGTTGCGTTCAAAGGGAAGACGCCCGTCTTGCGCAGGTTGTCGGTTTCCTGACGGCCAAGTTCCGCCCCGAACAACAGCGTCTGCTTGATGTCGCCGTCGAGCTCCCAGACGAAGTCGGTCTGGTTGAACACGTTCCTGCGCTGGGTGGCGTTGTTGTAGGCGCGAATATCGGCCATCGGCGTGCCGCCTACGAACGTGATGGGGCCGCCCGGATACACGTTCTGGTAGAACTTGTCGTAGTCGGCGATGCGGGTGCGGTTGCGCAACGTCATGCCGTTGCCGAAATCGTGGTCGACCAGCGCGCTGAACGCATCCACGTCTGCGGTGGCGGAGCTGCGATCCGGATCGCCGAAGAAGGTCGAGGGGGCCGTTTCCACCGGCAGGCGGCGGCCATTGAACGCGTTCGGGGAAGACGGAACGCCGCGGTCCGCGACGCGCTCGTCCTCGAAGTGTTCGTAGCCGAGGGTAATCGTGGTGTTCTCGCCGGCCTTGAAGGCAAAGGTCGGGTTGATGCCCCAGCGGCGCGCCTCGTAGCCGTCGCGGTAGCTTTCGGAATCCTCGAACATGCCGGTGACGCGGAAGGCCGACGCGTCATTGATGCCTTGGCCGAAATCGCCGGCGATGCGGCGTTTGTTCCACGATCCCAGTTGCAGGTTCAGCCCGCGCACGGTGTCCCAGTCGGCCTGCTTGCTGACCCGGTTGAGCACGCCGCCGCTACCGCCGCGGCCGAAGATCATGGCGTTGGGGCCCTTGAGGGCTTCGACGCGCTCGATGTTGTAGAGGTCGCGGAAGTACTGCGTGTCGTCGCGGACGCCGTCGACGAACATGTCGGCGGTCGAGCTGTTGCCGCGCATCACGGGGGTGTCGCGGTTGCCTTCGCCCTGCGCCATGGTGATCCCCGGCACGTAGCGCACCACGTCGGCGAGGTTCTGCATCGCTTGGTCGCGGATCAGGTCCTCGGTGACCACGGTCACCGACTGGGGCACATCCTTCAGTTCGGTATCGGTCTTGGTGGCCGTCGTGGAGCGCTTCTGGACATAGCCGTAGTCGACCGTTCCATAGACCTGGACTGCGTCGATGTCGGTGGCGCTGGCCGAATCGAGTGGTTCCGCGCTGGCCTGCGAACAAAGGACGAGCGCGAGGGCGGCGGCCAGCGGGGCGGCGGCCGGAAACTTGCTGTTGATCATGTTCGGCAATCTGAGTGCGGCCGCAGCCGCGTCGCGCCGAATCTTAATGAGAGTGGCTCGCAAATGCAAACGATTCGCGTTTGCCGAAATGGCTAGTCGCGGTCGTCGCGGGTCCAGACGCCGGTTTCGTCGACCTTGACCGGAAACCTCACCACCGGCTCATACGCGGGCGCGCACAGCGGCCGGCCGTCGCGCACGTCGAACTTCGCCCCATGCAAGGCGCATTCGATGGTCGCGTCTTCGCCATCAAAATGGCCGGCGGAGAGCTCGAAGTCCTCGTGCGAGCACTTGTCTTCCATCGCGTAGTAATCGCCGTCGTAGTTCACCACCAGGATCGGCGTGTCGCCGTCCCACACAACGGTGGTTTCACCGGGCAGCAGTTGTGACGTTGCGCAGACAAAGACCCAGTCGCCCATGTCAGAGGGCCTTTTCCAGCACTTCGAAGCGCAGGTCCTGGCGCTTGGGCACGCCGAAGCGTTCGTCGCCGTAGGGAAACGCCTTCTTGATGCCGGTACGGTGGTAGCCGCGGCGTTCGTAGAAGGCGATGAGCTCGTCGCGGATGTCGATCACGGTCATGCGCATCGCCGGGAGCTTCCATTCCTCGCGGGCGACGCGCTCGGCCTCGGCGAGCATCGCTTTGCCGATGCCAGCGCCCTGCAGGTGGGGGCGCACCGAGAACATGCCGAAATAGCCGGCGCCGTCTTCGATTGCCACGTGGGCGCAGGCCAGCAGTTCGGGCATACCTTCCGCGGAGATGCGCTCGCCGATCAGGATGCGGCTGTCGGGCCGGCCCAGGCAGGCCTGGACGTCGTCGGCGCCAGTGCGGCGCCCCTCCAGCATGTCCGCCTCGGTGGTCCAGCCCTGCCTGCTGACGTCGCCGCGGTAGGCGGACTCGACCAGCGCCACCAGTGCGTCGGTGTCGGCATGGGTGGCGCTGCGGAATTTCAATGCGGTTTCGTGGCTCATGCGAAGAGTCGGAAGACGTAGGGAAGCATCATCAGCACCAACAGCAGGCACACCAGCGGGATGGCGATCAGCAGGATCACCCGGACCGCCTTTGCGGCGCGCCCCTGGATGGCCTCGGCGCGGTCGTTGATGCGCTCGATCCGGTCCAGTTGGCGCTGGTAGAGCGTGATGTGCTCGCGCTGCACCGCCAGCGCTTCGCGTTGGTTGTCGCGGATCTCGCGGAGCAGGGCGAGTGTTTCAGCTTGTTCGGACATGGGGGCTGCCGGAGGTGGTCGGCAAAAGCGTAACGCAGGTTGGCCGACGCGGGCGCAAGTCCGCGACTTGCCAACAGTGGGACGTCAGGCGAGCAGCTTGCGCACCTTGTGCAGCGCCGCCACGAAGGCCTCGACTTCCGCATGCGTGTTGTAGAACGCGAACGAGGCACGGCACGTCGCCGGAACGCCGAAATGGTGCATCAGCGGGTGCGCGCAATGGTGGCCGGAGCGGATCGCCACGCCCTCGAGGTCGAGCAGGGTGGCCAGGTCGTGCGCATGCGCGCCCTGCACGAGGAAGCTCACGACCGCAGCCTTCTCGCCCGCGCGCCCGAAGATGCGCAGCCCTTCGACCTTGTCCAGCTCCTCGGTCGCATGCCGCAGCAGTTCCTGTTCCCGTGCTTCGGCGTGGTGCATGCCCAGCGATGACAGGTAGTCCACCGCCGCGCCAAGGCCGACGAAACCGGCGATGTTGGGCGTTCCGGCCTCGAACTTGTGTGGCGCGTCGTTGTAGACGGTCCCTTCGAAGCGCACCTCCTTGATCATCTCGCCGCCGCCGATGAAGGGCGGCATGGCGGCGAGGTGCTCGCGCCGCGCCCATAGCGCGCCGGTGCCGGTCGGGCCGCACATCTTGTGCCCGGTGAAGGCGTAGAAGTCGCAGCCGATCGCGGCGATGTCCACGGGCCGGTGCGGCGCGGCCTGCGAGCCATCGATCGCGGTGACGATGCCGCGGCGCCGGGCCTCGCGGCAGATCTCCCGCACCGGATTGACCGTGCCCAGCACGTTGGAGACGTGCGTGAGCGAAAGCAGCTTCACTTCGGGCATGAGCAGCCGATACAGCGCATCAAGGTCGAGTTCGCCGGCATCGTTGATGTCGGCGACCTTGATCGTCGCGCCGGTGCGTTCGGCAACGAGCTGCCAAGGCACGATGTTGGCGTGGTGCTCCATGCGCGTGAGCACGATCGCATCGCCGGGCTGCAGCCGCGGCAGGGCCCAGGAGTACGCCACCAGGTTCAATGCGAAGGTGGTGCCGCTGCACAGCACGAGCTCATCGGCGCGGACGTTGAAGAACGTCGCCAGCTTGCGCCGCGCGCCTTCGTACGCATCCGTCGCCTCCGTGCCCAGCGTGTGAACGGCGCGACTGACGTTGGCGTTGTGGTGCCGGTAGAAATCATCGACCGCATCGATCACGGCGGCCGGCTTCTGCCCGGTGTTGGCGGAGTCGAGGTAGATCAGCGGCTTGCCGTGCACCTCGCGGGTGAGCAGCGGGAAGTCGGCGCGGACGCCGGCCCAGTCGATGATGGGGTTCGACGCTGCGTTCATGCCGGCTCCGATGGTGCGTGTCCCGTGCGCGCCAGGGCCGAGTCGAGTTTCGCCGTCAACGCATCCCGCAACGGCGCGTCCTCGATGACGGCAAGCGCCTCGCGACAGAACGCCGCGGTCAGCAGCGCCCGCGCCTGGGGCTCGGGAATGCCGCGGCTGCGCAGGTAGAACATGGAGGTCGGATCGAGCTGGCCCACGGCGGCGCCGTGCGCGGCCTGAACTTCGTCCGCGTGGATCTCCAGCACCGGCTGGGTGTCGATCTCGGCGCCTTCGGAAAGCAGCAGATTCTTGTTGGACAGCTCGGCGACGCTGCCATCGGCACCCTCGCGGATGGTGATGCCGCCATGGAAGGCGGCCTTCGAGCGGCCCGCGCCGAGACCGCGCCACAGCAGTTCGCAGCGGGTGTTTCGCGCCACGTGTTCGATGGCCAAGCGGGTGTCCAGATGGCGCTTGCCGTCCGCGAGCAATACCCCGTTGGCGATCACCTGGGCGCCTTCGCCTTGCAGCGACGCATTGAGCTCATGGCGCGACAGCGCGCCGCCGAGTTCGAGATCGAGCCGCAAATAGGTGGCGCTGCGCGCCAGCACGGCATCGGTGCGCGTCAGCAGCGTGGCGGTCACGGCTTCATCCTGCACGCGCACATGGGTGAGGCGTGAGCGCGCGGCCAGGTGCACGTGGACGAAGTGGTTGGCGAGATGCGCGTTCGCGCCTGCGGCGAGGTGGTGCTCGACCACGGTCAGTTCCGCGTCGCCGCGCAGCTCGATGAAGTGGCGCGAGTGGGACGCCAGGTCGCGCTCCGCGGATGCGCCGGCGAACACCAGGTGGATGGGAGTGGTCGAAGACGCGCCTTCCTCGGCGCGCAGGATCGCGCCCTCGTCCGCGAGGGCGGCGTTGAGCCGGGCGAAGACTTCGTCGGCGCGCTCGAAGCGGCGGGCGAGGAAGTTCACCTCGCGTTCGTGGCCGTCGGCCAGCGCCTGCGACAGCGGTTGCAGGGTCACGCCCTTGGGCAAGCCGGACAGGTCGCTGTGCGCGGCGTCGAAACGACCGTTGACGAACACCAGCCTCGGCGCGGGAATGCCGGCGAGCAGGGCGGCGTCCAGCACGGCCGGCACCGCGGCCGCCGGGGCGAATGCGCGGCGCTCGAAGGCACGCAGGGGCGTGTACTTCCAGCGTTCGCTGCGGCTGCCGGGCAGGCCGTCGCGCAGCGCGGCCGCCAGGGCGTCGCGGCGCGATTCGCCCAGGCCGGCGGCATCGCGGCCGGGCAGGGCATCGAGGGCGGATGCGAAGGAGTCAAGCAGGGCGCTCATGTCAGGCCGCCGCTCCGGGGGCGACGCGGTCCTTGACCCAGGCGTAGCCGTGTTCTTCCAGTTGCAGGGCGAGTTCGGGGCCGCCGGTCTCGACGATGCGGCCATCGGCCAGCACGTGCACCACGTCGGGCTTGATGTAGTCGAGCAGGCGCTGGTAGTGGGTGACGACGAGGAAGGCCCGCGCGGCCGAGCGCAACGCGTTGACGCCCTCGGCGACGTTCTTCAGCGCGTCGATGTCGAGCCCGCTGTCGGTCTCGTCCAGGATGGCCAGCTTCGGTTCGAGCAGGGCAAGCTGGAAGATCTCGTTGCGCTTCTTCTCGCCGCCGCTGAAGCCCTCGTTGACCGCGCGCTGCAGCAGGTCGTCCTTGAGGTGCAGCACCGCCAGCTTCTCGCGCACCTTCTTCAGGAACTGCATCGAGTCCAGCTCGCTCTCGCCGCGCGCCTTGCGCTGCGCATTGAGCGCGGCGCGCAGGAAGTAGGTGTTGTTCACGCCGGGAATCTCGACCGGGTATTGGAAGGCGAGGAACACGCCGGCGGCGGCACGCTCTTCCGGGGCCAGCGCGAGCAGGTCGCGGCCTTCGAATTCGACGGAGCCCTCGACGATCTCGTAGCCCTCGCGGCCGGCGATCACGTTGCCGAGCGTGGACTTGCCGGCGCCGTTGGGGCCCATGATCGCGTGGACTTCGCCCGGATTCACCTCCAGCGAGAGGCCCTTGAGGATTTCCTTGCCGGCGACGCGGACGTGGAGGTTTTCGATCTTCAGCATTTCGTTTCTCTGGTGAATTCGGTCGCCACACGTGGCGAAAAAATCTGGCTTGCGCTAGCCGGGGTACGGTCGGCCTTGGCCGGCGCAGCCGATGCCGGCTGGGTACCGGCCAGGCGTGGGTGCTTACCCCACCGCGCCCTCGAGGGAGACTTCCAGCAGCTTCTTGGCTTCCACCGCGAACTCCATCGGCAGCTCCTTGAACACCGACTTGCAGAAGCCGTCGACGATCATCGACACCGCGTCCTCTTCGCCGATGCCGCGCGATCGGCAGTAGAAGAGCTGGTCGTCGCTGATCTTCGAAGTCGTCGCCTCGTGCTCCACCGTCGCCGAGGGATGCTTCACTTCGATGTACGGGAACGTGTGCGCGCCGCATTTCTTGCCGATCAGCAGCGAATCGCACTGGGTGTGGTTGCGCGCGCCCTCGGCGTTCTTCTCCACCCGGACGAGGCCGCGGTAGGTGTTCTGGCCGCGACCGGCGCTGATGCCCTTGCTGACGATCTTCGACTTGGTGCGCTTGCCGATGTGGATCATCTTGGTGCCGGTGTCGGCCTGCTGCCGGTGATGGGTCAGGGCCACCGAGTGGAACTCGCCCACCGAGTCGTCGCCGAGCAGCACGCACGACGGGTACTTCCAGGTGATCGCCGAGCCGGTCTCCACCTGGGTCCAGGTGATCTTGCTGCGCGCGCCGCGGCATTCGCCGCGCTTGGTCACGAAGTTGTAGATGCCGCCGACGCCGTTCTCGTCGCCCGGGTACCAGTTCTGCACGGTCGAATACTTGATCTCGGCGTCGTCCAGCGCGACCAGTTCCACCACCGCGGCGTGCAGCTGGTTCTCGTCGCGCTGCGGCGCGGTGCAGCCTTCCAGGTAGGAGACGTAGGCCTTTTCCTCGCACACGATCAGGGTGCGCTCGAACTGGCCGGTCTCGCTGGCGTTGATGCGGAAGTAGGTGCTCAGCTCCATCGGGCAGCGCACGCCCTTGGGGATGAACACGAACGAGCCGTCGGAAAACACCGCCGAATTGAGCGCGGCGAAGTAGTTGTCGTGGGTGGGGACGACGCTGCCCAGGTACTTCTGCACCAGTTCGGGGTATTCGCGCACCGCCTCCGACATCGAGCAGAAGATCACGCCCTTTTCGGCCAGTTCCTTGCGGAACGTGGTGCCCACGGACACCGAGTCGAACACCGCGTCGACCGCGACGCCGGCCAGCTTGGCGCGTTCGTGCAACGGCACGCCGAGCTTCTCGTAGGTGTCGAGCAGCTCCTGCGGCACTTCATCCAGCGACTTGTACTTCGGGCCCTTGGGCGCGGAGTAGTAGCTGATCGCCTGGAAGTCGATCGGGGCGATGTCGAGCTTGGCCCAGTGCGGCTCGGTCATGGTCAGCCAGTGGCGGTACGCGGCCAGGCGCCACTGCGTCATCCACTCCGGTTCGTTCTTGCGCTCGGAGATCGCACGGATGACGTCTTCGTTCAGGCCGGGCGGCAGCGATTCGGATTCGATCTGGGTGACGAAGCCGGCCTCGTACTTGCGGCCGAGCTGTTCACGGATCTCGCGATTCGTTTCCGCCGGAGTTTCGGCGATGTTGGCGGTGGTTGCTTCGGTGGCCATGGTGGCTGCCTATGGAACGTCGGGCCGGACGGCGGGAGCCGTCCTAGGTGGCGGCGAGGCGCAGGTCGATGCGCTTCGCCGATGCAGGGTGGGGAGGGGGCGGGGCCAGCATCTGCGCGAGGGTGATGCCGCGCAGGGCGTCGATCACCACGTCGTTGATGCGGTTCCAGTTGGCGCGCACGCCGCAGGACTGCTCGATGCCGCAGTTGCCGCTGTGGACGCTGCACTCGGTCATGCCGAGCGGGCCTTCCAGGGCTTCGACGATCTCGATCAGCCCGATTGCCGCGGCCGGCCGCGACAGCCGGTAGCCGCCGTTGGCGCCGCGGGCCGCCGAGACCAGCCCGGCCTGCGCCAGCGGCTTGAGCACCTTGGCGACCGTCGGCGTCTCCAGTCCAGCCCGTTCAGCCAGTTCGGTGGCGCTGAGCACGACTTCGGGCGCGCCAACCTGGTGGGCGGCGAGCACGGTCATGACCACGGTGGCGTAGTCGGTGAGCTTGGCGACTCGGAGCATGCGGCAAGGCCGGGTTTAATTCGTACTGGAATTGTACTGATTTGGCTGCGCCGGGTCGAGCCGGGCCCCGCCGCCGCCCCCGCGGAGGCGCGAATGCGAGCCCTTGGGGCGCGACGGCGAGGGTGGAGAGGGCCGGCGACGGGGCAGGTGAGCTGCAACGCCGGGGTTCAGGCCCTCCACCGACCAGGCAGAAGGGCGTCAGCGACGGGCCTTCGAGCTCCACCGACGAGGCAGGCGAGGCCCTACGACGAGGCAGGTGAGGCCCAACGAAAAGGCAGGTGAGCTGCATCGACGAGGCGAATGGAATGCGACGACGCGGCCGGTGAGCCGCGACGCCGAGGCCCGAGCGTTCGACGATGAGGCCGGCGAGGTCGGACGACGAGGCCGGTGAGGTCCAACGACGCGGCGGGTGAGCTCCGGCGACGAGGTCGGCGCGCGTCAACGCCGAGGCTGTGGGGTCAAACGACGAGGCCGTTGCGGTCAGCGACGAGGCAGGTGTCATCCGGCGAGGAGCCTCCGGCGACCGCTCACGAGGCTGCACCGACACGAAGGACAAGCGGGCCCTTTCGACCTCGCGGCGCGGCCGGCCGCTCGCGAGGTCGCGTGGTTGGTCACTCGGCCAGGCAGCTCATCCGGACAGGCCCGTCTTCGCGCCTTCGTGCCCGCGATGACGGCATCCTCGCTTTCAAGCACAATCGCCGCCTTTCGCCAATTCCTTTCCGCCCGGACCCTGCATGCCCCGCAAGATCGCCACCCGTCGTTCCAACATCCATGGCAACGGCATGTTCGCCGTCGCGCCGATCAAGAAGGGCGAGCGCCTGATCGAGTACAAGGGCCGCCGCCGCACCCACGAGGAAGTCGACGAAGGCGACACCGGCGACGTCGATTCAGGGCATACCTTCCTGTTCACGCTCAACGACAAGTACGTGATCGACGCCAACTACGAAGGCAATTCGGCGCGTTGGATCAACCACAGCTGCGATCCGAACTGCGAGGCGGTGCTGGAAGAGGATGACGGCGACGATCGCCGCAAGGACCGGGTGTTCATCGAGGCTATGCGCAACATCGCGCCCGGCGAGGAGCTGTCGTACAACTACGGCATCCGCCTGGAGGAGAAGCACACCAAGGAGCTGAAGAAGATCTGGGAATGCCGCTGCGGCTCCCCGAACTGCACCGGCACGATGCTGCAGCCAAAGAAAGACAAGTCCGAAAAAAAGAAGAAAAAGGACAAGAAGAAAAAGAAGGGCAAGGGCAAGAAGGACTGACCGGTCCTTCCCCTGCCAGCGCCGGGTTCGTCCCGGCGCTTCTTTTTTGCGGGTTGTGCGCGGCGCCGCCAGCGTCCTCGCGGCGATCCCCGGGGCGATCCCCGGGGCGATCCCCGGGGCGCTTCCACTTCCTGTTCATCCGCCATCGCCTGCCGCGATGCGCGACGTAGGCAATTGGTTGGCATGACTTCCGCCAGTCGGTAATGGCCCGGGTCGGCCATACCCTGCGGGCCAGCCGGGACGACGATCCCGGCGGGCAGCGCAAACGGACGCCGTCGCCTTTCCACTTTCCGGACTTTCCATGCGTGCAACGCTGACCACCGCCATCCTGGCCGCGCTCGCCGCGCCTTCCGCTTTTGCCGCCGTCGAAGTCGATGGCCGCATCGACCCGGCCGAATGGCAGGGCGCCCAGCACATCACCGATTTCCGCCTCACCCAGCCGCTGTCGCGCGCGCCGGCGCCGCAGCCGACCGAGGCCTGGATCCTCGCGACCGAGGAAGGCCTGGCCGTGGCGTTCCGCAACCTGCAGGAACCCGGGATCGCGCGCACGCGCCAACAGGCCCAGCGCGACCAGGGCGCGCAGGCCGACCGGGTCAACCTGTACGTCGACTTCGATGGCGACGGCCGCAGTGGCTACAACTTCACGGTGCTGCTCTCCAACAGCATCATCGACACCACCATCTCCAACGAGAACCAGTTCAACACCGACTGGGACGGCGACTGGCGCCACGCCACCAGCGAGGACGAGGCGGGCTGGTCGGTGGAGATGCTGATCCCCTGGCACATCGCCCCGATGCGTGACGTCGAAAACGGCACGCGCACGCTGGGGATCCAGCTCGACCGCGTCATCGGCGCCACCGGCGAACGCGCGTCGTGGCCGGCGGTGAGTTTCCAGGAAACGCGCTTCCTCACCGCGCTCAACAAAGTGCAGGTGCCGGCGTTCAGTCAGTCGCTGCTGGCGATCACGCCGTACACGTCGGTCGTGTACGACAACATCGCCAACAAGGCGGACTTCGACGCCGGTGCCGACATCTTCTGGAAGCCCAACGGCAAGTTCCAGCTCAGCGCCACGCTGAATCCCGACTTCGGCCAGGTCGAAAGCGACCAGCTGGTGGTGAACTTCAGCGCCAACGAGACCTTCTTCAGCGACAAGCGCCCGTTCTTCACCGAGAACCAGAGCTACTTCGACATCCCGTTCGGCTCGCTCAACACCTCCAACAAGCTGATCTACACCCGCCGCATCGGCGCCAACGCCGACGATGGCAGCGGGGCCGGCGACGTCACCGCCGCGGTCAAGGTCAACGGCAGCCTCGGGGCATTGAACTACGGCGTGTTCGCCGCGACCGAGGCCGATGAAGCCGGGCGCGACTTCTACGCGGTGCGCACCTCGCACGACGGCGACACCCAAGGTATCGGCGCGATGGTCACGCGGGTCGAGCGGCCCTGCTACGGGCAGGACGCCGCGGGCTGCATCGGGCGCGAAGCCAATGTCTACGAGGTCGACCACCGCTGGACCCCGAGCCCGCAGTGGTCGATCCGCACCACGCTGGTCGGCTCCGACGTCGACGGCCTGGGCACGGATGCGTTCGGCCGGCGCGATCCGCGCGAGTCCGGCAGCGACATGGGCGCGCAGATGCGCATCGACTGGGACATGGGCGAGGGCTGGCGCCAGCAGCTGTACATGCTGCACCTGGGCGACAAGCTGCAGCTCAACGACTTCGGCTTCCTGGAACGCAACAACTTCAACTACGCGCGCTACGACCTCGGCAAGCGCTTCACCAACCTGCCGGAAACCTCGCGCTACAGCGCGGCCGACTGGCACTGGGCCACGTCGCGGCGCTTCAACGACCATGGCCTGCACATCGCCGACGCCTTCGCGATGAACCGCAATGGCCAGCTGCACGACGGCGGCAACGACTTCTTCGAGATCGCCTGGTGGTCGTCGGGCCACGACGACCGCATCCTGCGCGGCAACGGCATCGTCAACATGCCGGCGAAGTACTTCCTGTTCTACGAACGCAATCGCCCGCGCCAGGGCGATGGCCACTGGGAGTTCTACGGCAACGCGCGCTGGACGTCCGAAGGCCTGGATACGCCGCACAAGGGCCAGCTCCAGCTCGATTTCGAGCCGACCTTCCACGTCAACGACCGCTTGCGCTTCTTCACTTCCTGGTACTTCGAGCACAACCCGGACTGGCTGCTGTGGCGCGGTGGCAACCTGCTGGGCAGTTATGAAGAGGACATGATCCTGCTCAACGCGGGCAGCGTGTTCCTGATCAGCGACAAGCAGGAACTGCGCGTCCGCCTGGAAGCGATCGGCCTGGACGCCAAGGCGCGGCAGGCGTACCGCGTGGCCGCCAACGGCGAGCCGGTGGCCGCGGCCGAAGCGATTCCGGATGTCGGCCTGCGCAACCTGGGCTTCCAGGTGCGCTACCGCTACGAGCTCGCGCCGCTGTCGTACCTCTACATCGCCTACGTGCGCGGCGGTTCGTTCTTCGAGGAACTCGAAGGCGGCGGCTTCCGCGCGCGCGACGAGTTCCAGGACGCCTTCAGCCTGCGCGACAGCGAGCAGCTGCTGGTGAAGCTTTCCTACCGCTTCGAACTTTGATCACGGGCTGGCGGGGCGCGCCGCCAGCCAGGCCTCCGGCGTCAGGATTGCGAACAGTCCGCTGCGCCGGGTGCGGCGCGCCAGGGACAGCAGGTGGGCGTCGCGGCTGAGCAGCCAGCGCGCGCCTGCGCGCAGGGCCAGGTCGAGGAATTTCTGGTCGTCCGGATCGCGGCAGCGCAGCGTTGGCGCGGCCGGGTCCGTGCTGCCTTCCATCGGCACGCAGCGTATGAGGGCATCGAAGCGGGCCAGCGCGATCGCGCGCCCGGTGTCGTCCAGGCGCAGCACCGGATAGGACAGCACGCGACGCCATTCCTCGCGGCAGGCGGCATCGGTCACGGCAACCAGCTCGTTCGCGTGCAGCGCCTGGTGCAGGGGGACGCAGCGCGGATCGTCGAATACGAACAGGTCCAGGCACACGTTGGTGTCCAGGACGACCATCGGCGTCGCCGTGGTGGCGTCGAAGGAAGCCACGGCGCGGACTACAGGTCGTCCTCGCCCGGGAACGTCACCGACAGCTCGTTCACCACGACCGTATCGCCCTGGCGCGGATAGCGCGGGTCGTCGCTGCGGTAGCTGCCCTCGCCGATGGGATACGCGTCGGCGGGATCGTCCTTGTCGTCTTTCGGGCCCAGGCGCCAGCTGCGCCGCACCGGGTCGTTCCCGTTCGCCTCCAGCGTGCCGCCGCCGAAGTCCTGCGCGACGCCGCCGTAATCCCAGCCCAGGCCGCTGTAGGTGATCGGCTTGCCGTTGCGCCTGACCAGTTCCGCCAGCGGCGTGCCGATGGCGATGCCGTCGTCCATTCGCCAGCGCGACTCTGGATCGAAGACGCGCACCAGCGACAAGCCGCGCAACGTGGATTCGTCCTGGAAATACAGGTACGCGCGCCGGCCCGGGTCGTCCGGGAAGAGGATCACGCCACGCGAGGTCTCGCCTTCCGCGCCCGGCACGTTGCCGATGCGGACGTTGCCTGCGCCGAAGATCCGACGCAGCGAGTCAGGCGTGCTGTCCGCGGCGAACGGGCCGGGCAGCACCAGCGCGTCGGACGAGGCGTCGGCGGGCGGCGCAACGGCCGGCGCATCCGCCGGGGTGGTCGCGACGCTGGCCGGGGGCTGCGCCGTCGCTTCGACCGATGGCGCCGGCCGGTTGCATGCCGCGAGCAGCAGGGCGAGGGCGAACGCGCCGAGCCGGCGCGCTGTCACGGTCCGGCTTCCTGCAGGTTGGCCGAGGCGATCCGCCACTGGCGCTGTTCCGGCGTCGCGCCATCGACCACCGCGCGGCGCAGCGTGTACGCGCCGGTGAAGCGTTGCTGGCTGCCGTCGCGACGGGTCGCGGTGATCGTCACCGGTATTTCGATGTAGCGCGACCCCGCGGCCGCATCGACGTCGCCCGGCGCCTGCATCTCGACCGACACGCCCGTGGTGTCGGCGAAACCGGCGGCGAACTGCTGCGGCGACTGTCCGCTCGAGCGGCCTGCATCCGACCACAGTGCATAGGCGCGGCCGAAGTCGCCGCTGTTGATCGCGCCGTAGTAGTCGCGAACGACGGCGACGGCGTCCTCCGGCGTGGGTTCGCCGGCGGCCGCCGTGTCCCCCTCGGGTGCGTCGGGAACGAGCGGATTGCCGTCCTCGTCCACCGGCACCGCGGGCGCTTCCGCGACGGGCGGGCCGACATGGCCGGGCCCGGGACGATCGGGCATGCCGGTCACGCCGCCCGAGGTCCCCGCCGGTGTCGGCAGTTGTTCGGCGGGTCCGCTGCCATCGGCCGCGGTGCGCTTGGCCGCTTCGTCGCCGCAGGCGCCAAGCAGCAGGGTGGAGAGCAAAAGGAGGGCGCTGAAATGGTTACGCATCGGATGCTGGGGTCAGTTGTCGTCGAGGTGCACCACGACCTGGCCGTCCTCGATGTCGGTGCGGCCGATGCGGCGCGAACCGAGGCGATCGAGCAGGGTGTTGTCGAAGCGGTAGATGGGTTCGTCGCGGGCGTAGCCGGCCAGCCAGTTGTTGAGCAGGCCGCGCGCCGAGCTGTTCATCATGCCGCCCATGGCCGGCACGTTCACCTGCTCGATCGCCGGATCCTGCAGGTGCAGCCCGCGCGTGCTGGGGTCGTAGCGCACCGCGCTGGTCAGGGCGAAGTGGCCATTGGGGCGGCTGCTGTCGCTGCCGAGCGCGCCAACGCCGAGATCGAAATCCAGGCGCAGCCGGTTGGTGCCCTGGGGGATCGACAGGCGCGGGTTGAGCAGGGTCATCGAGACCAGCCCGCCGAGCTTGTCGTAATGCTTGGGGAAGTTGCGACTGAGCGCCTGCTGCAGTTGCGGCTGGGAGAAATTGACCTGGTTGCCGAGCAGCGCGGTGACGGCGCTGAGCGTCGAGCAGCCGGCCAGCGCCAGTGCGGTGCCGAAGGCGGCGGCGGTAAGGAAGCGACGGCGCGGGTTCATGGGCGGGTCCCGTTGAAGCGAGGGTGTGCGGACGATACGCGCGTCCCCGGGCATCGCAAGTGAACCTGCGGCGGGCCTCAGCGCTGCTGCAGCGCCAGGCGCAGGCCGAGGCCGATGAAGAACGCGCCCAACGCGCGCTGCCGCCAATGCGCGAAGCGCCCGCTGCCACGCAGCTTGCGTCCGAACCGGCCGATCATGGTGCTGAGGAAGGCGCTATGGCTGAAGCCGATCAGCGACAGCAGCGCGCCGAGCACGAGGAACTGCAGCCACACCAGCCCGCGCTCGGGATGCACGAACTGCGGCAGGAATGCGAGGAAGAACAAGGCCACCTTGGGGTTGAGCACGCCGGTCATCACCGAGCGCCAGTACACGGCGCCGGTGGTTGCAGCGGAGGCCTGGGCGGGGGCGGGGTGCAGCTCCGCGCCGGCGCCGTCGCTGCCACCGCGCCAGGCCTTGATGCCCAGCCAGACCAGGTAGAACGCGCCGGCGTACTTCAGCACTTCGAAGGCGAGCGCCGAGGTGGCGAGCACCGCCGACAGTCCGAGGCCGGCGGCGAGGGCATGGATGAGGGTGGCCGTTTCCAGGCCCAGTCCGGCGCGCAGTCCGCGCGCGGTGCCGCCTGCCACCGTCTGCGCGACGATCCACGCGGTGCCGGGGCCGGGAATGATCACCAGCACGACGGCCGCGGCGAGGAAGGCGAGCAGGGTGGGAGCGTCGAACAGGTGCATGGCCGCATTATCCGCCCACGCGCCCCCGGCGGTCGGTGTCCCGGGCAAGGTTGCGGAGCGTCGGCGGGTGACGTCGTGCGGCGTGCGGGCGGGCGACTCGCCTGCGCGCGTGGAGCAGTGCCCTACATCGCGACCATCTTGTCCGGACTCGGCTGCGCGGGCAGCCGATCCGATCCCGGCATTACGCCAGGGCGGTGTGACCGATGACGGCCCAGGTGACGGCGATGAGCAGCGCGGCTCCGAGCATGCTGCGGGCTAGACGTTCGATCCGGTCGGTGGACCGGGTTGGCTTTCCGGCGTTCATGGTGGTGGACCCCCCGTGGGTGCAGGGGGATGAAACGCCCGAAGCCGGCCCGGTTCTGCGATCCGGATCACAGGGCTCGGCAGCCGGCCCCGCGACTTCCCCGGTTGGTGCCGCGCATCGCATTTTCACGGCCGCCGTTGCCGCGGTCAGCAACGTGTAGGTGCCGCGGCTTCCCGGCAGCGGGCATCCGGGCCTGTGACGGCGGCCCGGATGCGCGCGGGCTTCAGTCCTCTTCGGCCTTGGGCTTGTACGCCTCGACCAGCTTCTGCTGCACCTGCGCCGGGACCGGCTCGTAATGGCTGAAGTCCAGCGAGTAACGTCCGCGCCCGGCGGTTACCGACTTCAGTTCCGCCGCGTAACCCTCCAGCTCCGACAGCGGCACCTGCGCGCGGACCACGATCTCGTTGCCACGCGTCGAATCGGTGCCGTTGATGCGCGCGCGCTTGCTGGCCAGGCCGCCGCTGATGTCGCCCATGTGCTGTTCCGGCGCATTCACCTCGAGGTCGACGATGGGCTCGAGCACCTGCGGGCGCGCCTTGGCGATCGCGTCGAGGAAGGCCTTCTTGCCGGCGGCGACGAACGCGACTTCCTTGCTGTCCACGCTGTGGTGCTTGCCGTCGTAGACGATCACTCGTACGTCCTGCATCGGATAGCCGGCGACGGCGCCGTGGCCCAGCACCTGGCGCACGCCTTTCTCCACCGCGGGCATGAACTGGCCGGGGATGGTGCCGCCCTTCACCTCGTCGACGAACTCGAAGCCGCCACCGCGTGGCAACGGCTCGATGCGCAGGAAGACCTCGCCGAACTGGCCCGCGCCGCCGGTCTGCTTCTTGTGGCGATGGTGGCCTTCGGCCTTGCCGCTGACGGTTTCGCGGTAGGCGATGCGCGGCGGCCGCGATTTCACTTCCACGCCGTGCTTGTCCTTCAAGCGGTCGAGGTTGACGCGCAGGTGCAGGTCGGAGAGCCCACGGATCACCGTCTCGTTGGTCTCGGCTTCGTGCTCGACGGTGAAGCACGGATCTTCCTCGGCCAGCTTGTGCAACGCCGTCGCAAGTTTCTGCTCCTGGCCCTTGTGCGCGGCTTCCACCGCCAGGCCGAACATCGGCTTGGGGAAGTCGAGCGGTTCCAGGTGGATCTGGTCCTCGTCGTGGCTGTCGTGCAGCACCGCGTCGAAATGCAGTTCGTCGACCTTGGCGATCGCGGCGATGTCCCCGGGCACGGCCTGGTCGACCTCGATGTGGTCCTTGCCCTTGAGCTTGAACAGGTGGCCGACCTTGAACGGCTTCTTGCCGTCGTCGACGAACAGCTGCGTGTCCTTCTTCACCGTGCCCTGGTAGACCCGGAAGATCCCGAGCTTGCCCACGAAGGGATCGTTGACGATCTTGAAGACGTCGGCGATCACGTGCTTCGCCGGGTCGGGGGCGGCCGCGATCGGTTCGGGCCCGTGGCCGTTGAGCTTGTGGAACGACGGTGGATTGGCCTCGCTCGGATTGGGGAACAAGCGTTCGGCGACGTCCAGCAATTCCTTGATGCCGACGCCGCTGCGCGCCGAGCAGAACAGCACCGGCACGAGGTGGCCCTCGCGCAGGCACTGCTCGAAGGCGTCGTGCAGCTCCTGGCCGGAGAGGCCGCCCTCGCCGAGGTCGAGGTAGTGCTCCATCACCGTCTCGTTGATCTCGACCACCTGGTCGATGATCTTCTGGTGCCAGTCGGCGACCGGACCCAGGTCGCTGTCGCCCTGGGTGTTGGAAAAGCAGTCGATCACGCCCTTGCCGCCGTCCGCCGGCAGGTTGAGCGGGAGGCATTCGTTGCCGAAGGTGTCGCGCAGTTCGTCGAGCACGCGGGCGCTGTCCGCGTCGGCGTGGTCGATCTTGTTGACCACCAGCACGCGGCACAGGTTGCGCGCCTTGGCGTACTCCATCATGCGGCGCGTGCCGTATTCGACGCCGCTGTCGGCATCCACCACGATCGCCACGGTTTCCACCGCCGCCAGCGCGGACAGCGCGGGGCCGCGGAAATCGGGATAGCCGGGGGTGTCGATCAGGTTGACGTGGACGAGCTTGTCGGGCGCCGTGCCGTGGTCGATGGAAGCGATGCCGACGTCGAGGGAATGGCCGCGTTCCTTCTCGATCGGATCGAAGTCGGAGACGGTGCTGCCGCGTTCAATGGTGCCTGCTGTCTGGATGGCGCCGCCGGCGTGCAGCAGGGCTTCGAAGAGCGTCGTCTTGCCGGCGGCGGGGTGGCCTGCCAAGGCCACGTTGCGGATGTCCTGTGTGCTGTACGACATGAGGCCGTTTCTCCCAGGGCTGGGTTCGAAAGGCCGTCATGGCTGTCCGCGTCGGAAGCGATGCCGTCCGAGCAGTCGCTCGGCGAGGGCGGTCATGGCGGGGTGCCGGCGGAAGCCGGGGAACAACCATCCCGCAGCCGCTGCGGCCGGTCAAGGCCGGGGTCTGGCGCCCTCGCGCCATGACGCCTGCATCACAAAGCTAACGGCCGCGGCGCTACCCTGTGCGCCCCTTTTCATGGAGCAGCGGACATGGCCTTCAAGCGTTTCGCGGAAGCGGTCTGGCAAGGCGACCTGCAAGCCGGCAAGGGCAGCATGAGCACGCCGCAGAGCGGCCTGTTCGCCAACCAGAACTACTCGTTCAAGACCCGCTTCGGCGACGAGAAGGGCACCAATCCGGAGGAGCTGCTGGCCGCGGCGCACGCGGGCTGCTTCTCGATGGCGTTGTCGGCGACGCTGGGCAAGTCCGGCTTCACCCCGGACAAGATCGAAACCCGCGCCGAGGCCACCATGGATCCCGGCATGGATCCGGGCCCGACCATCACCGGCGTCAACCTGATCGTGAACGCCAAGGTGCCGGGCATCACAGCCGACCAGTTCCAGCAGATCGCCGAGGCCGCCAAGGCCGGCTGCGTGATCTCGCGCGCGCTGTCGGTCCCGGTGACGCTGTCGGCGACGCTACAGGGCTGAGTCCGGCGCGCGTGCGACCGCGGATCGGGCACGCGCTCCTGCTGCACGGGGCGGGCGGCGGCGGCTGGGAATGGAACCTGTGGCGCGGCGTGCTCACCGCGGCGCGCATCGACGTGTCCACGCCGGACCTGCAGCCGGCAGCGGACGGACTGGCGGCCACGACCCTCGATGACTACCGGCGGCAGGCGCTCGCCACGCTCTTGGCGTTGCCCCGGCCGCGTGCATTGATCGGCGCCAGCCTGGGCGGGCTGCTGGCGGCGCAGTGCGCGGAGGACGCCGACGCGCTGGTGCTGGTGAATCCCTTGCCACCGGCGCCGTGGGCGCAGGCGCTGCCGGCGCGCGAATGGCCTGCGCTGGTGCCGTGGCGGCGCGATGCGCGGCTGGCATCGACGCGTCGCGCCTTGCCCGATGCCGACGAGGCAACGGCGCTGTTCGCCTTCGCGCGTTGGCGCGACGAATCCGGCGCGGTGTTGCGCGCCGTGCATGCCGGAATCGATGTCGCGCGGCCGCGCTGCCCCGTGCTATGCGTCGTCTCGACCGCCGACGAGGATGTACCGCCGGCGACGACTCGCAGCCTCGCGGCGGACTGGGGCGCGGACCTGATCGAAGCGGCTTCGCCCAGCCATGTCGGCCCCCTGCTCGGGCGCGGCGCGGCGGCCCTGGCGGAGCAGGTCGTGGCCTGGCTGTCGGCGAGGTAAACCGTAGCCGTGGAGCCGGCTGGGTTCAGCCTGTATTGCCCGCCCCCGACCCACGATCCGCGCACGCCATCCGGCGTTGCGGAGTTCTTCACATGAAGCGTCTGACCGTTTCCACCCTGGCGCTGTGCCTCGCGGCGACCACCGGCCTCGCCTCGGCGCAGACCTATCGTTCAACGCCGTACAGCTCCGCGCCGACCTACGTGCAGGACGCCAACGTCCGCTACGACTACGCCCGCGTGATCCGGGTCGATCCGGTGCTGGATTCGCGCTACGGCTCGGCGTATCCGACCTCGCAATCGCAGCGCTGCTACCAGCGCAACAGCTACGTGCGCGGCGGCGGCGGCACCTACCGCAATGACGGCTACAACGACGGGTACTACCGCAACGACGGCTACTACGCCGGCAACGGCTACGGGAACGATCGCGACGGCTACTACGACCAGTACGGCAACTACCGCCGCCGCAGCGGCGGCACCCAGACCGGCGCCACCGTGGCGACCGTGGTGGGCGGCATCATCGGTGCGGCGGTCGGCAGCCAGGTCGGTGGCGGCAGCGCGCGCTACGCGACTTCGGCGATCGGTTCGATGGTCGGCGGCATGGCCGGCCGGCAGATCTACGAGCAGCGCCAGCGCCAGCGCGAGCGCGTGCCCGACCGCGTCGGCACGGTGACGGTGTGCGATCCGCAGCCCGCCGGCAGCGGCTACTACAGCAGCAACGACCGCTCGGTGAACGCGTACGACGTGACCTACGAGTACGCTGGCCACCAGTACACCACCCGTACCAACTACCACCCCGGCGACCGCATCCGCGTGCGCGTGGATGTGCGGGCGGAGTGACCCGACGCGTCGGACGGAAAGGGGCCCCGCGGGGCCCCTTCCTGTTTCTCAGTTGATCTTCAATCGCCGCGCAAACGCCGTGTACCAGCGCAACGGCAGGAAGCGCTTGATCAGCACCGCGACACGCTCGATGCCGGCGATGGTGACCTCGTAACGATCTGCCTCGACCGCCCGCCAGATCTTCTCGGCGCAGACCCGCGGGTCCATGCCGGCGTCGATGTCGTGGTCCGACTTGCCATTGGGCAGGCCACCGGGACCCAGCGCATTCACCGACACGTTGGTGCGCACGAAGCCGGGGCAGGCGAGGGTGAACTTCACCCCGCGATGGCCGAGTTCGATGCGCGCGCTGTCGAAGAAGCCATGCAGCGCATGCTTGGCCGCGGCATAGCCGGTGCGCCGCGCCATGGCGATGGTGCCGAACACGGAACTCACGACGACGACGTGGCCGCCGCCGCCCGCGACCCAGCCGGGCGCCAGCGCCTTGGTCAGGGCGATCGGTGCGAACAGGTCGATCTCCATCAACTGGCGGTAGGCCGGCATCGTGGTGTCGAGCATCGCGGTGCGCTGGGAAATGCCGGCGTTGTTCACCAGCACGTCGATCGGGCCGAAGAAGCGGGCGGCCGCCGCGGCGAGCACATCGGCGTCGCCGAAGTCGGCGAGGTCGACCGGGAGCACGGCGACTTCATCCGGGCGCGGGCAGGCCTGGCGCACGCGTTCAAGTTCGGTGGCGCGGCGCGAGGACAGCACCAGTCTGGCCCCGCGTTGCGCCGCCAGCTTCGCCAGGGCCTCGCCGATGCCGCTGGAAGCGCCGGTGATCCAGACGACCTTGTTGGCGAGTTGGGTCATGGGAGTTTCCTGCATGTGAACGGCGTTGGTGGCGTGCAGCGTCAGACGCCCGAGGCTTGTGGTTTCGTGGGCCGCCCGCGCGGCTTGTGCCCTGTCGCTGGCGAGTTCAGTCGCGGGCGGGCCAGTCGATGTGGCCCGTTACCACGTCGCAGACGCGGCCGCCGGACCAGACCTCGCCCTCGGCGTCAACGTGCAGATCGATGATCGCGTCATGGCCGACTTCGCGGCCCTGGCTGATGCGGTAGCGACCCTCGGCATTGGGCAGGGCATTGCGCGACGCCAGCCAGGCCGCCAGCGTGGCGTTGGCCGCGCCCGAAGCCGCATCCTCGAAGCGCGCCGGCGCGCCCACGAACGCGCGCACGGCGTAGTAGTAGACGGGGTCGGTGCTGCGGGCGTAGACGAACAGGCCCATCGCTTCGGTGGCCAGCGCCAATTCTGCGATCGCATCCCAGTTGGGCGTGGCGGCGCGCAGGGCGGTTTCGTCGGCGATCTCCGCCAGCCACCAGCGGCGCCCGCCGTCCATCAGCACCGGCGGCAACGTGCCCAGTCGCAGGCCGCGCAGTGCTGGCGCCAGGCGCGGGTCGTCGGCAGAGGCGACCTCCACCACCCGGGCGCGCGGCGTGCGCACCGCGATCGTGCGCGTGCGCCCCTCGCCGACCACCTGCAGCGGGAGCACCCCGGCAATGCCTTCCTGGTGCAGCAGGCCGTCGCGGGGCGTAGCCAGCCCGGCCTCGAGGACCGCGTGGGCGGTGCCGACGCTCGGATGCCCGGCGAAGGGCACTTCGCGGCGCGGGCTGAACATGCGGATGCGGTAGCTCGCACCGGGCTGGGTGGGCGGGAAGACGAAAGTCGTTTCCGGCAGGCGCGTCCACTTGGCGATGGCCTGCATGGCGGCATCGTCCAGGCCCTGCGCGTCAAGTACGACGGCCAGGGGGTTGCCATCGCCCGGATTGCCGGCGAAGACGTCCAACTGCAGATAACGACGTTTCATGTGGGGGATTCTGGTTGGAACCCGCAGGGCACGGGTCCAGTGGGGGAAGGGGCCGGGCGCTTCGACTAGAATTGCGGTTTCGTGCGCGGCGTGGGCCAGGGCCGGATTCTAGAGGTCCGCGGCGGCGCATGGACATTTTCTTTCCTCATCACCAAGACAAGGACACACATCAGTGACAGCGGGAGCGCATCCCTGGGTTGTACTCAAGTTCGGCGGAACCTCCGTATCGCGCCGCAATCGTTGGGACACCATCGGACGCCTCGCTTCCAAACGCATGGCCGAGGACGGCGCGCGCGTGCTGGTGGTGGTGTCCGCGCTCTCGGGCGTGACCAACGAGCTGCAGGCGATAGCGAACGGTGACGACATCGCCGCCCGCGTCGCCGCGCTGGTCGAACGCCATCGTGCGTTCTGTGCCGAACTCGACCTCGATGCCGACGCGGTGCTGGGCGAGCGCCTCGCCGCGCTGCAGGCGCTGGCGACCGACCCGCGCGCCGCACAGCGCACGCTGGACTGGCAGGCCGAGGTGCTGGCGCAGGGCGAGCTGCTGTCCTCGACGCTCGGCGCGGCCTACCTGCGCACGCAGGGCCACGACTTCGGCTGGTGCGACGCACGGCAGTGGCTCGATGCGGTGTCGCTGCCCAATGCGAGCCCATGGGCGCAGCGCCTGGCGGTGAACTGCCGCCACAGCGGCGATGCGGGCTTCGTCGAGCGCTTCGCCCGGCAGCCTGCGCCGATGCTGCTCACCCAGGGCTTCATCGCCCGGCATGGCGATGGCGGCACCGCGATCCTCGGCCGCGGTGGCTCGGATACGTCGGCGGCGTACTTCGGCGCGCTGCTCAAGGCCAGGCGCGTGGAGATCTGGACCGACGTGCCGGGCATGTTCACCGCCAATCCGCGCGACGTGCCCGATGCGCGCCTGCTCACGCGCCTGGACTACGCCGAAGCGCAGGAAATCGCGACCACCGGCGCCAAGGTGCTGCACCCGCGCTCGATCGCGCCGTGCCGCGACGCGGGCGTGCCGATGGCGATCCTCGACACCGAGCGCTTCGACCTGCCGGGCACGCGCATCGATGCGTCGGCCGCGACCGTGCCGGGGGTGAAGGCGATCAGCCGCCGCAACGGCATCGTGCTGGTGTCGATGGAAAGCATCGGCATGTGGCAGCAGGTCGGCTTCCTCGCCGACGTGTTCGAGCGCTTCAAGCGCCATGGCCTCTCGGTCGACCTCATCGGTTCGTCGGAAACCAACGTCACGGTGTCGCTGGATCCCAGCGAGAACCTCGTCACTTCCAACGTGCTCGAAGCGCTCAGCGCCGACCTGGCCGAGATCTGCCGGGTCAAGGTGATCGCGCCGTGCGCGGCGATCACCCTGGTCGGCCGCGGCATGCGCTCGCTGCTGCACAAGCTGTCGGACATCTGGGCGACGTTCGGGCGCGAGCGCGTGCACCTGATCTCGCAGTCGTCCAACGACCTCAACCTGACCTTCGTCATCGACGAGGCCGATGCCGACGGCATGCTGCCGCAACTGCACGCGGAGCTGATCCGCGGCGGCGCGATGCCGGTGCTGGACGCCACGGTGTTCGGGCCGAGCTGGCGCGAGATCGCGCACGGCAAGGCCGAGCGCGCACCGGCCTGGTGGGTGGACGCGCGCGCGACCCTGCTGCAGCACGCACAGGCGGGCACGCCGCGTTACGCCTACAACCTGGCGACCGTGCGCGAGCGCGCCCGCAACCTGCTGTCGGTGCCGGCCATCGATCGCTGCTTCTACGCGATCAAGGCGAACGCGAACCCGGACATCCTGCGCACGCTGGTGGGCGAGGGCCTCGGCCTGGAATGCGTGTCGCAGGCCGAACTCGACCACGTCTTCGCCACGGTGCCGAACCTGTCGCCGCAGCGCGTGCTGTTCACGCCCAGCTTCGCGCCGCGCCGCGAGTACGAAGCGGCGTTCGCGCGCGGCGTCACCGTCACGCTCGACAACGTCGAGGCCCTGCAGCGCTGGCCGGAGACGTTCCGCGACCGCACGCTGTGGCTGCGCCTCGACCTCGGTCACGGCGAAGGCCACCACGAGAAGGTGAAGACCGGCGGCGTCGCCGCGAAGTTCGGCCTGCCGGTCGCGCGCTTCGACGCCTTCCTGGCGGAGGCGCGCAAGCTCGGCGTGCGCATCAGCGGCCTGCACGCGCACCTGGGCAGCGGCATCGACGATCCGCGGCACTGGCGCGGCGTGTACGCCGAGCTGGCGGGGCTCGCCGACAACGTCGGCACGGTCGAGACCATCGACATCGGTGGCGGCCTGCCGATTCCGTACACGCCCGATGCGCAGGATTTCGACCTCGCGACCTGGCGCGCGGGCCTGGACGAGATCAAGTCGGCGTACCCGCGCTACGGCCTGGTGGTCGAGCCGGGGCGCTACCTCGTCGCCGAGGCGGGCGTGCTGCTGCTGGGCGTGACCCAGGTCGTGGAGAAGGATGGCGTGCGTCGCGTCGGCGCCGATGCCGGCATGAACGCGCTGGTGCGTCCGGCGATGTACGAGGCCTACCACGCGATCCACAACCTCACGCGGCTGGACGACGAGGCGACCGCGGCCTTCGACGTGGTCGGCCCGATCTGCGAAAGCGGCGACGTGCTCGGCCGCAGCCGGCTGCTGCCCGTGGCGACGAGCGAAGGCGACGTGCTGCTGGTTGCCGACGCCGGCGCCTACGGCATGGCAATGGCGAACACCTACAACCTGCGGGCCCTGCCGGCCGAGGACGTGCTGTAAGGCGGGCTGGCCCGCCACGGCGATGACGATGTTCCAACGGCGGGCCCCGGCCCGCCCCACGATGGTTCCGAAATGACTGACTGGAAATTCCAACGCGACGCGATCAAGGCCTTCCGCTTCGTGCGTTGCACGTTCGATGCGGCGACCGGCATTGCGCAACTGGTGTACGCCTTCGACGACGGCCCCGAGCTGATCGAGACGATCACCGTGCCCGGTGCGCCCTTCGAACTCGAAGGCGAACGCGCGGCGGCCGCGCAGCGCGCCTTGCAGCTGCTGCACCTGATCGCCGGCGTGAGCTACTACAAGGCCGCCGTGCCGCAGGACATCCGCATCGAGTCGTACGCGATCGACGCCGGCACCGCGGCGATGCTGGAGCTGATCTACGTAAACGGCCTGGGCGAGTTCGCCTACCGCAACGGCCTCAACCTGCACGGCAGGATCCGTTTCCCGAGCGAGGCCACGCCGCGTGCCGCGGCACCGGCGCTCGGCCTGCGCGAGCAGGCGCTGGTCGCGATCGGCGGTGGCAAGGATTCGCTGGTCAGCATCGAGGCCCTGCGCGCGCTCGGCGTCGAGCAGACCGTCACCTGGATCGGCGGTTCGCAACTGATCAAGGCCTGCGCCGAACGCACCGGGCTGCCGACGCTCAACCTGGGTCGCGCGCTCGCCCCGCAACTGTTCGACTACAACCGCGAAGGCGCCTGGAACGGGCACATCCCGGTCACCGTACTGAACTCGGCGATCATGGTGTTCGCCGCGGTCCTGCTCGGCGTCGACCAAGTGGTGTTCTCCAACGAACGCTCGGCCAGCTACGGCAGCATGATCGAGGGTACCGGCGAGGTGAACCACCAGTGGTCGAAGGGCTGGGCCTGCGAGTCGGCCTTCGGCGACTACGTGCAGCGCGAGATCGCCGCCGACCTGCACTACTACTCCTTGCTGCGTCCGCTCAGCGAGCTCGCCGTGGCCCGGCAGTTCGCCAGGACCGACCGCTACGACGCGCACTTCTCCAGCTGCAACCGCAACTTCCACATCCTCGGCGAACGCCCGGCCAACCGCTGGTGCGGCGTGTGCCCGAAGTGCCACTTCGTGTTCCTCGCGCTGGCGCCGTTCATGCCCAAGCCGCGCCTGGTCGGCATCTTCGGCCGCAACCTGCTCGACGATCCCGCGCAGACGGCCGGGTATGACGCGCTGCTGGAATTCCAGGACCACAAGCCGTTCGAATGCGTCGGCGAGGGCCGCGAGTCGCGCGCGGCGATGGCGGCGCTGGGCAGCCGGCCCGAATGGCGCGAGGACGCGCTGGTCGAACGCTTCGCGCGCGAGATCCGGCCCCAGCTCAATGACGCGGAACTGCGCATCGAGCCGCTGCTGGTGATCGATGACGAGCACCGCATCCCGGCCAAACTGTGGGAACGCCTGCGTGCCCAGTTCGCCGCTTGATATCGCGCAACTCGAGGGTCGCAGGGTCGCGCTCTGGGGCTGGGGCCGCGAGGGCCGCGCCGCCTACCACGCGATCCGCGCGCGCCTGCCGCAGCTGCCGCTGACGCTGTTCTGCAATGTCGAGGAGACCGCCGACGCGATCGCAAGCGGCGACACGCTGCTGACCATCGAGAACGAGGCGGATGCGGCGCGCCTGGGCGGCTATCAGATCGTGGTGAAGTCGCCGGGCATCAGTCCCTACAAGGACGAAGCCCTCGCCGCGGCCGCGCAGGGCACGCGCTTCATCGGCGGCACCGCGCTGTGGTTCGGCGAGCACGCCGATGCCGCCGGCGGCGTCGACAACGCCGTGTGCGTCACCGGCACCAAGGGCAAGAGCACGACCACCTCGCTGCTCGCACACCTGCTGCGCGCGGGCGGGCACACGACTGCGCTGGCCGGCAACATCGGATTGCCGCTGCTGGAAGTGCTCGATCCGACGCCCGTACCGGAGTACTGGGCGATCGAGCTGTCCAGCTACCAGACCGGCGACGTCGCCGCGAGCGGGGCGCGCCCCGGCGTCGCGGTCGCGCTCAACATCTTCCCGGAGCATCTCGACTGGCACGGCTCGCACGAGCGCTACGTCGCCGACAAGCTGCGCCTGCTTACCGAGGCGAGGCCGCGGATCGCCGTGCTCAATGCCGACGATCCGATCCTGTCCGCGCTGCACCTGCCGGACAGCGAGGTGCGCTGGTTCGGCCGCGAGGACGGCTGGCACCTGCGCGAGGACGCGCTGTATCGCGGCGAGCGCTTCGTGATGGACACGATCCCGCTGCCGCTGCCGGGCCGCCATAACCGCGGCAACCTCTGCGCCGTGCTCACCGCGATCGAGGCGCTCGGGCTCGACGCCGCCGCGCTGGCGCCGCACGCCGCCGGTTTCCGTCCCTTGCCCAATCGCCTGCAGACCATCGGCGTGCGCGACGGGATCACCTACGTCAACGATTCGATCAGCACCACGCCGCACGCGAGCCTGGCCGCGCTGGGTGTCTTCCGCGGCCGGCGCGTGGCCCTGCTGGTCGGCGGACACGATCGCGGTCTGCCCTGGGATGAGTTCGCAAGGGCCATGCAGACCTCCGCGCCGTTGGCGATCGTGACCATGGGCCAGAACGGGCCGCGCATCCACGACCTGCTCGCGCCGGTGGCGCGCGAACGCGGCTTCGTGCTCGGTGCCGCCACCGATCTGGCCGACGCGATGAAACAGGCGGAGCGCGCGCTCGGTGGCGATGGCGTGCTGCTGTTGTCACCTGGAGCGCCGAGTTTCGGCGCGTACCGCGATTACGTCGCTCGCGGCCGCCACTTCGCCGAGCTCGCCGGCTTCGATCCCGAGAGCATCAGCGCCATCCCGGGGCTGGGCATCGCCTGACCCGGGCAAATGCCGCCAGCGTGCGCCATGGCTCCTTGCTCCGGCGCTGGCACCATCGCGGCTTCACGCAGCTCGAACCAGGGCTGCCTACGCTTCCGCCACCGCCCCTAAGGAGCCCGCCATGCGCCGTCTTGCCGTTGCCGCCCTGTTGCTCGTCTCCAGCGTGCCTGCCTTTGCCGCCATGCAGGCCAGGCCGGTGGAGTGGTCGATCGGCAAGCAGTCGTTCGCCGGCTACGTCGTCTACGACGATGCAGCGAAGGGCAAGCGGCCGGGCCTGGTGATGGTGCCCAACTGGATGGGGGTCAATGCCGGCGCGGTCGAGAAGGCCAAGCGCATCGCCGGCGACAAGTACGTGATCCTGCTCGCGGACGTGTACGGCAAGGGCGTGCATCCCAAGGACCATGGCGAGGCGATGAAGGCATTGCAGTCCGCCTACGCCGCGCCGGAAGGCCTGGCCGCGCGCGTCGCCAAGGCGGTGGAGGTGCTCAAGCAGCAGGGCAAGGCGCCGTTGGACCCGCAGCGGATCGGCGCGATCGGTTTCTGCTTCGGCGGCGGCGCGGTGCTCGACTTGGCCCGCAGCGGCGCCGACGTCGCCGGCGTGGTCAGCTTCCACGGCAACCTCAAGGCCTCCGCGAAACCCGGGCCGGAAGGCATCAAGGCGAGCGTGCTGGTCCTCAACGGCGCGGACGACGCCAACGTCACCGCGGAGGACCGCGGCAACTTCGTCAAGCAGATGAACGAGGCGAAGGCGGACTGGCAGTTCCTCGACTTCGGCGGCACCGTGCACTGCTACACCGAGCCGGAGGAGGCGGAAGGCAACTGCCGCTACAACGAGCGTTCGGCGACGCGCGCATTCCGCATGATGGATGACTTCTTCGCGGAGAAGTTCGGGGTGAAGTGAGGGCGGGGCGAGCGGGGAAAAGGCTCGTAGTTGACCCTCGTCGCGCGCTGCGGCGCGATGAAAGTTTTCGCTAGGGCAGGCGTGTCGCGGCGCGGCGTGTCGCGGCGCTCAGTGGTCGCGGTTGACCGCGTAGCGCGCCAGGCCCCGCAGCGCGGCCGTGTAGCTGTTGTCGGCGATCCCTTCCAGCGCACGCCCGGCGGCATCCGCGTACTCGAACGCGCGCTGGCGGCTGTATTCCAGGCCGCCGGTGGCGCGGATGGCCTGCAGCACGTCCGGCAGCGCGCCGGTGTCGCCGTGTTCGACCGCGTGGCGCAGGCGGCCGCGCACGTCGGCATCGCTGTGCAGCATGGCGTGGATGAGCGGCAGCGTGGCCTTGCCTTCGGCGAGGTCGTCGCCGAGGTTCTTGCCGAGGGTTTCCGCATCCGAGGCGTAATCGAGCACGTCGTCGGCGATCTGGAACGCGTAGCCCAGGTTCATGCCGTAGTCGTGCAGCGCGTCGCAGGTAGCCGCATCGGCGCCCGAGAGGAGGGCGCCCAGGCGCGTCGCCGCCGCGAACAGCACCGCGGTCTTGCGCTCGATCACGCGCAGGTACGCGGCCTCGTCGGTGTCGGGGTTGCGCACGTGCAGCAGCTGCAGCACCTCGCCCTCGGCGATGCGGTTGGTGGTGTCGGCGAGGATGCGCATGACTTCCATGCGGTCGAGTTCGACCATCAGCTGGAAGCTGCGCGAGTACAGGAAGTCGCCGACCAGCACGCTGGCGGCATTGCCCCAGACGGCGTTGGCGGTCTTGCGGCCGCGGCGCAGGTCGGATTCGTCGACCACGTCGTCGTGTAGCAGGGTCGCGGTGTGGATGAATTCGACCACGGCCGCGAGCTGGTGCGCGTCGGGACCGCGATGCCCCAGCGCGCCCGCGGCCAGGAGCAGCAGCATCGGGCGCAGGCGCTTGCCGCCGGCGCCGACGATGTATTCGGCGACCTGGTTGATCAGCACCACGTCCGACGCGAGGCGGTGGCGGATCAGCGCATCGACCGCGGCCATGTCCTCGCGGGCGAGGGCCTGGATGGCGGCGAGGTCGGGCAGTGGCGTGGCGACGGGGCGCAGGGAGGAATCGGCGGACATAGCCCGTGATTATACGGGCCGTGCGCAAGCGGCCACGGTCCGGTCAGCGCCAGCGTCGCGCGTTGACGACCTTGAGCACGGTTTCCACGTAGTTGGGGCCGATCGCGTAGTCGCCGCCCGACGCCAGCGTCAGCGACAGTCCCTTGGGACCGCGCCGGTGCAGGCTCGCGACCTGGCGCAGGTTGACGATGGTCGAACGGTGCACGCGCAGGTGGACCGCAGGGTCGAGCCGCGATGCCAGCGAGCTGATCGTTTCCTTGAGCAGGTGCGACTTCCCGCCTACGTGCAGCAGCACGTAATCGCCCTCGGCGGTGATGGCCTCGATGTTGTCGGCGGCGACGCGCACGATGCCGTCGCGCGTGCGCACCCAGAACTCGCGCTCGTAGGCGGCGCCGTTCTCGGGCGTGCCCGAGGCGCGCAGGCTGGCGATCAGCTGCTGCAGTTCGGCGAAGCGCACCTCGGCGGCGCGCGCTTCCAGCCGGGTGCGCGCCAGCCGCACCGCTTCGCGGAAACGCTCGAACGAGACCGGCTTGAGCAGGTAGTCCACCGCGTGCACCTCGAATGCGCGCACGGCGTGCTCCTGGTAGGCGGTGACGAAGATGATCTCCGGCAGGTGTTCGCCGGGCTTGAGTTCGGCGATCGCGGCGAAACCGTCCTTTACCGGCATCTGGATGTCGAGCACCGCGATGTCCGGTTTCAGTTCGCGGATCAGGGTCAGCGCTTCCTTGCCGTTGCGCGCCTTGGCGACAAGTTCGGCGTCGGGAATGCCGGCAACGGCCAGCTCCAGGCGGTCGAGCGCGATCGGCTCGTCGTCGGCGAGCAGGATCCGGATCACGCCGCCGGATCCAGCGCCAGGTCTTCCTGCAACGGCACCCGGATCACGCTGCGCCAGCCGTGCTCGAGCGGCGCGCTGTCGAGGCGGGCGTCGTCGCCGTACAGGGCCGCGAGCCGCTGGCGGGCGTTGGACAGGCCGATGCCAAGCCCGCTGCCGGCATTGCCGTGAACGCTACCGCCGTCGTCCTCGACACTGAGCACCAGCTGGCCGTGTTCGGCGCGCGCGCCGATGGCGATCTCGACCGGGCGATCGGAGCCGCCCAGCCCGTACTTCAAGGCGTTTTCGACCAGCGGCAGCAGGATCAGGCTCGGCACCATGGCCTGCATGCACGACGGCGGGATGTCCCAGGTGACCTTGAGGCGGTCGGAGAAGCGCGCGGCTTCGATTTCCAGGTATTGCCGCAGCATGCCGACCTCGTCCGCCAGCGTGGTCAGTTGCGAGGGCGTGCGCGACAGGGTGTAGCGCAGGAAGCGCGACAGGCTCAGCACCATCTTCTCCGACTCGCTGGTGCGACCCAGCACGATCAGGCCGGCGAGGGTGTTGAGCGTGTTGAACAGGAAGTGCGGGTTGACCTGCAGGCGCAACGCCAGCAGCTGCGCCTGTTGCGCGGCATTGGTGGCGGCGGCCAGTTGCTGGTCGCGGCGCCGCACCTCGGCGTTGTTGCGCGCGGCGGCGTACAGCGCGCACCAGGCGAAGAAATTCCACTGGTAGGCCTTGTAGGTCTCGCCCAGTTCCATGCTCGACATCCAGCGATCCGGATACATCGCGTA
The DNA here is from genome assembly GCF_059568595.1 of Lysobacter oryzae DSM 21044. Classification (NCBI taxonomy): domain Bacteria; kingdom Pseudomonadati; phylum Pseudomonadota; class Gammaproteobacteria; order Lysobacterales; family Lysobacteraceae; genus Lysobacter; species Lysobacter oryzae. The sequence goes on along the minus strand of NZ_JCANTQ010000010.1, from coordinate 2,920 downwards.
GTAGTCGGTGAAGTAGCGGAAGATGTATTCGCCCGCCCAGGTCAGCAGCAGCGCGGCCGGGAAGCTCAGGGCCAGGGTGTAGCCGAGCAGCCGCCACGGGCGGTTGCTGTCGGCCTTCTTGAGCGCCGCGTGGATCGCCAGGCACAGGACGATGCCCAGGGTGCTGGCCACGGTGCGCGCCATGAGGCTGCCCGGTTCGATCCAGCTGTCGCCGGGCATCAGGCTGAGCATCGTGCGCATGGCGTAGTGCATCGCCCAGACGGCGAGCGTCAGCGCGAGCACGGTACGGCCGAGCGGGTCGAGCCGGCGCAAGCCGGGGATGGCCTCGATGGCGCGTTGGCGGGAACTGGTCATTGCACCTTCGGTAGTGGCCACGAGATTCGTGCCGGCGCTGTGATGTAACCGCGACGGCCGCGCGATGCAAGCGGGCCGCCGCCACCCGGACGGACGGGCAGCGGCACGCTGGTGCGGGCGGCTGCGCGCTAGCGCCATGCCCATGAGCGCGCAGGACGCGCTCGGAGGTTGTTTCGTCGGCGCAAAAGGCGGTTTCGTCGATTTTTCCGCTGCTGGTCGGCCTTTTCGGGCAACTCGCCGAATACCTCGCGCATCCCAGACCAGGTGGCGCTACAAACATCCTCGCCAGTCCCTGCAATGCGTATCGCCAGCGATCGTCAGGTCCGCCTCGTCCAGGAGCCCGCCATGCCCGACACCTTCGTCACCGCGCACGACGCGCGCATGCCGTCCCCCCAAGCGGCGGGCGCCGCCGCCATGCCGGTTCGCTTCACGGCCGTGTCCCGCGCCGAACGGGTCCGCGCGCCGGCGACGATGTTCTCGTTCTGGCTGCAGCTGCGGGGCAGCGCCCAGGTCACCGCGCTGGAGGGCAGCTTCACCCTGCGGGCGGGCGACTGGATCGCCCTGGAACGGGGGTCCGCGCCGGAAATCCAGACCGACAACCACGGCTTCGCGGTCGCACTCGTCCTGCCGGCGGACGTCATGCACGGCGCGCTGGACCCGACGGACCGCGGGCTGCTGGTAGGCCGCGGCTCGATGCCGCTGGCCGAACGCCGGGTCGCCCTGCGGCTGTGGCGCCAGTGCGCCAGGCTGCCCAATGACGCCGGCGCCGCCGCGGTGATGCGCTCGCTCAAGCCGCTGCTCAAGTGCTGGCAGGCCGCGCAGGAGCCATTCGCGGAGATGATCGAGCGCTGCCCCGGCCGGTCCTTCCACCGCAAGACGCGGATCTTCTCCCGCATTCAGAAGGCGCGGCTGTGCCTGGAAGGCAACCCGCAGCGCATGCTGCGGATCGAGGACCTGATGGAGCTCACCCGGTTTTCCAGCTGGTGGCTGTCCAAGACCTTCCACGCGGTCTACCACGAGACCCTTCAGAAGGCATCGATGCGCCTGCGCATGCAGCGCGCACGTGACCTCCTCCACGACAGCCAGCTGTCGATCACCGAACTCGCCGAAGCCTGCGGCTTCCACGACCCGTGCAGCTTCGCCCGCCAGTTCAAGGCCTGGCACGGGGAAACAGCTTCGTCCTGGCGCGCGCGTCACCAGCCGGGGGCGATGGACGCCGGGCTGGGTGCGGATGCGCCGATGACCGCCTCCGTCTGACCGGGCTCACGCGTCCCGGCTTGACGGCCGCTCCCTCCCGACCCGGAAGGGGCGGCCGGCAGTTTGCCCCGATCGGGGATTTCCTACCCGCCCCCGCGCCGCGCCCTGATCGCTTCAGGGCGGCGGATATACTGTGATGGCATGCGTCCGCTCCACGGCCGGCTCCGAGCCGGAACGGACGTCCCGATCTCCTCCTACCGGGGTCCCCATTGCGGGGATCTCCTTCCAAAGGACCGCAAACTCCATGGCACGTGGCATCAACAAGGTCATCCTGGTCGGCAACCTCGGCAACGACCCCGAAACCAAGTACACCCAGGGCGGCATGGCCATCACGACGTTGAGCCTGGCGACCACTTCGGTCCGCAAGGACCGTGACGGCAATACCCAGGAAAAGACCGAATGGCACCGCGTCAAGCTGTTCGGCAAGCTGGGCGAGATCGCCGGCGAATACCTGCGCAAGGGGCGCCAGGTCTACATCGAGGGCCGCCTCGAGTACGGCTCGTACGAGAAGGACGGCGTCAAGCACTACACCACGGACATCGTCGCCGACGACATGCAGATGCTGGGCGGCGGCGCCGAGGGCGGGGCTCCGCGCCGCGAGTTCGGCGGCGGCGAATCCCGTCCCTCGCGTCCCTCGCAGCCGCAGGGTGGCGCACCGCGCCGCGAGCAGGCGCCGGCCAAGGCGAGCGATTTCGGGGCCGACTTCGCAGACGACGACATTCCGTTCTGAGAACGTCCTGCCGGCGCGTCACCGCGCCGGCATGGCTGCGGCACCTGGATCGTCTGGAAATTGAAGGGAGTTTCGAGTGGCAACTTGGCTTGTGACCGGTGGCGCCGGGTTCATTGGCGGCAATTTCGTCCTGGAGGCGGTTCAGCGCGGGGTGCGCGTCGTCAACCTCGACCTGCTGACCTACGCGGGCAATCGCGACACGCTGTCGCCCCTGGAGGGCAATCCCGACCACGTCTTCGTGCAGGGCGACATCGGTGATGCGCAGTTGGTCGAACGCCTGCTGCGCGAGCACCGCCCGGACGCCGTGATCAACTTCGCCGCCGAAAGCCACGTGGACCGCTCCATCGACGGTCCCGCGGCGTTCGTGCAGACGAATGTCGTGGGCACGCTCAACCTGCTGGAGAAGACGCGCGACTACTGGAAATCGCTCGACGCGCCGGCGCGCGATGCCTTCCGCTTCCTGCACGTCTCCACCGACGAGGTGTACGGCACGCTGGGCGACACCGGCAAGTTCACCGAAACGACCGCGTTCGCGCCGAATTCGCCGTACTCGGCTTCCAAGGCTGCGTCCGATCACCT